>NZ_CP013632.1:0-300000 GCF_001664485.1 Rhizobium sp. N324 | reverse complement strand
GGCAACCTGCTGCAATCGGCGAGCGGCAAAGAAGTGATCGGCAAGGCCTTGCGCCGCGAGATCGCCTGGGACGATCCCGCGGTCGCCGCCGGCGCCATCCGGCTGCAGAAGCTGGTCGAAGCCGGCGACATCAAGAAAGAGATGGCGGGCCTCGATCTCGACGGCGCCTCGCGCCTCTGGTTCAACAAGCGCGCAGCGATGTTCGTCGCCGGCCCCTGGTTCACCGCCAATGCCCGCAAGGCCGGCTACGACCTCACGAACGCCGGCTATGCACCGATGCCCTCCGACATCAAGGGCGCGGCGATCCCGACCGGCGGCGTCGGCTGGAGCTGGCTGATCCCCGTCAACTCCAAGCAGCCGGAACTCGCGATGAAATGGATCGACTTCATGCTGTCCGATGCCGTGATGAAAAAACGCGCGCAGGACCCGGCGAGCACGATGATCTATCCGCGCGAAATCCCTGGCCTCGAACCGCCGACCCCGGTGCTCAAGGATATCTTCGCGGCCGCGGCCGGCGGCGTCGGTTACAATCCGAGCGTCTATCTGCCCGGGCCGGTGCTCGACACCTACTTCCAGGTCATTCAGGGCCTGATCTCCGGCCAGATCGGCGGCGCGGACGGCATGAAGCAGATCCAGGCGAAGATGACAGAGGCGAAATAGTGGCCATTCCAAGAACGCCCGGCAGCAAGGCCGTGGCTCCTCTCAGCGCTGCACCTGCCATGGCAGGGCATACGGGCGGCCTGTCCGCCCGCATGCCCAAACGCCGGACGGCCGGGTCCGGCTCGGCCGGTGGGGACGCCAGCACCGCATTCTGGCTGATGGCGCCGGCGCTCGGCCTCTACGCCGTCTTCACGCTGCTGCCGATCGCCGCGACTTTCTGGCTGAGTTTCAATAGCTCGGCCGGCTTCAATACGTCCGCCAGCTTCGTCGGCTTCGACAATTATGCCAAGGCGGCGGATGATCCGATCGTCTGGAAGAGCCTCGCCCATACATTTCTCTGGCTCGCCTACCATGTGGTGATGGCGGGCGGTCTCGGCCTGCTGCTGGCGCTCGCGGTCAACAGGCTCAGGATCACCCAGGTTTTCTTCCGCACCGCTTTCTTCCTGCCGCATCTGGTGTCGCTGGCGGTGGTCGGCGTCATCTGGGCCAATATCTACGATCCGTTTTTCGGCCTGATGAATACGGCGCTGACACGGATCGGGCTCGGTGCCTTCACGCAAGGCTGGCTTTCCGATCCCGCCCTGGTGCTCTTTTCCGTCAATGTCGCAAGCTCCTGGCAGGGTTTCGGCCTCTACATGCTGCTCTTCATCGCCGGGCTGCAGAATATCGACCGCTCGCTTTACGACGCGGCTGAGGTGGACGGCGCCAACGCCTTCCAGAAGCTGATTTATGTGACGCTGCCGGGGCTTCACGAGGTGACGACCTTCGTTGTCTCGCTGGCGATGATCAACGGTCTGAAGGGTTTTGCCACGGTCTTCGTCATGACCAATGGCGGCCCCTTCTACCAAAGCGAACTGATCACGACCTATATCTACCGGCTTGCATTCCAATCCCAGGATCACGGGCTCGCGGCAGTGCTCTGCATCCTGCTCAGCCTGCTGGCGATCGCCATCACCATCGTCTTCAACCGCTGGCGCGCGAGGCTTTCGCAATGAGTATGCGTAATCGCGAATGGCCGGTGGCGCTGGCGCTGACCCCTGTTTTGATCCTGATCCTCGCCCCGTTCGTCTGGCTGCTGATCTCCAGTTTCAAGACCGAAGCCGAAATTGGCCGGGCCGACCCCTTCACCTGGCCCGCCGATCTGATGTGGCGGAATTATCTGGATGCCTGGCAAATCGGCGGCTTCGGCGACCTCGTCGGCAACAGCCTCATCAATCTTGTCGGCGTCGTCATCCTGTCGCTGATCACCTGCGCGCCTGCCGGCTACGCACTCGCCAAGATCCGTTTTCCCGGTCGCGAATGGCTGTTCTACGCCTTCATCCTCGGCCTCACCGTGCCGGTCCAGGCGATCGTCATTCCGCTTTACCAGGTGCTCTTCGGGCTGAACCTCGTCAACACGCTGACTGGAATCGTCCTGGTGCAGGTCAGCAACGGCATTCCCTTCGGCATCTTTCTCATGCGGAGCTTCTTCATCGGCGTGCCGGATGATCTGATCGAAGCCGCCAAGATCGACGGCGCCTCGCATGTCCAGATCCTCACCAAGGTCTTCCTGCCGATCTCGACACCGGCGGTGCAGGCGCTCGTCATCATCAGCGCACTCTCCACCTGGAACGATTTCTTCCTGCCGCTGATCGTGCTGATCAGCCCGGAGGTGCAGACGCTGCCGCTCGGGCTCGTCCGTTTCGCCAGCACCTATGCTTCCGACTATCGCCTGGTCTTTTCGGGCACCGTCATTTCGTTCCTGCCGATCATTCTTCTCTACATCCTGATGCAGCGCCGTTTCACCGAGGGGCTGACGCAGGGAGCAATCAAGGGCTGACCATGTCGCACCATGTCCAGCGGGAAATCCGCTACAATTTCGAGTTCGATCATCGCATCAAGGCCTGCTTCATCGGCGCCGGCGGCCATGCCTACCGCAATGTCTATCCGGCGCTGCGTTATGCCCCGGTCGAGCTTGCCGGCATCTGCGATCTCGATCTTTCCCGCGCCGAAAAATTCGCCAAGCTTTTCGGCGCCGGCAAAGCCTATACCGATCACCGTGATATGCTCGAGCAGGAAAGACCGGAGCTGGTCTTTCTCGTCACCGCCTATCATCCCGACGGCCGGGTGCAGGCGACCGACCTGGCGCTCGACGCGCTGACCGCAGGCGCGCATGTCTGGATGGAGAAGCCGACGGCGGCAAGCCTTGAGGATATCGAAAGGCTGCGGGCGGCAAGTGCCGCGGCCGGCCGCATGGTCATGACCGGGCTCAAGAAGACCTTCTTTCCGACGATCGAGAAACTCAAGGATCTGATCGGCTCGCCCGGTTTCGGCAGGCTGACTTCGATCAATGTCCGTTATCCCCAGAGCCTGCCGAAACCGGAAGAGCGCGACGATCTCGTCAGGATGCAGAGCTTCCTCGATCACATCTATCATCCCGGGGCGATCCTCAATTTCCTCGGCGGCGAGGTCGACCGCGCCAGTTATGAATGGGAAGCGCTGACCGGCGCCACCGTCACCAGCCTGCGCTTCCGCTCCGGCGCGATCGGCACGCTGCACCTGGCCGCCGGCCAATCCGGCGGCAGCATCTTCGAACGAGTCGAGATCATCGGCGAGGGCGCCAACGCCATCGTCGAAAACGGCAGCCGGCTGACTTATTTCCGCAAGGCGGACCTGCCGTCCTATGGCCGCGCCGCAAGCTTCATTCAGCCGGACGAGAATGCGGCGCTCACCTACGAGCCGGAGCATTCGCTCGGCCAGCTCTACAACAATAACCTCTTCTATCTCGGCTATGTGCCCGAGATCCTGCATCTGACCGATGCGATCCTTTCCGGCACATCGATCACCCGGGGCACGCTCGAAATCGCCCGAGAGATCATGAAACTTTTCGAATTCTACCGACGCACGGATGCCGGCGTCACCACCCATCTCTGACCCGGGAGACAGTCTTGAGCGAAACCGACATTATTTTCAGGAAAGCCGGCGGCGAATTCATGCCGACCACATGGGGCGAACTCAACTGGAAGATTACCGGCGACGGCACGCCCGGCACCGAGATGACCTTCGGCACCTGCCGCATTAATCCCGGCGAGCGCAACCAGTTGCACTCGCATCCCGATTGCGAGGAGATTCTCTACGTCGTTTCCGGCCTTTGCGAGCACAAGCTCGGCGACGCCCTTTACCGGCTCGAAGCCGGCGACGCGATCCGCATTCCCCGCAATGTCCGCCATTGGGCGCGCGCGCTTGGCACCGAACCGCTCTTCGCCCTGATCATGTTTTCCTCAGGCACCAGGACGGCGGTCAATCATGAAGGCGAAGGCGCGGCCTGAGCGTAATCTGAGGAAAATATCATGGCGTCGATAGCGCTTCACAACATCCGCAAATCCTACGGCACTCTGCCTGTCATCCACGGCGTCGACGTCGATATCGACGATGGCGAATTCATCGTGCTGGTCGGCCCTTCCGGCTGCGGCAAGTCCACACTGCTGCGCATGATCGCCGGCCTCGAAACGATCTCGGAAGGCCGGCTTTCAATCGATGGCCGAATGGTCAACGAGCTGCCGTCGAAGGAGCGGGACATCGCCATGGTGTTCCAGAGTTACGCGCTCTATCCGCATCTGACGGTGGCCGAAAATATGGGCTTCTCACTGAAGCTGCGCGGCACGGCCCGGGACGAGATCGGCCGCCGCGTACAGTCCGCCGCCAGGATCCTGGCGCTCGAACCTTCTCTCGATCGCCATCCGCGCCATCTCTCGGGTGGTCAGCGCCAGCGTGTCGCCATGGGCCGCGCCATCGTGCGCGACCCGAAAGTGTTTCTCTTCGACGAGCCGCTTTCCAATCTCGACGCCAAACTGCGGGTTGCCATGCGCGCCGAGATCAAGGAACTGCACCAGCGGCTGAAGATCACCACCGTCTATGTCACCCACGACCAGACCGAGGCGATGACCATGGCCGATCGCATCGTCGTGATGCGTGACGGCATCGTCGAGCAGATCGGAACGCCTTTGGAGATCTACGACCGCCCGGCGACCACCTTCGTCGCCGGTTTCATCGGCATGCCGGCGATGAACCTGCTCAAGGGCCGTATCCAGGCCGACGCCCCCTCGATCTTCCGCAGCGACAGCGGCGTCGCCATGCCGCTATCGCTGCGTCCCGGCACGGCCGATCCCGGCGAGGAACTGATCTACGGCATCAGGCCGGAACAGTTCATCATCGCCGAGGAGGGCACACCGGCGAAGATCGTCGTCGTCGAGCCGACTGGGGCAGAGACACAGGTTGTCGCCCGGATCGGCGAAGAAAACGTCAATATGCTGTTTCGCGAGCGTATCGCGATAAAGCCCGGCGACACGATCCGCTTCACCTTGCGTGCGGTCGGCGAACATCTGTTTTCGGCCGCGACGGGCAGGCGCCTTTCCGAAGCGAGCGCCTGACGCTGTCGTTTTCTTCAGCTTTGCCAAGAACCTGACGATTGCGTGAACAGCTCTGACACCTGTGACAAACCCTCATCGCCTCTGCTATGTCAGGAAAAAGGCAGGCCGCCCAACGAGGCGCCGTGCTCGATCCGACCAATGCCCGGAGTTTGAAAGATGAGCGGTTCTTCCGATTATATCCCCCCGAAGGTCTGGACCTGGAACAAGGCGAATGGCGGCCAGTTCGCCAGCATCAATCGCCCGATCGCAGGCCCGACGCATGAGAAGGAGCTTCCGATCGGCCGTCATCCGCTGCAGCTTTATTCGCTCGGCACGCCGAACGGCCAGAAGGTCACCATCATGCTCGAGGAGTTGCTGGCGCTTGGCCATAGCGGCGCGGAGTATGACGCCTGGCTGATCAGGATCGGCGATGGCGACCAGTTCGGCAGCGATTTCGTCAAGATCAATCCCAATTCGAAGATCCCGGCGCTGATGGACCGCAGCGGCGAAAAGCCGATCCGCGTCTTCGAATCCGGGGCCATCCTCACCTATCTCGCCGAAAAGTTCGGCGCCTTCCTGCCGATCGAGCCGGCGGCTCGCGCCGAATGCCTGTCATGGTTGTTCTGGCAGATGGGTAGCGCCCCCTATCTCGGCGGCGGCTTCGGCCATTTTTATGCCTATGCGCCGACGAAGATCGAATATGCCATCGACCGCTTCGCCATGGAGGTGAAGCGCCAGCTCGACGTGCTCGATCGCCGCCTGGCCGAAAGTGAATATCTGGCCGGCAGCGAATATACGATCGCCGATATTGCCGTCTGGCCCTGGTATGGCGGCCTGGTGAAGGGCTGGACCTATGGTGCGGCCGAATTCCTGCAGGTCGAAGACTATAAGAACGTCCAGCGCTGGGCCGACGCTATCTTCAGCCGCCCCGCCGTGCAGCGCGGCCGGATGGTCAACCGCCTCTCCGGCGACCCTTCGAGCCAGTTGCACGAGCGCCACGACGCCAGCGACTTCGACACCAGGACGCAGGACAAGCTCGCGGCCGCCGAGTAGGCAAGCGGCACGTGTCGCAGCCATAAACGATGCTCCGCCGCCTTTACGGCGACGGAGCATTTGCACGCTGCCGGAACTTAGTTCTTCAAAGTATCCTCCAGGAAAAACCGGCCGAGCGGGTTCTGGTAGAAGTTCTCGATATTCTTGCGCGAGACGTTGATGTAAGGGCTGTAATAAAGGTCGATCCAGTTGACGTCGTCCTTGGCCATCTTCTGCAGATCGACATACATCGCTTCTCGCTTCTTCGGGTCGAGCTCCAGACGGGCCTTGGCGACGAGCTCCTTCACCGCCTCGTTCTTGTAGTTGGTCGCATAATTGTTGTTGGAATCGTGGCCGAGCACGAAGGTGGTCTTCTGGTCCGGATCGAGAATGTCGTTGGTCCAGTAGTTGACCGAGACGTCATAGTCGCCGGCAACGATCATGTCCCATTCCTGGCTCGGATCGACCTTCTGCAGGTTGGCGGTGATGCCGGCCTTCTGCAGCTGCTGCTGCACCAGCACGGCCGTCTGTTCGTCGACTTCGTCGCCGGCGCGCACCAGATAATTCAGCGTCAGGTCGGAAGCGCCGGCCGCGGCCAGCAACTCCTTGGCCTTGGCGGGATCATAAGGTCGCTGTAGGTTATCGGCGTAATAATAGAGAGCCCCCTTCGGAATGTAGGAATTGGCGACCGTGCCCTGGCCGAAGGTGACGGTATCGACGATTGCCTTCTTGTCGATCGCCAGATCCAGCGCCTGGCGGACTTCCTTCTTGCCGAGTGCGCCATGCGCATGGTTGATCAGCAGATGATCCTCACGGGTGGAAGCGTCGATATCGACGTTGAGGTTCGGGTCCTTCTTCAGTTCCTCGACGCGGGAAAAAGGCACGAAGATCGCCGCATCCAGTTCGCCGGCCTGGACATTCAGCATGCGGGTATTGTCGTCGGGCACCGAGATCCACTCGACGCCGTCGAGCTTGACGCGGTCGGCCTGCCAGAAATTCGGGTTCTTCTTCAGGATGACCCGGTCGCCGCGCCGCCATTCGTCGACGGTGAAGGCGCCGGATGCGATCGGCTTTTCGCCATAGGCGTCGGACCCGAGCGATTCCATGCCCTTCTTGGAGATGACGGAGGCATTCGGCAGCGCCAACGTCGACAGGAACGGCGCGGACGGATTCTTGAGCTTGATCGTCAGCGTATGCGCGTCGGTCGCAACCGCCGTGTCGATCACCTTGTAGGAATCGCTCCACAGCGAGGCGGCATCGTCGCGGATACGCAACAGGCTGTAGGCCGCATCCTCCGCCGTCAGCGGCGAACCGTCGGAGAATTTCGCGTCACGGATCTTGAGGGTGTAGGTCAGCCCGTCATCCGAAGCGGTCCAGCTTTCGGCGAGGCCCGGCTCCAGCTTGGTGCCCGTCTTGTCGACGCGGATCAGCACGTCATAGACATTTGAAAACACCCAGTTGTCGATGTTCTGGGCTGTCTTGATCGGATCGAACGTCGTCGAATCCTCGCGGCGGCCGATGGTAAGCACACCGGCGGCCTCGGCATAACTTGCGCTGAGCGTCAGGCCGGCGAGCAAGGCTGCGAGCCCGATTGATTTCCACCTGTTTGTCATGAATTCGTTCCCTTCGTTGTTATGGCATGCGTTTGATGGGTTGGACCGCTATCGATTGCCGATCGTCCTTGCCGCCGGCGTCTTGCAGCAGCGGCTTGTCAGGATCGATGTCGGGAATGGCGGCGATCAGCGACGCCGTATAGGCATGTCTCGGCCGCGCAAAGACCTCTTCGGATCGGCCTTGCTCGACGATCTCACCGCGATACATCACGACGACGCGTTCGCAGAGGTTGCGGACGATCGCCAGATCATGGGCGATGAAGATCAGCGTGAGGTTCATCTTCGCCGTCAGTTCACGGAAGAGCTCGACGATCTGCGCCTGGATGGTGACGTCGAGGGCGGCGACGCATTCGTCGGCGATGATCAGCTTCGGGTCGACGGCGAGCGCCCGGGCGATGCCGGCCCGCTGGCACTGGCCGCCGCTCATGCTGCGCGGTTTGCGGCCGGCGAATTCGCGGTCGAGGCCGACCAGATCGAGCAGTTCGCCGATCCTTGCCGGAATATCGGCCTTCGCCACCTTGCCCTGTACTTTCAGCACTTCGGCGAGCATCTGCCCGATCGTCAGCCGCGGATTGAGCGCATTGTAGGGATCCTGGAAGACCATCGCTGTCTCGCGCCTGAGTTTTGCGAGGCCGGCGTTTTTCTGGAGGGCGAGATCGACGCCGTCGAACGTGACGTGGCCGGAGGAAAGCCGCGTCAGGCCGAGCACGGCGCGGGCAAGCGTGCTCTTGCCGCTGCCGGATTCCCCGACAATGCCGACAGTCTCGCCGGGCATGATCTGCAGGCTGACGCCGGCCACGGCGCTGACCGTCCTGGCGCCGCCTTTGAACAGGCTGCCGCCGGCGCTGAAACGCACGTGGAGATCGTCGATTTCGAGCAATGGCCTCGCCGGCCGGCTGGCCTCGGCAATGTCCGGCAGCGGCGCTGATATCTCGCCCGGCAGGGAAGGGTGGCTGTTGATCAGGTTGATCGTATAGGGGTGCTGCGGCCGCGCCAGGATCGTCCGCTTCGGCCCTTCTTCGATGAGTTTGCCGCCGCGCAACACGGCGATGCGGTCGCAGGTCTGGGCGACGATGCCGAGATCGTGAGTGATCAGAATGATCGATAGGCCGCGCCGGTCGCGAATCTCCAGCAATAGCCGCAGGATCTGCGCCTGGATGGTCACGTCGAGCGCCGTCGTCGGCTCGTCGGCGATCAGGATCTTCGGGTTGCAGGACAGCGCCACGCCGATCATCGCCCGCTGCCGCATGCCGCCGGAAAATTCGTGCGGATAGCTGTCGTACTGGCGCTTCGGATCGGGGAAGCCGACCTGCGCCAGGATCTCCGTTGCGGCAGCGCGGGCCTCGCGGGCACCGATGCCCTGGTGATAGCGGATGCCCTCGGCGATCTGATCGCCGATCCGCATCACCGGGTCGAGATGGCTGGTCGGGTTCTGGAAGATCATGCCGATCTCGCCGCCGCGCACTTGCAGCATCTCGCCGTCGCCGATCCGCATCAGGTCGCGCCCGTCGAGCAGCACGCTCCCGCTTTCGATCTTCAGCCGCGAGGAGGGCAGCAGGCGCACCAGCGAGCGGCAGAACAGGCTTTTGCCCGAGCCGCTCTCGCCGACGAGACCGAGGATCTCGCCTTTGCCGAGATCGAGCGAGACCGCATCGAGCAGCGTGCGCGGCCCGGAATCGAGATGGGCGCGGACGGTGAGATCACGGACGGAGAGCACGGCGCCGCTCATTCATGCACCCCCAGCAATTCGCCGAGCGCATCCCCCAGCATGCTGAAGCCGAAGGCAAGGCAGACGATGGAGAGGCCGGGAAACAGCGTGATCCACCAGGCGGTGGTGATGAAGCTCTGCCCTTCCGCGACCATGACGCCCCATTCGGCGATCGGCGGCTGGACGCCGAGACCGAGATAGCTGACGGCGGCGCCGCTGAGCAGCACCAGCGTCGCATCGGACATGGAAAAGACGATCGAACCGGCGATCGCGTTTGGCAGCAGGTGGCGGAACATGATGCGCGAGCGGCTGAAGCCGAGACTGACGGCGGCAACGGCATAATCGCTGCTTTTGAGCACCAGCATCTGCGCCCGGATCAGTCGTGCATAGGAGACCCAGCCGACCAGCGCCATGGCGATGTAGAAGCTGCCGAGGCCGGGGCCGAGGATGGCGATGATCGACAGCATCAGCACGAGGAAGGGGAAGGCGAGAATGATATCGACGAGGCGCATGAACAACGCATCGACGATGCCGCCGAAGAAGCCGGCGATCGTGCCCACGATCGTGCCGATCAGAAAGGGGAAGATGACGCCGATCAGCGCCATCTGCAGGTCGAGGCGCGCGCCCCAGATGACGCGGGAGAGAATATCGCGGCCGAAATTGTCGGTGCCGAACGGATGCAGCAAGGAAGGCGCCTGCAGGCGCACCTCGGCGTTCTGCAGGATCGGGTCGTAAGGCGCGATAACAGGCGCGGCGATCGCCAGCAGCACGAAGAACAGCAGCAGGCCGGCCCCAACGGCAAGCATCGGCCGCCGGCCGAAGAGCCGGCGCAAGGCGGGGGCAGGGGCGATCGCCTCGATGCTCATAGCGTCACCCTGGGATCGACGGTGACGGTGACGATGTCGGCGATAAAATTGATGAGCACGGTGGCGCAGGCAAAGACCATGGCGACGCCCTGGACCACCATGTAGTCGCGCGAAAAGATCGCCCTGACGAGCAGCTGCCCCATGCCGGGCAGCGCAAAGACGGTCTCGACCACGACGCTGCCGCCGATCAGCCAGCCGATGTTGACGGCAAGCAGATTGATCGTCGGCACCAGCGAATTCGGCAGCACATGCCGCCAGAAGACGATCCCCTCCGGCATGCCGCGGGCGCGCGCCGCGGTCGCCACATCCGATTTCAGCTGCTCGATCATCGCCGCCCGCAGGCTGCGCGTCAGCACGGTCGAGAGCGACAGTGCGACCGTCAGGCTCGGTAGCACCAGATGCGACAGTTTTTCGCCGATCGTCGCGCCATAGCCCGAAACCGGCAGCACGCCGAGTTCGACACTGAACAGGATGATCAGCATCAGCCCCAGCCAGAAGGGCGGGAAACCGATGCCGAGGGTCGAGACGATGCGCACCGCATGGTCCGGCGCCCGGCCGGCGTTGCGCGCGGCGATCGCCGCCATCGGCACCGCGATCAGGACCGACAGCACGACGCTGGAGACGACGAGCGCCAGCGTCGGCTCGATGCGGGTGACGATCAGCTTCAGCACGTCTATCTTGTAGAGGATCGATTTGCCCATCTCGCCATTGGCGAGATTCTTGAGGAAATAGAGATATTGCAGCCACATCGGCTGGTCGAGGCCGTATTGGGCGCGGATGCTGGCAAGGGCTGCCGGCGTCGCGCGCGTGCCGAGGATGTTGCGTGCGGGATCGCCGGGGATCAGCCGGACCAGAATGAACGTGATGACGCTGATGCCGAAAATGACCGGCAGGAACTGGAGCGGTCGCGTCAGAACGAATTTATAGCGATGCATGACGGCGATCGCCCCTCTGTCTTCGTCGGGTTGGAGCCGCTTTTATCTGCATCAGGCTGCCTTGTGCCGGGCGAGGAAACCGAGAAGCGCCGGATAGTAGTCCTGCGGGTTCTCATAAAACGGCATGTGGCTGGCATTGGCAAATAGCTTGAGCTCGGCATTCGGCAGCGCAAGCCTCATCCTCAGCGCACAGGCCGGCGTCAGCTCGTCATGCTCTCCCGTCGTGATCAGCACCGGCAGCGTCAGCCGCGGCAGATCGGCGATGCGATTCCAGTCCTTGAGGTTGCCGGTATAGAGAAATTCGTTCGGCCCCTGCATGGTCGCATAGGGCGCCATGTTCCAATCGTCGAGCGAGCGGCGCACCGGCGCCGGCCATTCCGGCAGACGGCAGACATGGCGGTAGTTGAGAATGGTGACGGCAGCGAGATATTCCGGGTGATCGAAGGTGCCCTGCGCCTCGTGTTTCTGCATCATCGAAACGGTCTCGGGACCGAGCGCTGCACGCAGCCTTTCCAGTTCCGAGATCAGATGCGGCATGTCGGCGACGGTGTCCTCAAGGATCAGCGTCTTCAAATTCTCTGGATAGGTCAGTGCATAGTCGATCGCCAGCCACCCGCCCCAGGAGTGCCCGAGCATGTGGACCGTGCCGAGCCCCAGCGCCTTGCGCACGGTCTCCGTCTCCTCGACGTAACGCCCGATCGTCCAGAGCGAAAGATCGTCCGGCCGGTCGGAGGCGCCGGTGCCGAGCTGATCGAAAGCGACGACGCGATAGCCCTTGTCGACAAGACAGGAATGCGCCTCGCGCAGGTAATCGCAGGGCAGACCCGGTCCGCCGTTCAGGCAGAAAACCGTCTCGGTGCCGCTTCCGAAGCTGTAGGCAACGACGCGATAGCCATCGACATCGATCTCGAATCGCTCGTCCGGCTGTATTTCCCGCCACATTGATCGCTCCGGCAGAAGGTTTCACTTGCTCAATATTTGGGCGTGGTTAATTTTTTACCGCAAATCGCGTTCCGTGCCAGCTATAAGAAGTGATAGGGTCGGGCACCACGTCGAAACCGGAGCAGCCATGCTTGACGATATCGGAACGATCAGACGGCAGTTCACCGCGCATGAAACGCTGGACGGCCGGATCGACCAAGCCTTCGAGGCCATGCAGCGGATCGGCTTCGAGGCGCTGATCTACGACTATACGCCGGTGCCCTACGATCTCGACGGCGCGATCATGATACCGTCGCTGCTGAAGCTCAGGAACATCTCGGACGACATGCACGACTATTGGTTCGATCGCGGTTATTTCCGCATCGATCCGGTGCAGCAGGTGGCGCTGCGCACCTCGGCGCCGTTCTTCTGGAACTACGATACGAAGGCCGAGACGCCGATCAATCGCTTCATGAACGACGATACCGCGCCGGTGACGCGCTATCTGAGCGAACGCGACATGTCGACCGGCGTCACCGTGCCCGTTCACATGCCACGCGGCGACTATGCGACCGTCACCGGTATCCGCTTCGGTGGAAACAACGATTTCGAACGGCATGCACTGCGCTATATCGCCGACTTCAACCTGCTGGCCCATGTCTTCCACGAGACCGCCTATCCGCTGTTCGACATACGCGCAAAGAGCGTCGGCACGATTCGCCTGACCGAGCGGGAACGCGAATGTCTGCGCCATTCGGCGGAAGGCCATTCCGCCAAGGAAATTTCCCGCATCATCGGCCGTTCGGTGCCGACCGTCGTGATGCATCTGAACGCCGCGGCAAAGAAACTCGGCGCCCGCAACCGCACCCAGGCCGTGGTGCGCGCCACCCATTACCGCCTGCTCGAGGACCGGCCGACCCAGGCCTGGCCACCCTATAACTTGTGATAGCTGCCGTCACCACGGCCGTCGCGTTATGGTCTCCGACTGACGAAAGATGGAGACGCCTGTGACCGAAGTCGCGACCACCGAAGCCTACCTGCCTTTTCGCGACTATCGCACCTGGTATCGCATCACCGGCTCGCTGGAGAGCGGCAAGCTGCCGCTCGTCGTCGCCCATGGCGGGCCTGGCTGCACGCATGATTATGTCGATTCCTTCAAGGATATCGCCGCCCTCGACGGCCGCCCGGTCATCCATTACGACCAGCTCGGCAACGGCAATTCCACCCGGCTTCCGGACAAGAGCCCGAAGTTCTGGACGGTCGATCTGTTTCTCGAAGAGCTGGACGCGCTGCTTGCCCATCTCGGCATCCAGCATCGTTATGCCTTTCTCGGCCAGTCCTGGGGCGGCATGCTCGGCGCCGAACATGCGGTGCGCCGGCCGCAAGGCCTGAAGGCGCTCGTCATCGCCAATTCGCCGGCCAACATGCATACCTGGGTTTCGGAAGCGAACCGGCTGCGGCGGGAACTGCCGAAAGAGGTGCAGGATACGCTGCTGCAGCATGAACAGGCGGGAAGCCTGACCGATCCGGATTATATCGCCGCCTCGCGCGTCTTTTATGACCGCCATGTCTGCCGGGTGGTGCCGTGGCCGGCTGAAGTGGCGCGGACCTTCACGATCATGGACGAGGACAATACCGTCTACCGCAACATGAACGGACCGACCGAATTTCACGTCATCGGCACGATGAAGGACTGGACGATCGAGAACAGGCTCGACCGTATCGAAGCCCCGACGCTGCTGATCTCGGGAAAATACGACGAGGCGACACCCCTGGTGGTAAGGCCCTATCTCGAACGCGTTCCCGGCTGCGAATGGGTGCTGTTCGAAAATTCCAGCCATATGCCGCATGTCGAGGAAAAGCAGCTTTGCCTGGCGACCGTTTCCGGCTTTCTGTCGCGGCACGATTGAGAAAAGCGCTGCCGGTCGCGGCGACCGCCTATCGACGAACCAGCCATTTCTTGGCGACGCGGCAGGCCATCGTATAGGCCGGATCGAAGACGTTGCCGACATCGTAACGCACCACTTGGCCCAGCAGATGGCTTGCCGCCGTCCTGTCGAGGCCGTAATCCGAGGCCAGCCAATTCAGCATTTCGCTGGTCGCATGCTGAAGCGCCTGATCGAGGGGACGGGCATTGCCGATGGTGAAGATGTCTTCCGCGGTTTCGCCGCGTGGCCAGACCAGCCCGGCCCTCTTTTCCACCGTCAGCCGCACGGTGACTTCAAATGTGGTCTCGATGCCGGTGCCTACGATCTCGCCATCCCCCTGCACGGCATGGCAGTCGCCGAGAAAGAACAGAGCGCCGGGAGCCGATACCGGGAAACGAACGGTCGTGCCGGGACCGAATAGCCGATAGTCCATATTGCCGCCATATTCACCGCTGGTCGCGGTCGATATCGCCTGGCCGAGGCTGGGCGCCACGCCGAAACAGCCGATCATCGGGGCGAGCGGCAGAACGAAATTTTCCATGCCTGCAACCGGCTCGGAAAGCCGGACGGTCAAGGCCTCGCGGTCGATCGCCCAGATGGCGATATCGCGCGGCGGCAGGTCACGCACCGTCTCGGGATCGACCACGTTGGCGGCGACGATGCTGCGGGTAAACCCCGTATCCCTGGTCGGGATCATGCTGACGATCTCGACCTTCAGCGCATCCCCGGGCTCGGCACCTTCCACGAAGATCGGGCCGTTCATGGGATTGCCGCGGGGGGCCTGCCTGATGCCATCCTTGTCATTCCCGGCGGCATCCAGCGTCTCCGTGACCACCGTGTCGCCACTGGCGATATGCAGCGCCGGCGGAAGCGAGCCGATAACATTGTGAAAGGTCGTCGGGATGAAGCGGTGCGTGGTCATGAGAATACAGCTCTCGCTCGTTTCGAATGCCATCAGGCCGCAACGGGGCCGCCCGGCGGAGAGTCGCGACTAGATCAGAGATTATCTGCGAAGCCAACACGCCCGAGAGCATGTTATCTGATCTTGCCATTCCTCCTCCGAATACCATATGTAGGTAAGTACCTACATGGAGATGCGTTATGAACGTGACAAGTCTTTCCAGCCGCGAACTCAATCACGATGTGAGCAGGGCAAAGAAGGCGGCGCAAAATGGTCCGGTCATCATTACGGATCGCGGGAAGCCATCCCATGTGTTGATGACCTATGACGAATTCGAGCGTCTCACCGGCAAGCGCCGCAGCCTTATCGATGCTCTCTCCATGCCTGGTTTGTCGGATATCGACTTCGACCCGCCTCGTGTTGAGATCGCCCCGCGCGGGGTCGATCTATCCTGAAATATTTGCTGGATACCAATGTAGTTTCCGAATTGCGCAAGGTCGGAGACGGCAAGGCCGATGCCAATGTCGTCGCCTGGGCCGGCGCGCAAGATACGCCGAGCTTATGCATCTCCGCCATCACCATCCTGGAACTGGAGCGTGGAATACTCGGCGTGCAGCGCCGCGATGCGGCGCAGGGCGCTCGCCTGCGTGCGTGGCTGGAAAATCAGGTGCGGCCGGCATTCGCCGGCCGTATCCTGTCGATCGACGACGCGATCGCCACACGCTGCGCGCATCTGCATATTCCGGATCGGCGCAACGAAGCCGATGCCCTGATTGCCGCAACCGCCTTGGTTCTCGGGTTGACCGTGGTTACGCGCAATGTCCGGGATTTCGAAGGCGCGGGCGTTGTCGTGCTGGATCCGTGGCAAGGTTGATGCCTTAGAACAGCATGATTTTAGGCCCGGTCGGCCTAAAATCTGAATCCTGTTCTCAATTAAGGAGTTAGAGCATGATGTCGTCCGAAAACCGCTCACACTTTTCGGCATCACGCTCTAGGAGTCGTGGACTCTTGGGATTCCCAAAGGTGAGCAAATCAGATTCAAGACTGTCTTTTGGAGGCAGTCATGGGTGTGTTAGATCGTCTCATTCTTCGAGATGACCAGTGGGAGCGGATGTCTCGCCATATCATTGGCGACGATCGCACGCGTGGTTCGTCTGGACGTGACAATCGCATGTTTGTGGAAGCGGTCTTGTGGATCGTGCGGACGGGTTCGCCCTGGCGCGATCTGCCGGAGGTGTTCGGTGATTGGAACAGCGTGTTTCGCCGCTTCAGCCGCTGGAGCCAAAAGGGTGTCTGGTGGCGTGTCTTTGAGGCGATGTCGGAGGATACCGACTTCGAATATCTGATCGTCGACAGCACTATTATTCGCGCCCACCAGCACGCCTCCGGCGCAAAAAAGGGGCTGAAGATCAGGCCCTTGGCCGTTCCCGCGGAGGCTTGAGCACCAAAATCCATATGGCCGTGCGTGGCCTTGGATGTCCCGTTCGTTTCATTCTGACCGCCGGTCAGAAAGGGGATGCCCCGCAAGCCGATCTCCTGATCGAAGACCTGCCAGCCGAGGTCGTCATGGCCGATACGGCCTACGACAGCGACCGGCTACGCAAACTCATTGCCGACAAGGGCGCGCAAGCGGTCATCCCGAACAATCCCTCGCGTGCCAAGAAGTATCCGCTCGACAAGCAACTCTATGCTCAGCGTTATCTCGTCGAATGCTGCTTCTCGAAGCTCAAGCAGTTTCGACGCATCGCCACACGATATGAGAAAACCGTTCGAAATTACAAAGCCATGATCGCTCTGGCCGCAACAATCCTATGGCTCAGATAAGTGTCCACAGCTCCTAGCGCCCGATCATGGCAGCTGGTGGATGGTGACCTCAGGAACGACGTCCCGCGCGATCTCGCAGAGATGCCAGTGATGCGTGAGGTAGATGACCTGTCCGACATTCGCCATTGCGCCGAGCAGGCGGAAAACCTCTTCGGAGCGAGGATTGTCGAAGCTCTCCATAATGTCGTCGGCGACGAAGGGCACGGGCCGGCGAAGCGCTGCGAATTCCTCATAGCCTGCAAGGCGAAGCGCCAGATAGAGCTGGAACTGCGTGCCGGTCGACATCGCGTCCGCAAGCTTCGAGCCGCCGTCACGTGATACGCCGATCAGTATTTCCTTGTCCCGATCGGGCTGGGTCGTCAGGCCGGAATAGTTGCCGCCGGTGATCAGGTGAAAGGCTTCCGATGCGCGGTTCATCATCGAGCTGCGATGTTTTTCGCGATAGATGTGCAGCGCCTGTTCGGCCGCGAGCGTGCCGGCGCGCAGCGTCAGATGCCGCACCGCCAGTTCCTCTATTTCGAGGAAGATGGTTCGGCGCTTGGCCTCGATCCGAGCCACCGCGTCATCGCCGCCGACGGCCTCGAGCTTCTGCCGCGCCAGCGACACGTCGGAATAGAGAAGCTTCGCCCGTTCGGTGAGATCTTCGATCCGCGCGGCAAGCTCCATCGCATCGCGCTCGACGGCATCGGCGTCGATTTCGGCAAGGCGTCGTTCGGCTTCGGAAAAGCTCGTCGCGCGCAATGCCTCGGTGATCTGGTGGCGCAGGATGGAGGCCCGCTCCTCCAGCCGGTCCCGCTCCCGGGCCTGATTCAGGAATACCTCAACTGAGGCAAGCGAGTCCGTGCCGAAATAGCCGGTCAGTTCGTTCTTACGGGCGTTGTGAACAGCCAGGTCTTCTTCCAGCGCTCGTCGTTTCTCCAATTGTTTTTCGCGATCCGCCTGCCGGTCTGCCCGAAGCTGAGCCGCATGGCGGGCTGCCTCATGGCGTTCCGCGAGCGCATTGGCGGAGGCGAGCGTATCGGATGCCGCGCGGCTGAGGCCGCAATCTGCGAGAAGACCGGCAATATCGCCACGGAATTGCTCTTGGTCGCGCTCCATCGCGGCAACGCGGCTGGCGAGGTCATCCCGTTCCTTCAGGATGGCGGGCAGCGCGCCAAGCGCGTTCAGCATGGCGCGGACGGCGGCCATCGAGCCAGCCTTATCGGCAAACCAGGCTCGCGACAACGCCTCCGCCCATTCCCGGTCCCAGGCCGCCATGATGGCTTCCGCCTCCTGCTGGTCGCGCTCGCGCTCCCTGAGATCATGGCTGAGATCGCCGATTGCCTTCTCTTGCGCCTGCCGCGCCGCCCGCTCGGCTTTGGCGGCGGCGAGCATATCATTGGCGGCCTGCATCAGGCCGGCAACCGGCAGATCGTCGGCGTCACGATGGCCGGCATCCGCAAGGCTCGCTGCAAGCGTCGCGGCATGGCTGTCCAGTTCACCGCGAAGCATGTCCGCC
Organism: Rhizobium sp. N324; assembly: GCF_001664485.1. NCBI lineage: Bacteria > Pseudomonadati > Pseudomonadota > Alphaproteobacteria > Hyphomicrobiales > Rhizobiaceae > Rhizobium > Rhizobium sp. N324. Next base: position 281,726 of record NZ_CP013632.1, on the reverse strand, counting down.
GCGTCTTCGGCCCGCTGTAGATCGTCCCAGGCAGCCAGCGCCGCGGCGCGTTCGATGCTCCATGCGTCGAGTGCTGCAATGCGCGCCGCAGCTTCGGCGTCATATTCGATTGCCTCGGGCAGCAGGCCACGGATGCGCTCGGCGAGCGCATCATGTTCGGCGCGCGCCTCGGCAAGCAATTCCTTTTGCCGTTCGACCGCCGCTGCCGTTACCGCTTCCGTCTGGCGGAGTTGCCGCAGATCCGCCAGCTCCTGCGCCCGCGACAGCCGGCCGGCGGACACCACGTCGTCCTGCCGCATCCGCTCCTCGAATGTCCGGGCCGTCGCCGCATCCAGGCTGGTGAGATGCGCCTGCCAGGCGGCATCGCGTTCATCGCGCAGCCTCACGGCCTCGGCATCATCGATCGAACCGCCAGCGACGAAGGCGGCGATCCGGGCTCTGATCAGCGTCTGTTCGGTGCCGAGATCGCGCAGCCGCGCCTCGTGATCCCCGATCCGCTTGTCGATAGCAGTCGCCTGGCCACGCCAGGCCTCGATCTGCCGAGGCTCCGCCGCGCTCGTCAATTGCAAGGCCGCGGCGTCGCCGGTCCAGGGTGCGAGTTGGGCGAAGTGGTGCGCCTGCACTCGTTTCGCCTGGACAAGGGAACGTTCTTCCATGGTCAGCCGCACGGCGAGATCGGACCCGGTCAGCCGGCCGAGGGCGGCCTCGATGCGGCCAAGCCGCGCGGGATCGAGCACTGCGGCTCCGTTTTGCGAGCCGTCTTCCTGGCCCAGTCTTTCGAGATTCTCTCGCGCCCGCACCAGCTCGCGACCCGCGGCAGCCAGTTTCGCCTCAACGCCGGAACGCCGCTCGATGAGGTCGCGGATGGTGCCGATCAGCGAGGCGGGCAGCAGCAGCGCCTCGGGCGTCGTATGGCCCGGCTGCTCGAGATCGGCGAGCAGCCGCACCAGCACACCGTCCTGTTCGGCCAGCGCCAGCCGGCGTTTCGGCAGGTCGCTTTCAGCCGCGAGATAACGCGCCCGGCCCTGATCCAGCAGGTCCATATGGGCGGCGACCGCCAGTGCCTTGTCGTCGATCGCGATCGCCTCGATCTCGTCGGCAAGCTGCTGCAGCGTGCGGTCGGCGGTTTCGACAAGCGCCTGCAGCCGCGTCTCGTCGCGGAAAAGCTGCGGTAGCAGGGTGAACCATTCGGATGGCGGCCGCGGCAGATCGCCCAGGCCGGCCGCATCAGTGTCCAGCCGCCGGAGTTCCAGTGCCGCGGGCAGGGCGCCGAGAAGGCGCGTCAGCTGCTGATGCCGAGCCTTGGCCTCGGCCAGTTCCAGGGTGGTCCCGGCATAGGCGGTCTCGGCCTGCTCGTGGGTCGATTTCAGGGCCGAATAGGTGGAGGCAAGCGTGTCGATGGCACTGCGCTCGGCCTTCAGCGCTTCGAGCGAGCGTTTGTGTTCCGCGAGCTTCGTGCTCGACGACCGCTTCTTGTAGATCACATTGGCTTCGTCGGCGGCCGTCACCAGCGAACGGCTGAGGCCTGCGAGGCCGGAGCTTGCCGAGAACAGCAACTCGCCGAGTTCGCCCTTGCTTTGTATGATGGCGTTGCCGCCTTCCTTGAGCGACTGGTCGTCGAGCGAGAACATGGTGCGATAGGCCTCGCGGCCGATGCCGCCGAGCGCGCCGGCGAGCAGCGCCTCGTTCACGGCTTGCCCCCGATCGTCGACGAGGCTGCCGGTCCGCAATTTGAGCCGCGCCAGTTCGTATTCCGCATCATCGAATTCCAGCCGCGCGCCGACCTTCATCGTGTTGTAGGGATGCAGGAAATTGTAGGTGCTGCGCTCGCCTATGCCGTAGAGCAGATCGAGATAGGCGGCAAAGGTGGTCGACTTGCCCGCTTCGTTTAGGCCGTAGACGATATGCAGGTCGGGCGAGCCCTGACGGGCCGGACCGAAATCGATCGAGTGGTCGGTGAATTTGCCATAGCGGGTGAGGTCGAGGCGGCGCAGGCGCATCAGCTTTCCCCCCGGTCCGCAGCCTTCATCCGGGCGGCGATGTCCTCGGCGCCGTTGGCAAGAAGGTTGTCGATGAAACGTTCGAAGCCCGCCTCGTCATGCCCGGCAAAGGCTCGGCTCTCGGCCGGCAGGTCGGCGAGCAGGTCCCGAACCATCTCCCTGATATCGTCGCGAAAGCCGCTGTGGGCGATCACTTCGTCCCGCATCAGCGCAGCCAGCCCCACGACGGGATCGGCAGCAGAGGCGTCTGCAAGGGTCGAGTGCGCTTCGAAGGCAAGCTCCAGCTTCTCGATCCAGGTCCGGCCGATGAGATCGCCGCGCTGCTCGGCTTCCGCCTGCATGAGGTCGATATCGCGGCGAAGCTGCCAGGAGAGCGGCGTGCGGCCGGAAAGCCGGAGGCGGGCGACGAGGTGCGGCGAGGCGGTACGGTCGCGCTGCGCTGCGAGCGCCGCTTCGATCGCCATGGCCGCATCGCGCCAATCATCGACGCCGGTGAGGTCGACATCGACGCGCTCGAACTGCGCGATGCTGGTGCGCCGCTCCTCGACCGTCACCGTCCGATCGTCGGCCACGGTCACCAGCGACACCGTCTTGACGCCCGACTCATTGATGTCACGGCCCTGCGGCATGCCAGGCATGATGATCGTCGCCGCGCCGGGATGCTGGCTGCGCTGGTGGAGATGGCCAAGCGCCCAGTAATCGAATCCCGAGGCATGAAGGTCGAGCACGTTGCAGGGCGCATAGACGTCGTGGCCGGCTGATCCGGCGAGGCTCGTATGCATGATGCCGATATTGACGGCACCCGCCACCGGCGGCTTGAATTTCGGCAGCAGCGGGTCCGGCGCATGGGGCTTGGCGAAGCTCATGCCGTGGATCGCCACCGACAGGCTGCCTTTCGTCGCCTCCACGGTTTCGGCGTGGCCGCCGAAGATCTTCACCGTATCGGGCATCACCAGCTCCCCGGCGATCTTCGACATCGCATCGTGATTGCCGCGGATCTTGAAGACGCAAATCCCCGCGCGATGCAGCCGCTCCAGCTGGCTTGCCAGGAAGCGCGCCGTCTTCATCGAAGTCTGCTCGCCGTCATAGAGATCGCCGGCGATGACGAGCGCATCGACCTCTTCTTCAAGGCACAGATCGACGATCGCCACCAACGCCTGCCGGCTGGCGTCGCTCACGAGATCGGCCAGCTCGGCGTTGCGAAGCGCCAGCGACCGCAGGGGAGAATCGAGATGGAGATCGGCAGTGTGGACGAAACGATAAGCCATGAATGCAGAATCGTGTTGCGATAGGATGGTGTAACAGATGCGGTCCGACCGATATTCGTGCGGTCGTTGTCACCTGGCCGTAAACATCGGAATATGGAGCACGCGTCCAAGAGGCGCGAGCGAAATGGGCCTGGCAAACCGACCCATCCACAATCAATGTTGCGCGGCCAGCGCCGGTACCGCAGCCAATGCCCTGCTGTCTGAGCCGATCGGCGACCAGCATGAGGAGGTACAGCAGGCAAGCTCTTGTTCCATAACAGAACTTATGCCATTTTGTTACGTTATAACATAGCGCTTAAACTTACAGCACGCTTATGAGGATCGCCTTTCCCTGGCCTCTCCCCGCGAAACCGAACTTGACGGTTTGCTGCAGCTTGAAACTCATTGTATTTGTCGTGTCGACAAGAGGAGTTTTTATGCCCGCCATCGACCCCGGTTCTCTTCCCGAACGCAAACGCGGCTCCGGCGTGAAAATGGTCTACGACCTGCTGCGCGATGAGATACTCGACCTCAAGCTCGCCCCCGGCAGCCCGATCGACGAGGTGCAGTTGGCGGAGCGGTTCAAGATGTCGCGGACACCGATCCGCGAAGCGCTGGTGCGCCTCGCCGGTGACGGGCTGATAGAAACGCTGCCGAACCGCTCGACCATGGTGTCGAACATCGACTTTCTCAATCTCAGCACCTTCTTCGACGCCCTTGTTCTTATGTACCGGGTAACGACCCGGCTGGCGGCGCAGAAGCATCGCCTCGAGGATCTGCCTCCTATCCGTGGCTTCCATCAGGACTATTCGGCGGCAATCGAAGCGCGCGACACGCTGGCGATGATCGCGACCAACGCCGCCTTCCACGCCGCCATCGCCGAGGCTGGACGCAACCCCTATTTCACCGGGCTTTTTCGCCGGCTGCTCGATGAAGGCCGGCGCATTCTCCGGCTTTATTACCAGTCCTACGATGAGCATTTCCCCCGGCAGTTCGTCGATGAACATGCCGAGATCATTGCCGCGATCGAGGCGCGCGATGTCGAGGAGGCCGATCGTCTGGGCAAGGTTCACGCCGAACAGATCGTCGCCCAGGTGCAGAAGCTTTTCAGCCGCACCGGCAAGCTCGACATAGCGCTATAACAGATCTTGTATTTTTCTTGTCGACAAATAGAACACAAGATGTTATCTCCATCCGCGACAGGTCGGCGACCTTTGCCGATCCAGCATCCCCCAGCGCTGAAGGAGATCGACATGAAGGCCACAATTTTTTCCGGCGTCATTCCCGCCCTGATGACGCCCTGCAAGGACGACCGCACGCCGGACTTCGACGCACTGGTGCGCAAGGGCAAGGAATTGATCGGAAAAGGCATGTCCGCCGTCGTCTATTGCGGCTCGATGGGGGACTGGCCGCTGCTGACGGATGAACAGCGCATGCAGGGCGTAGAGCGTCTGGTCAAGGCCGGCATTCCGGTCATCGTCGGCACCGGCGCCGTCAACACCGCCTCTGCCGTCGCGCACGCCGCGCACGCTGAGAAGGTCGGTGCCCAGGGCCTTATGGTGATCCCGCGCGTCCTGTCGCGCGGCACAGTCGTTGCCGCTCAGAAGAGCCACTTCAAGGCGATCCTTTCGGCTGCCCCGAACCTGCCGGCCGTCATCTACAACAGCCCCTATTACGGCTTTGCCACCCGCGCCGATCTGTTCTTCGCGTTGCGCCAGGAGCACAAGAACCTCGTCGGCTTCAAGGAATTCGGCGGCGCGGCCGACATGCGCTACGCGGCCGAAAACATCACCAGCCGCGACGATGACGTCTCGCTGATGATCGGCGTCGACACCTGCGTCTTCCACGGCTTCGTCAACTGCGGCGCCGTCGGCGCGATCACCGGCATCGGCTGCGTGCTGCCGAAGGAAGTCATCCACATGTGCAACCTCGCCCAGGCTGCGGCGGCCGGCGATCCGGATGCCCGCCAGCGTGCGCTGGAACTGGAATCGGCGCTTGCCGTGCTCTCCTCCTTCGACGAAGGCCCGGATCTCGTTCTCTATTTCAAGCACATGATGGTGCTGAAGGGCGACAAGGAATACACGCTGCACTTCAACGAGACGGATGTGCTCTCCGAAAGCCAGCGCGGCTATGTCGAAGCCCAGCTGAAGCTGTTTGACACCTGGTACGCAGAATGGAGCAAGCTGCCGGGCGCCGTGCAGAGATATAAAGCCTCGGCATAATCCGTCGGTTCAAGGTGACGGCCCTCCTCGCGGAGGGCCTTTTTATTTGTAAACCGGCGGAAAAGATGCCGTCGTCACGAGATCGCGTCGAGACCTTTGTCGAGAAGACGATCAAGCAGCTCCAACTCGGCTGCCGACAGTAGGACGCCTTCCGTCTCGGACTTCCGGCGGGCGGCGAAGCGGCGCTGCGACGGCAGGCGGGCGCCGCTGCCGACGATCGCCTCGAAAAGCAGCTCGGCGCGGGCGAAGGGATCGCCGGGGCGGCTGGCGGCAAAGGCCTGCGGCGACATCGCGATGATGAGTTCGCCGTGGAACGGGGCAAGTGTCGTCGTGCCGAGATAGTCGAGCACCTCGGGACTGGTGAGATCGCCGATCATGATGCCGGCGAGGAGTTCGATCATCGTGCCGATCGCCGATCCCTTGTGTCCGCCGAAGGGCAGCATGGCGCCCGCAAGGGCGGCTTCCGGATCGGTCGTCGGATTGCCGTCGGCATCGATCGCCCAGCCTTCGGGAAGCTGCTTGCCGGCGCGGCGGTGGAGCTCGATTTCTCCGCGGGCGGCGACGGAGGTGGCAAAGTCGAAGACGTAGGGCGACGTGTCCCTGCGCGGCCAGCCGAAGGCGAAGGGGTTCGTGCCGAGCAGCGGCTTGTTGCCGCCGGCGGGCGCGACGGTCGCATAGCTCGGGCACATGACGAGGCCGGCAAGGCCCTCTTTGGTCACCGCCTCCACCTCAGGCCAGAGCGCGGAGAAGTGGCTGCAATTGTTGATGACGAGGGCGGCAATGCCGAGCCTGCGGGTGCGTTCGGCCAGCGCCGGCAGACCGAGTTCGAAGGCCGCATTGGCAAAGCCGCCATTGGCGTTGACCTTGACGATGGCGGACCCTTCGTTGAGATCCAGTCCCGGTACGGCGTCCGGCTTCACCTTGCCTGATTTGACGGTGCGCAGCGCGCCCTCGATACGGTAGATGCCGTGCGATTTGCAGGCGTCGCGCTCACCGGCAACGATGACGCGGGCAAGCGCGCCGGCCTGCGCGCTGTTGAGGCCGGCCTTGCGGAAGATGGCTTCGACACGGCTATGCAGGTCGACAATCGTCAAGGTGGTCATCGTCATGCTGCGCTTCTCCTCGGTGAGGATTTATGTTTATCCTGCATACATATAGTATGCAGGATAAATCAACGTCTGCAATTCGCTCGATGGCAAATTTGCCAGGACACTCCCGCCTTTCCTGCCTATTGTAGCATCATGATTATTTCGCTGCCGGAGAACCTGAAGCACTTCGTCGATCAGCAGGTCGTCGAGCAAGGCTATGCCACCTGTAGCGAATACGTATGCGACTTGATCCGCCGCGACAGAGATCGACAGCGTTTGCGCGACCTCCTGCTTGAGGGTGCTTCATCCGAGACGACCGCGCCAGTCGATGCCAACTATTTCGACAATTTGCGCGACCACGCGTTGAGACAAGGGTCCAGGTGACCGCAAGGTCAGATTCCACCGAATTCCCTTGCGATGTTCCATCATGAGGAGCGCAGCAAGGCGCTGATCTCGGCGCGTGACGGCATGGCGGGGGCCGTTCCCGGCCGGGTTACGGCGATTGCGGCGGTCGCAGAGCCGAAACGGACGGCCTCGATCGGCGTTTGTCCTTCGGAAATCGCCGTCGCGAAACCGCCGAGAAAGGCGTCCCCCGCCCCTGTGGTGTCGATGACATTTCCTGCCGAGAATGCAGGAACGAATTGGCTCTGATCGACGGTGTGATAATACGCGCCGCGTCCGCCAAGGGTGATGACCGCCGCCCGCGCCCCTCGATCCAGCAGGGCGCGGCCCGCCGCACGGACCTGCTCATCGGTTGTGATCGCATGGCCCACCAATTCGGCGGCTTCCACCTCATTGGGCACGATGAAATCGCACAGGCCGTAGATTTCGTCCGGAATGGCCCGCGCCGGCGCGGGGTTGAAGATTGTCGTGACCCCTGCCCTTTTCGCCATCGAGAGACCGTGCACGGCGGCCTCGAGCGGCTGTTCGAGCTGCGTCATGAAAATCGAGGCGCTTTCGATCGCCGCCCGGTTCGCATCGACGTCTTCGATGCCGATAAGGCCCGCGGCACCCGGCACGACAATAATGGCATTGTCGCCGCTCACTTCGTCGACGAAGATGAAGGCGGCGCCGCTGGAAACACCATCCATCTTCATCACATTGGCTTTGACGCCCGCCTGCGAATAGGCCGCAAGGGCCATATCGCCGAACGGGTCGTTGCCGACCCGTGAGATGAAGGTCACCTTGCCGCCGGCCTTTGCTGCGGCGATTGCCTGGTTGGAGCCCTTGCCTCCCGGCCCGAGCGTGAAACCCGACCCCATCAGCGTCTCGGCAATATGGGGCAGGCGTTTTGCCTTATAGGCGGTGTCGGCTGCAAAAATGCCGAGGATGACGATCCCGCTTTTCTCGCTCATCTCAGAGCCTCCTCCGCCGGAATGACGCCCTTGGTCAAAAGGAAACATCCATAGAAGCGCAGTTCCCCCGTTGCGATGACGCAATAGGCCTTTTTGGCGATGTCGTAGAAGGCCATGCGTTCGACAGGATACATCGGCGATGGCTTGCCCTCGGCGCGATCGACGATCGCCTGGACTTCCTGCTGAATCGGAGGAATTTCATCCGGCTTGCCGATCACCTCCATGCGGCCCACCGACGGCTGGATCGGCGTGTCCAGCGGCAAGACCGAAAGGATCGCATCGATTGCCTGCGGCGCGGGAATGTTTTCCATGGTCAGCAGCGTTCCCAGGCGAGTCTGCCGGGCAATCGAATCCGACGGAAAATTCATGTCTGAGATGACGAGATAATCGCCGTGTCCCATATTGCAAAGTGCTTGAAGAATGTCGCCGTTGAGTTCGGCCCGAATTCCCTTGAGCATCGATCTTCCATCCTTTTCTCGTTGCCGGAGCACCGGCCTGCTTCAATTCGTATGGCCGGCGCTTTCCGCCTTGGGCTGCGGGCATGGGCCGCTCGAACCGCGCACGATCAGCGATCCGTCGACCATTTCATCCTCCGCACCCGGCGGTTCCGCCAAGAGAAGTCCGACCGCGCGCCGGGCCAGCATGTCGGCCGGCTGACGTATGGTCGTCAACCTGGGAACGACGAGATTGGCGAGCGAAATATCGTCGAACCCTGTCACCGACAGTTTGCGCGGCACGTCGATCTTCAGGTCGCGCGCTGTGCGCAGCGCGCCGATGGCCTGCTGATCGCTGGCAGCCGCAATCGCCGTCGGCCGGTCCTGTGGCGGGCGCGAAAGCAGGTCGCGGGCAATTCTTTCCCCGGACTCGTAGTCGAACCTGCCATAGGCAATTTCCAGTTCAACCGGTTCGCCGGTCTTGCTGAAGCCGTCCATACGGCCGACAAAGCCCTCCTTGCGCGTGCGCCCCGCCTCGGTGTCAACCGGCCCGGCAATATAGGCGATGCGGCGGTGCCCGAGCCCGTAGAGATGGTCGGCAATCAGCGCGGCCGCCTGCGCATGGTTGGTCGACACCAGGGGAAAGGTGCCGAAGCGCCGGTCCAGCGAGATGATCGGCACAGATGCCGGCAGCTGGAGGCCTGAACCGTCGCTCGAAGCTACGACGATGATGCCGCGCACCGACCGGTGGAGGAAGGCTGAAACATGGCTCTGCTCCGCCTCGCGGTCGTCATGCGAGCTTGCCAGCATCAGGCTGTGCGCACGCTCGAGCGCCGCGCGCTCGACGCTTGCCGCAAGCTGCGCGAAGAACGGATTGGTGATGTCGGGAACGATGAGGCCGATGACGTCGGTTCTGCTGGTGCGCAGCGCTCTCGCGGTGACGTTCGGGCGGTAACCGAGCGCTGAAATAGCGTCGTTGACCTTTTCCCGCAGCATTGGTTTGACCGCGGCTTCGCCCGACAGCACACGCGAAACGGTGCCGACAGAGACGCCTGCATATTCGGCAACATCCTTGACTGTCGGCATCTTTGACATATTCGACATCCCGCAGCTACTTGACGGCGCCCGCGGTCATCCCGGCGATGATATGCTTTTCCAGGACGACGCCGACGACAACAAGCGGCAGGATGCCGGCGGTGGAAAGGGCAGCCATCGACCACCAGTTGATGCCCTGGCTGCCTGTCTGGCTGGCAATCATCACCGGCAGCGTGTTGGTATTGGTGGAGGTCAGCAGTGCAGCGAAGAAATATTCGTTCCAGCACAGGATCAGCGCCAACAGGAAGGCGGCCACCATGCCCGGCAGAACGAGCGGCACGATGATGCGGGCAAAGGCGCCCCAGATCGACAGGCCGTCGACCAGGGCTGCCTCCTCGAGCTCCACCGGGATCGTGGCGAACTGGTCGCGCATGATCCAGACGACGATCGGCAGGACCATCAGCGTGTAGACGGCGATCATGCCGGCATAAGTGTCGAGCAGCGCCAACTCCTTATAGAGAACCAGGAACGGCAGGGCGAGGACGACCGGCGGCATGATCAGCTGCGACAGGAAGAAAAACGAAATGTCGGAATTGCGCATATGGCCGAACTTGTAGGAAAAGCGACTGAGGCCGTAGGCCGCCAGCGATCCGAGTACGACCGCAAGCGCGGATGCGGTAACGGAGATGATGACGCTGTTCCAGAGCCGGCGCATAAACTCGTCGCGCACCGTCGATACCTGGGAGATCGTATCGGGAGAGAGCCCGAGCGAGCGCCAGCCGAGCCAGCTGGGCGTAAAGTTGAACCAGGGAACCAGATTGCCGCGCATGACATCGGCGGCTGTTTTGAACGAGGTCGAAACCGTCCAGAACAGCGGGAAGATGCAGACACACGCCCAGGTGACGAGCAGGCCGTAGACGGCCAGACGCATGGCCCACCAGCGAATGCGCTGAGCCCGCCCGTATTTTTCGAAATCGATGCGAACCATCAGAGCCTTCCTGTCATCCGCTTCACGATACGGTCTGCGATCTTCATCAGCCCCGTCATCCCGAAGACGATGATCACCAGATAGACGAGCGCAAGCAAGGTACCGTATCCGACATTCGACCGGTCGCGGTATTCACGATAGATGAAACTGGTGATGGAGTCGGTCGCACCGCCCGGGCCTCCCGACGTCACCGTGATAATGATGTCGGCGAGCTTGAGCTTGAAGATCACGCGGATCATCACCGCCGTCACCGAAACCGGCAGCATGAGCGGGAAAGTGACCTTCCAGAAGCGCTGCCATTTGGTGGCTCCATCGACTTCGGCCGCCTCCAGCACCTCCCTGGACAAGCCCTGCAATCCGGCAAGCAGCATGATCATCATGAAGGGAATGAAGGTCCAGGCATCCATGATCATGATCGACAGCTTCGCCGTCAGCGGATCGCCGAAGAAGGAGGGATTTTCCCAGCCAAGCCAGCGGGCAAAGCGCGCGATCGGGCCGAAACGGGTCTCCAGCATCGACTTGCCGACCATCCAGCTCACCGCGACCGGCGACAGCATCAAAGGGATGAGGAAGGTTACCCGCCAGAATTTTCGGGCGATAATTTCCTGGTTGAGGAGCAGCGCCAGCCCGAAGGCGATTGCATATTCGACCACGATCGCCAGGCAATAAAGGACCATGTTCAGCAGGGCATTGGCATAGAACGGATCGGCAATCATCCGGCGCACATTGTCGAGCCCATTGAAGCGCCGCCCGGTCGAGGAGGCTAGGTTCCAATCGGAAAAGCCGATCCAGAGCGCAAAGAGCAGCGGGAAGACCACCATCGACACGACGAAAAGCGCGGCCGGCAGAACAAAAAGCGCCTTCTTGCCCGGCTCGCCGTAGATGACGACGCGCGTGACGCAAAGAACAGCGGCCCAGAGAAAATAGGCATAAAGAACCGGCCGCCAGTTCGCAAAACCCCAACCGGTCCAGCCGAGTTCATGCGCCCCCTGCAAGACAAAGGATGTGATGAACCATATGGCGCTCAGCCACAGAGCCGTGCGGCCCCAGAAACGACGGCTCGCGGAAATGGAGCCGGCTTCGACCGTGTGCAGCAGGTCGCCTTCGACTGTCGACATGATTTTCCTCGCCCGGACAGAATGGGCGCCGGCGAACCGCTTCCGGTCCGCCGGCGTATTGGTGTCAAACGATCAGAGCCCGAGGCTCGCCCGATAGAGTTTCAGCTGGCTGTCACGGCCGATCTGGTCGGTGATCTTTTCCCAGGCGGCCGCAATCGCATCCGCGGTCTCCTGCGCCGACTTGTACTGTCCGGCAAAGCCCTTTGCCAATTCGTCCTCGGCGACGGAATAATATTGGAAGATACCGGGAATGCGCGGTTCGATGGCGGCGTTCGGGTGGTTGTAGCTGTCCGCGTTCGAACCCAGATAGTCCTCGATATAGGCGCGGTCGTAACCTGCCTTTTCCCATTCGTCGTAGTTGAAGTTGGACTGGCGATAGGGCTGGAAACCGGAGGGATAGGCCGACGTCCACAAGGACAGATCCTTGCCGCCGAGATGGGCGGCGGCGGACCAGGCCGCCTTGCGCTTCTTCTCGTCGCCGGAGACCTGCTTGGTGACATAGATGCCCCAGCCGAGATAGGCCATGTTGGGCGCTTCGTTATACTTGTCTTCCCATTGCCCGGTCTTGCGGTTGTAGACCCGGTTGGAGCCGCGGTTGATACCGAAGCCGACCACATCGCCGACGACCGACGAGTCCGAGGTGCGCGCGCTGGAGCCGACATCGCCCCACCACATCAGCATGGCGCCGGTGCCCGCCAGGAACTGCGAGAAGGCCGTCGTGCCGGGGTCGGCATTGATCTGATCGGCCGGATAGGCCTTGGCCGCGATCAGATCCAGGACGTCCTGGATCGCCTGGACCCATGCGGGGTTATTGACCAGCGGCTTCATGTTTTCGGGATCGAACAGCCAGGCCGGATCGCCGGGATATTTGGCATAGGCCGTCGCGCGGTTCTCGATGAAATAGAAGCCGAAACCACCCCAACCTTTCAGCGGGTCGAGATAGCCGTAGGCCGGCTGGCCGGTCAGCGGATCGGTCTTGCCGATCAGCGCCTTGGAGGCCGCGTTGACCTCCTGCCAGGTCTTCGGCGGCTCGGCCATGCCGCTGATGGAGCCCTCTCCGAAGTAATCCTTGCGATAGGCGAAGGTGTGGCAGTCGCCGTCGATCGTGACGCGATAGGTCTTGCCGCCCCAGGTGCCGACCGGCGGCTTCAGGTAACTCACCAGGTCGTCGGCCTCGATCTGCTTTGCAGCCCAGTCCGGCATCTCGTCCAGCAGCCCGCGTCCGGCAGTATCGCCTTCGAACGGGGCGCCCATTTCCAGAATGTCGAAATCGACCGTGCCGGTCGCGATCGATTGCTGAAGGCGGGCGTTGTAGTCGGCTTGCGCAAGGTCGATCCAGTTAATCTTGGCGCCGGTATAAGCCTCCCAGGGCTTCAGGAAGCCGCGGAACAGGAAATTGTGCAGGTTTTGATTGTTGAGCCCCATGAAGGTCAGCTCGACACCGGCAAATTCGCCCTGCTTGACGTTGGCCTTGGTCGGGCCGAGGCAGAGTTCGCCGACCTTCTGCCAGTCCGCATCCGTTGGCGAGCCCTTGCCGACGCCCGGTATCTGCAGGATCTGGGCGCGCAGATCATCGGCGGCGAACGCCATGCCGGGAATTCCGCCTACCGCGCCGGATAGACCGAGCAGAGCCGCAGCACTCGCCGTTCCGCGCAGGACGTCGCGGCGACTGGCCTGACGGCGCATCAATGCATCGTATATTTCGACTTTCATACTTTCCTCCTCCACGTTTTTGCGCTGCCGCCAGCCCATCTTTCCGGATTGGCTCCGGTCCGATTTTCGCACTGGTCTCGTGCAGAACTATCTGGTAAACAAAAAAATGAAACGTTTCATATTGATGTTCGAAACCGCTCCTCTCGGCCTCGCCAGCGAGAATTAGACGGCAAGCGGCAAAAGTCAACAAGAAATGAAACGTTTCATGGAGGAGCTCCGATAGTATCTTCGAGCAGCGGCAGAGCGCGGTTTCGCCAGGCCTCATGCCTTGGATATTGTCGAGAGATGCATATCTCCGGGGACTGCCGGGGGAGCTGGGAAAGCGAGTGGGAGGCATATGGCTGAGGTCAATATTTCAGAGGCGCGCAAGGCCTATGGCGCCGTAAATATCCTGCATGGCGTCGATATCGACATTCGCGACGGCGAGTTTGTGGTGCTCGTCGGCCCGTCCGGTTGCGGCAAATCGACATTGCTGCGCATGGTCGCGGGGCTCGAAAGCATCACCGGCGGCACGATCTCGATCGGCGGAAAGGTCGTCAACAATCTGCCGCCGAAGGATCGCGACATCGCCATGGTCTTTCAGAGCTATGCGCTCTATCCGCATAAAACCGTTGCCGAAAACATGGTCTTTGCGCTCCGTCTGCAAAAGCAGCCAGCCGATATCATCAAGCAACGGCTGCAGGCGGCGGCGGAAACGCTTGACCTCGTGCCCTATCTCGACCGCTATCCGCGCCAGCTTTCGGGCGGCCAGCGCCAGCGCGTGGCGATGGGACGCGCCATCGTCCGATCGCCGCAGGTCTTCCTGTTCGACGAGCCCTTGTCGAACCTCGACGCCAAGCTGCGCGTGCAGATGCGCAAGGAGATCAAGGAACTGCACCAGCGGCTGAGAACCACGACGATCTATGTCACCCATGACCAGGTCGAAGCGATGACCATGGCCGACAAGATCGTGGTCATGCAGGGCGGCAAGGTCGAACAGATCGGCACGCCGCTGGAACTCTACGATCGTCCCCGAAATACATTCGTTGCGGCCTTTATCGGCTCACCGTCGATGAATCTGCTGAAGGGCCGCTACAAGGCCGATGGTGCGATCTTCGTCACCGAGACCGGCGACGAGATCGCGCTCGGCTTTAACCCGCAGGCGTCCGAGGGGCAGGCCGTACTTCTCGGCGTGCGGCCCGAGCACCTGTCGCTCAGCCCAAGCGGCCTCGACACGACCGTCAGCGTCACCGAACCCACCGGCCATGAGACGATGGTCTTCCTGCGCTACGGGTCCGGCGAGCTTGTCGCGGTGCTGTCCGACCGTCACGATTTTAAACCGGGGCAGGTCGCGACGATCGCCGCCCGGCCAGGAAAGCTTCATCTTTTCGATGCGGAATCCGGCAAGACATTGCGACCGGATTGAGCGGGCATCGCTTCAAAGGAGCCGCGAGGAGCGGGTCTGAAAGATCGCGACGCGCTCTAGCGGCGGCTCAGTTCAATTTCAGCTGCAAAATCAATTGTGCTGGAAGATCGTTGGCTATTGTCGACCCGTCGGTTTGGGCAAAGGCCATTTCGCCCTCCTGCCATGCATCATATTCCATGTCGATCCGTATCCCGCCGCGCTCAAGGACAGCCCAGGAGAAATCGAGGCCGCCACCCTTTCGGACGGACCAGCCGGCAGCCCCCAGCGTTTCGATGACCGCTCGCCAGCTTTCTTCCGATAGGCCGGAAAGATAAATCCGATCAGACATGCCCTCTTTCATCCCACAACGAGACGGGGTCCACGTGGAATATCGGGGTCACGAGCCTCGAACCCATCCACCCGGATATGTAGGCCAATACAGCCCGAACCGCTACGCACTCGATTTGGAGTAGAGACCAAGGTTGTTGCCGACGGCGAATCCGCAACCCTGATAAAATTTCGACAAAGCACCGTCCCGCTGTGAGACCAACCAGACGCTGTTGCATCCTTCGGCCTTTGCTGTTTCGGAAACTGCCGACAGCAGCGCCGTCCCTATTCCCCGACCCTGCGCTTCAGGCAGCACCGAAAGCTCATCCAGATAGATGACCGGACCGGCATGGCGCCGCTGCCGTATGCCCAGCGCGATCCCCAGCACCTTGCCTCCGTCAATGGCCGCAAGGGCAATGGATTTGGGCGTTTCGAGCACGTTGTTTACATTTTCAATCGCCGCTTCAAGCGACCAATTCTCGTTCCACGGCGGTCCCGAATAGGCACTGACCAGCACACCGGCGGCGCCACTGAGATGTTCTCGCATAAGACGTTCAATCCGAAACGACATAATCCACCTGACGTTGAGTGAACTGACATTTGCCGCAGTTCGGCCAGTAACGCAACAGGCTCCGAGACGGGAGGATATAAGCGGAACGACAAAGCTGTAAGCTTGACACGATCCGGGACGGCGCTTTACGACTATCGGCATTCACCAGGGGGGTCCCGGCAAGGGGCTGAGATACTGCTGGACAATCAGGCTTAGCCTGTTGTGGCGCAGTGACCCGTTGAACCTGATCCAGTTCATACTGGCGTAGGGACGGTGCAAGCGCTCGAAGGTTCCGGATTCACGCGTGGAATCTGTGCCGGCGTCTTTCCATCATTCCGGCTGATTGACTGGGTCTCCAACTTACAACTTGGAGCCTCAAACCATGACCATTGCCGCAAAAAACCTCACCCCGACCGTCACCACCGGCCCGCTGCCGGCTTCGCGGAAGATCCATGTTCCAGGAGATATCCACAGTGATATCCGGGTGCCGATGCGCGAAATCAGCGTCCATCCGACCGCCGGCGAGCCGCCTGTCGTCGTCTATGATTCCTCCGGCCCCTACACGATCGACGGCGCCGAGATCCGTATCGAGCAGGGCCTGCCCCCATTGCGCCGAGACTGGGTGCTGGCCCGCGGCGATGTCGAAGCCTATGACGGCCGCCATGTCCGCCCCGAAGATAACGGCTTCGTCAGCGGCGACCGGCTGACGCCGGAATTCCCGGGGCGGCGCCGGCCGCTGCGCGCCAAAGACGGGAAAGCCGTCACACAGCTTGCCTATGCACGGGCAGGCATCATCACGCCGGAGATGGAGTTCATTGCCATTCGCGAGAATCTCGGCCGCAAGGCCAAGGCGGAAGCGCTGGTGCGTGACGGCGAGAGCTTCGGCGCCGATATTCCCGATCATGTGACGCCGGAATTCGTCCGCCGGGAAGTGGCCGCCGGCCGGGCGATCATCCCCGCCAACATCAACCACCCCGAAAGCGAACCGATGATCATCGGCCGGAATTTTCTGGTGAAGATCAACGCCAATATCGGTAATTCCGCCGTCACCTCGTCGATGGCCGAAGAAGTCGAGAAGATGGTCTGGGCTGCCCGCTGGGGTGCCGATACCGTCATGGATCTTTCGACGGGCCGCAACATTCACAATATCCGCGAATGGATCATCCGCAATTCGCCGCTGCCGATCGGCACGGTGCCGCTTTATCAGGCGTTGGAAAAGGTCGGCGGCATTGCCGAGGATCTTAGCTGGGAAATCTATCGCGATACGCTGATCGAGCAGGCCGAACAGGGCGTCGACTATTTCACCATCCATGCCGGCGTGCGGCTGCATTACATCCCGCTCACCGTCAACCGCGTCACCGGCATCGTCTCGCGCGGCGGTTCGATTATGGCCAAGTGGTGCCTGCATCATCACCGTGAGAGCTTCCTCTACGAGCATTTCGAGGAGATCTGCGAGATTTGCCGGGCCTATGACGTCTCCTTCTCGCTCGGCGACGGCCTTCGCCCCGGCTCGATCGCCGATGCCAATGATGCAGCCCAATTTGCCGAACTCGAAACGCTCGGCGAGCTGACGAAAATCGCCTGGGCCAGGGATTGCCAAGTGATGATCGAGGGGCCCGGCCATGTGCCGATGCACAAGATCAAGGAAAACATGGACAAGCAGCTCGCCGTCTGCGGCGAGGCGCCCTTCTACACGCTGGGACCGCTGACGACCGATATCGCCCCCGGCTACGACCACATCACCTCCGGCATCGGTGCGGCGATGATCGGCTGGTTCGGCACGGCCATGCTCTGCTACGTCACCCCGAAGGAGCATCTCGGCCTGCCTGACCGCAGCGACGTCAAGACCGGCGTCATCACCTACAAGATCGCCGCCCATGCCGCCGACCTTGCCAAGGGCCATCCCGCGGCGCGCCTTCGCGACGACGCGCTGTCGCGCGCACGTTTCGAATTCCGCTGGGAAGACCAGTTCAACCTCTCCCTCGACCCCGAGACGGCCCGCTCCTTCCACGATGAGACGCTTCCGAAGGAAGCGCACAAGGTGGCGCATTTCTGTTCGATGTGCGGCCCGAAATTTTGCTCGATGCGCATATCGCATGACATCCGCGCCGAAGCGCAGAAGGAGGGGCTGGACGCGATGGCGGTGAAATACCGGGAGGGCGGCGATCTCTATATGCCGATCGAGACCTCCGCGCACGGGGCGGACTGACATGCGCGTGCTTGTCAAAGGGGCCGGCGTCGCCGGCCTCACCGTCGCCCGCGAGCTGCATGCCCGCGGTGCCTATGTCACGATCTTCGACCCGCACCCGAATTTCGCCCATGCCGCGTCCTGGCTCGCCGGCGGCATGCTGGCACCCTGGTGCGAGCGGGAAAGCGCCGATGAGGCGGTGCTGACGCGCGGCCTCGATGCCGCCGATCGCTGGGAGGCGATCCTGCCGGGCAGCACCGTCCGCAACGGCACTCTCGTCGTCGCCTCGGCCCGCGACCATGGCGAGCTGAAACGTTTTGCCGGCCGCACGACCGGTTATCAATGGGTTGAGGAGAGCGATATCGCCGCCCTTGAGCCCGCGCTCGCCACCCGTTTCCGGCACGGTCTGTTCTTCCCAAGCGAGGCACATCTGGACCCGCGCCAGGCGCTGTGCGCGCTGAAAGAGCAACTGGCGGCAAACGGCGCCACCTTTACCGACGCAGCGCCGGACGATGATGATTTCTCCGATATCGTCGACTGCACAGGTGCCGCCCGCATTGGGCGAGAGCGCGATCTGCGCGGCGTGCGGGGCGAAATGCTCTATCTCCATACCGAAGAGGTCACCCTCGCCCGGCCCGTCCGCCTGCTGCATCCGCGTTTTCCCGTCTATATCGTTCCCCGCGGCAACGGCTTTTTCATGATCGGCGCGACGACGATCGAGACCGATTCCGACGGCCCGATCACCGCGCGCTCACTGATGGAACTGCTGAACACGGCCTATGCGCTGCACCCGGCTTTTGCCGACGCCGCCGTCGTCGAAACCGGCGCCGGCATCCGCCCTGCCCTGCCCGACAATCTTCCGCGCGTCACGCGGGAGGGGAAGATCGTCGTTTTTAACGGCCTCTATCGCCACGGTTTTCTGCTGGCGCCGACCATGGCGGCCGAAGCCGCGGATCTCGTTTTTTCCCAACAGCCGAAGCAAAGGAACACCCAATGCAACTGATCATCAATGGCGAAGCCCAGACGATCGCCGCCACAACGCTTTTGCAGCTTCTGGCCGCGCTCGACTACGAAGGCGACTGGCTGGCGACCGCCGTCAATGGCGAACTGGTCCATCGCGAGGATCGCGGCCAGCATATGCTGAACGATCATGACCGGATCGAAATCCTGACCCCGATGCAGGGAGGCTGAGCATGCTTGATCTTTACGGACGTCAAATCGCATCACGCCTTCTTCTCGGCACCGCCCGTTACCCCTCACCCGCCATCCTCGCCGAAGCCATCAGGCGCTCTAAAACGGAGATCGTCACCGTATCGCTGCGCCGCGAAATGGCGGGCGGGCGCAATGGCGGCGCTTTCTTCGACATGATCCGAGCGCTCGGCGTTCACGTTCTTCCCAACACGGCCGGCTGCCACGGCGTCTCCGAGGCGGTGCTGACGGCAAAGATGGCCCGAGAAGTCTTTCGAACCAACTGGATCAAGCTGGAGGTGATCGGCAATCACGACACGCTGCAGCCGGATGTTTTCGCGCTCGTGGAAGCGGCGCGCATCCTCACCGGCGAGGGTTTCGAGGTCTTTCCCTACACGACCGACGATCTGGTCGTCGCCGAGCGCCTCGTCGACGCCGGCTGCCGGGTGCTGATGCCCTGGTGCGCGCCGATCGGATCTGCGGCCGGCCCTCAAAACCTCGCCGCACTTCGATCGATGCGGGCGCATTTTGCAGACGTGCCGCTGATCGTGGATGCCGGCATTGGCCGGCCTTCGCATGCGGCCATCGTCATGGAGCTGGGTTTCGATGCCGTGCTGCTGAACACCGCGGTTGCCGGCGCCGGCGACCCGGCCGCGATGGCGGAGGCCTTTGCCAAGGCAATCGATGCCGGCAGGCAGGCGTTCGGCGCCGGCATGCTGGAGCCGCGCGACCTGGCCGTGCCCTCGACACCGGTGATCGGAAAGGCGGTGTTTGCATGAAGGTCGATCGTTCCTGATTGCCGGCGAAATCGCCCGGCATCGGAATTGCTCTCGACCTCAAAGGCTACCGGGCAACCCCGCCTGCAAGGCCGGCTGCGATCAAACATTGAAAGTGTATCGGTTTATATCGGCTGGCAGGCGAGTCCACGGGCTCGCCCGTGCGGCCCGTATTTATCGCTTTCCTTCGCCGACAATGCGGCAGAAACCGCGCCCATCTGGCCCGCCTCAAAGGGCGTGCGACGCTTCCATGGCAATTTATTGCGTGTCTCAGCCCGACGCTTTCTTAGAGTGGCGGTCGATCGACAGGGAAAGCCATGACACCGTTGCAACTGAAGCTGAAACCAGAACGCCGCACGCTTGCCATTACCTGGGAAGGCGGCGACATCTCCCTTCTTCCTGCCTCTGAATTGCGCCGCCGCAGCCGCGCCGCCCAAGCGGTGCGGGCGTCCCTCGACGGGCGCGAGACGAGCTTCGACAATGTCACGGTGACAGGCATCGAGCCGATCGGCTCCTATGCCGTCAGGCTGGTTTTCTCGGACGGGCATGATCGGGGGATCTACCCCTGGCAATACCTGCGCGAAATCGCCGATTCATTGGCTTGAGGAATGATGCATGGATAATTTTGTAGAGGGCCTCTCCGAGGTCGCATGCGACGTGCTGGTGATCGGCGGCGGCACGGCCGGGCCGATGGCGGCGCTCAAGGCAAAACAGCGCAATCCCAACTTGAACATCGTCCTGCTCGAGAAGGCCAACGTCAAGCGCTCGGGCGCGATCTCCATGGGCATGGACGGGCTGAACAATGCCGTCGTTCCAGGCTATGCGACGCCGGAGCAATACACCAAGGAAATCACCATCGCCAATGACGGCATCGTCGATCAGGCGCCGGTCTATAAATATGCCTCGCGATGCTACGAAATCATCGAGGAGCTGGACCGTTTCGGCATCCGCTTCCAGAAGAACGCCAATGGCGACTTCGACCTCAAGAAGGTGCACCACCTCGGCACCTATGTCCTGCCGATGCCGAATGGAGACACCGTCAAGAAGGCGCTCTATCGGCAGCTGCGCCGCGAGCGCATTCTGATCTCCAACCGCTACATGGCGACGCGGCTTTTGACGGCGAAGGACGGCAGGATTGCCGGGGCGATCGCCGTCAACACACGCTCGGCGGAGTTTCTCGTGCTGCGCGCCAAGACGGTGATCCTCTGCATGGGAGCGGCGGGACGGCTCGGCCTGCCCCATTCCGGCTATCTCTTCGGCACCTATGAGAACCCGACCAACTCAGGCGACGGCTATGCGATGGCCTATCATGCGGGTGCAGCACTCGCGAACCTCGAATGTTATCAGATCAATCCACTGATCAAGGACTATAACGGCCCCGCCTGCGCCTATGTCGCCGGCCCCTTCGGCGCCTATACCGCCAACAGCGAAGGCAACCGCTTCATCGAAAGCGACTACTGGTCCGGTCAGATGATGCAGGAATTCTACAACGAGCTACAGTCCGGCAAAGGGCCGGTCTTCCTGAAGCTCAATCACCTGCATCACGACACGGTCGGCGAGATCGAGCAGATCCTGCACAAGGTCGAGCGCCCCTCGCGCGGACGCTTCCACGAGGCGCGCGGCACCGATTACCGCGAAAAGATGATCGAGATGCACATCTCCGAAATCGGCTTCTGTTCCGGCCACAGCGCCTCTGGGGTGTTCGTCGATGAATTCGCGCGCACGACGGTCGAGGGCCTCTATGCGGCGGGCGACATGGCGAATGTGCCGCATAACTATATGCTCGGCGCCTTCACCAACGGCGCCGTCGCGGGAGAACATGCAGCCGACGTCGCCGCCGAAACCGAACTTCCCGACTATGATCGCGAATTCGTCGCACGCGAGCGCGAACGCGTGCTGGCGCCGACGCGGCGCGACGACGGCATTCCGCCCAACCAGTTGGAATACAAGGCGCGCCGCCTGGTCAACGACTATCTGCAGCCCCCGAAGGTGACGGCGAAGATGCGGATCGGCCAGCAGCGGCTCAGCGAAGTCCGCGACGATCTCGAGACTGCGCTGGTCGCCCGCGACGCGCATGAACTGATGCGGGCGCTCGAAGTCTCGTCCATCCTCGATTGCGCCGAGATGGCCGCCCATGCCTCGCTGTTCCGCACGGAGAGCCGCTGGGGCCTTTACCACAATCGCGTCGACCATCCGGAGAAGGACGACGACAACTGGTTCTGCCACACGCTTCTCAGGAAGATCGACGGCGGCATGGTTTCGGAAAAGCGCAAGGTGGAGCCCTATGTCGTTCCGATCGAGACCGAGGAACGGACGGCCTACGACCGTCTGCGTGTTCAAAAGCAAGCCTGACAGGAAGATCCATGCCACTCGCCCTCTCCCCCAGCACAGTCCCGGTGACCGTCGACGATGCCAAATGCATCGCCGACAAGGGCTGCACGGTCTGTGTCGACGTCTGCCCGCTCGACGTGCTGCGCATCAGTGATCTGACCGGCAAGGCCTATATGAAGTTCGATGAATGCTGGTATTGCATGCCCTGCGAAACGGACTGCCCGACCGGCGCCGTCACCGTCAACATTCCCTACCTGTTGCGCTGATCATGAGTGTCTTTGAACCTTTCGAAGCCTTCGGCGACATCGAGACCATTGCCGAACGCCTGCTGGATCCGGATGCCGCCATTCGCCGCCTTGCGGTGATCGAGCTTGCCGAAACCGCAAGCCCCGAGGCCTTGCCGCACCTGATCGACGCTGCCAGCGATGCAAGCGGCGAGGTCCGCCTTCAGGCAGCGATCGCCCTTGGCGAGTTCGATGGCGCCGGTGCTGCCGGCGGGCTGGCACGGCTGGTCGTCGACGACGAACCCTCCGTCGCGCAAGCCGCAGCAGATGGCCTGGCGGAGCTGAAGCATCCGGAGGCCGGCAGCAGCCTGTTGCCTCTGCTCGATCATGCCAGCGCCTTCGTGCGCGCGGCGGCGTTTCGTGGATTGAAGGGACTGCGGCTGCAGGACTCGCTCGGCCCCGCCCTGATTGCGCTACGCGACGCAGACGCGGCAGTGCGGGTGCAAGCTCTTGGCACGATCGCCTATCTCAAGCTCGACTCGACGATCCCGTCCCTGATTGCGGCAACGCGCGACGAGGATGCCGACGTGCGCGCCGCAGCGGTCAATGCCCTAACCTTTACCGCGCAACCGGCTGCGGCCGAGGCGGTCGCGGCGGCTCTCAGCGATGCAAACTGGCAGGTCCGGGCGGCGGCAGCGGAATCGCTCGGCCGCATCGGCCACGGCTCGGCGGTCGAAGCGCTCGCCAGGGCGCTCTCCGACGATTATTGGCAGGTGCAGCAGAAATCGCTTGGCGCCCTCGGCAAGCTGAAGGCAAATGCCGCTCTGCCCCGGATCATGCCGCTGCTCGAAAGCGACATGCCCACCTTGCGCAAGGAGGCCGCGGCGGCACTCGGCGAGATCGGCAACCCCGGCGCCCGGGACGCGCTTGCCGCGCATGCCGATGATCCCGATCCCGATGTCCGCAAGACGGTGCGCTGGGCGCTTACCCGTCTGGGATAGGAAAAACCGGGCGGCGTCTTACGCGCCGCCCTTCGAGACCATCGCCATCAGCAGATGCGGCCGCTCGATGCGGATGTGCCGAGGCGTGACGGTCAGCAAGCCTTCTTTCTGAAAACGCTTCATCATCATCGTCACCCATTGCCGGGTGGAGCCGACCATGGCGGCGATCTGGTCGTGGGTCACCTTCGCATTGATGATGACGGCATGCCCGTCTCGCACGCCATGCAGCTTCCCGAGATTCATCAGAAACTGTGCCAGCCGCTCGATGACCGAGCGGGTGCCGAGCATCTGGGCCATGGCGGAATAGCTTTTGCCCTTCGACGCCAGACCCTGGATAAGACAGAGCGCGAAATTGGGCATTTCGACGATCAGCTTGCGCAGAACGGAGCCGGGCAGAAACAGGATCTCACAATCGTCGAGCGCCTGGCCCGACCAGATATGCGTGCCGCCGCCGGTCATCTCAGGTCCGCCGATGAAATTGCCCGGCGTCCAGTAGGCCAATGTGATCTCGCGGCCTGACGGCGCCGAATAAAAGACGCGCACGGAGCCGCGCTCGATGATGAAGACGCCGCCATGTCGGTCGCCCTGGGTAAAGATCGTTTCGCCGGCTGAGAAGGTCAGCTGCCGCCCGTGACTGCGCAGGGTGGCCCACTCTTCGAGCTTCAGCGGATCGAGGAAATGCGACCCCTCGTCGAGCCCGTCGACCGTCTCGCTGAGAAACAATGACTGCGGGCCTGGCAGGATGACCTGCGGGGACAGCTCGGGGCCTGCGTCGCGCAATCCGCGCTTCGGCTCCGACTTTGCGATTTCAAAATCCAGGCTCATCGTCGATCGCCTCTCTGGTGTCGAATGAGTGGGTTAATAGATATAAAATCTATGGATTATAAAGAAATATAATTGCGTATTCAGCGCTAAAAAGGGTCGTTTATCGCCGCACCACCCGCACGCTTATCCAAACGGCCTGGCGATAACCCTCTGTAACTATTTGCTTAAGCATGGCGATACCCGCACCTGCCTTCAGAGGTCCTATGTCCGGCCAACGACTGGCGTTCCGGCAATGCAAATTAATTGCTTCCGCCGTCACAGGCCTCGCCACATAAATTTGCACGACTGGAATTCAACGATTTTCCCGCCGCGAGGCGACGGGCAATAGATGGGGTGGCACGATGCATTTTCGCTTAACTTTGGCAGCTGCAGCTTTGGCTGCGACCAGTTTCCTCGGCACGGCGCAGGCGGAAACCATTCGCGTCGCCATCGGAACGCAAGACACCACGATCAACACCGCCACCGGCGGCCTGTTGATCCGGGAACTCAACCTTCTCGAAAAATACCTGCCGCATGACGGCAAATACAAGGATGCCACCTACGACATCCAGTGGAAGAACTTTACCAGCGGCGCGCCCATCACCAATGAGCAGATCGCCGGCAAACTCGATTTCGGGGTGATGGCGGATTTCCCCGGCTCCTTCAACGGCCTCGCGCATCTGAAGGCGGGACGCAAGAGCCTGTTCATCTCGGTCCTCTCCGGCAGCGTCAAGGGAAGCGGCAACGGCATCGTCGTGCCGACGGATTCTCCGATCCAGTCGATCTCGGAACTGAAAGGCAAGACGATTTCGGTTCCCTTCGCCTCGACCTCACATGGCCTGCTGCTGCGGGCCATCAAAGCTCAGGGCTGGGATCCGGAAAAGGATGTCAACATCATCGCCCAGGCGCCAGAGGTCGCCGGCGGCGCGCTGAAGGCCAACCAGATCGAGGCGCATGCCGATTTCGTGCCCTTTGCCGAGCTTTACCCATGGCGGGGTTTCGCGCGAAAGATCTATGACGGCTCGCAGGCGAACGGCCCCACCTTCCACGGCGCGCTGGTCGATGCCGATTATGCCGAAAAATATCCCGAGGTCGTCACCGCCTATCTGCGCGCCGCACTCGAAGCCGACCAGCTCATCGCCAAGGAGCCGGAAAAATACAGCGAACTGATTGCCAAGGTGACCGGCGTAGAAGCGGAGGTGGACTATCTCTTCCACGGTCCGCTCGGTCTCCAGACCCGTGACCTGACCTGGAAGCCGGAATACCGGCAGGCTGTCGGCACCGCGATCGAAACGCTGCAATATCTGAAAAAGGCCGATAGCGGGCTCGACGTCGACACATTCATCGACGACCGCTTCATCAAGGCCGCCTTCAAGGCCTCCGGTCTCGACTACGAGGCAAGCCTGAAGAACTATGATCAGCTTCCGCTCGACGCCAAGGACGCGGCAACCGGCGAGCCGATCAAGGATGCGAAGCGCGTCGCCGAGATCTGGGTCAAGGACGAGCCGCTCGTCCGCCACTACGCCACGGCGGAAAATGCCTTCAAAGCCTTGAAGGCGCTCGAAGGCGAAGGCAAGGCCATCCGCGTCTTCTATGCGCAGGATCGGGAGAGCGGCATCAAGCTGCTCGGCAATCAGGCCTGGTTCGTTCGTGACGAAAAGGGCGAGATCGGCGCCTTCCTGCTCAAGGAGAGCGCCGAGAGCTGGGCCAAGGCGCATGGCGGCGCCGTGCTCGATTTCGCCAGCGCCAAATCTTCCGTCGTGGCCAGCAACTGAGGCCGATAATGACGACGTGGACGCACCCTGACTACGGATCTTGGCTGCGCCGCGCGGGGTCCATCGCCATCTGCCTGCTCCTGTGGCAGATGGCCTCCACCCTGCGGCTCGATCTCGGCCTGGTCACCTTCCAAAACGTGCCTTCGCCGGTGGATGTGTTCGCCGCCGCCCTGGGGTTCCTCCAGTCGCCGAAACTCATCGCGCATGTCTCCAGCAGCCTCGAAAGGGTGTTTGCCGGATATGCGATCGCCGCCGTTGCCGGCATCGCCTGCGGCCTGATCATCGGCCGGTCGCGAAAGGTCGGAGATTTCCTCCTTGCGCCGCTCGAACTCCTGCGGCCGATCCCGGCCGTCGCCTGGATACCGCTTGCCGTGCTGATGTTTCCGTCGTCCGAGCTGTCGATGATCTTCATCACCTTCACCGGCGCCCTGTTCCCCATCCTGCTCAATACGGTCCACGGGGTCGAAGGCGTCGATCCGCGCCTGATCGCAGCCGCAAAGAGCCTCGGCAGCACCCGCCGCGCAATGCTGTTCGAGGTCATCCTTCCCGGCGCGGCGCCCAGCATCGTCACCGGCCTTGCCATCGGCATGGGCACCTCGTGGTTCTGTCTGGTGACCGCCGAAATGATCTCCGGCCAATTCGGCATCGGCTACTACACCTGGGAAGCCTATACCCTGCAGAACTACCCTGAGATCATCGTCGGCATGGCGGTGATCGGCGTGCTCGGCATGGGCAGCAGCACCTTGCTGCGTGCCTTGGGCAACGCGCTCATCCCCTGGCAGAAAAAGGAAGCGGCACGATGAACAGCCATCAGCGCCTGGTGCGATCGGAGACCGGCAGGATCGTTGCGGAGCAGGTCTCCATCCGCCTCGGCAAGGGAAAGGCCGCTTTCGAAGCCGTCTCGGATGTCAGCTTCTCCGTCAGGCCCGGCGAATTCGTCTGCCTGCTCGGCCCCTCCGGCTGCGGAAAATCGACGCTTCTCGGCGCGCTCGCCGGCCATATCGATATTGCCGGCGGCAGATTGGATGTCGATGGCACGCCGGTCAGCGGCCCGCACCCCGAACGCGGCATCGTCTTTCAGCACCACACCCTGTTTCCCTGGAAGAGCGCGCGCGACAATGTCGCCTTCGGACCGAAGATGCGCGGCGTCGGCAAGGAACAGCGCCGGCGCGAGGCGCAGAGGATGCTCGACCTCGTCGGCCTCAACGGTTTTGCCGATCGCTATCCGGCCCAGCTATCCGGCGGCATGCAGCAGCGGGTGGAAATCGCCCGAGTCCTCGTCAATCAGCCGCGGCTGCTGCTGATGGACGAACCCTTCGGCGCGCTCGACGCCCTGACGCGGCTGAAAATGCAGGAACTGCTGCTTGCCATATGGGAGCAGTTCCGCAAGACCGTCCTGTTCGTCACGCATGACATCGACGAGGCGCTGCTGCTCGCCGACCGGATCATCGTGATGAAGGCGCAGCCCGGCCGCATTCACGAAGAGATCACCGTCCCCTTCCCGCGGCCGCGCTCGACCGATATCGTCGCCTCGCCCGAGTTTTCGCATTTGAAGCGCCATTGCCTTGAACTGCTCCATGAAGACGGAGGCGCGGATACCCTACCTCGTCTGACGCCGCTCGGCCTTGGGCGGCGACGCTCGTAACCTTATGGATCGTTCGTCAGGTGCGCCTCATTTCGAGCTCTGGCGAATACGCGTATAAACTGCCGGAAGGATCCCCGCTCACAGGTAAGCGCGTGAAAAGAACACCGCCGTCGTCAGCAAGGCGACCGCAAGCGTTAGCACCCGGACGACCGATGCCGGCAGCCTTCGTCCGACATGCGCTCCGATCCACCCGCCGATAACGGCCCCGATCGTCATCGGAATGCACTCCTGCCATACGATTGCCCCGGCCAGTACGAAGACGACGACGGCGACCGCGTTTGCGGCAGTTACCATCACCATTCTTGTCGGATTCAGGCTCTTGATGTCCCCGCCCCCGAGCGCGCTCCATGCCGCAAGCATCATAAGGCCCACCGCGCCACCAAAATAACCGCCATAAAGACCGAGAAAGAATTGAACCGTTGCGAAGGCCAGAAAATTCGGACGTGCCTGCGTCCGGAGCTTTGCGCTGAGCCTCGGACCTGCAGCCAGCATCAATGTCGCCACCAGCAAGAGCCATGGCAGGATCCCATCGAAAATCCTGGATGGGGTCAAAAGCAATAACACGCTTCCCGCCACACCACCCACCACTGTCACGATAGCGATAGGCATTACATTGATGCCGCACACACTCCTGACCCCGTCACGGTAGACCCACGAGCTCGTCATACCGCCTGGAAACAAGGCCAAGGTGCTCGTCGCGTTTGCGGCAACCGACGGCACTCCGACCGATATCAGCGCCGGCAGGGATACGAACGACCCGCCACCGGCCAGCGCATTCATGCTGCCTGCCAACAAGCCAGCGAGGAAAAGAAGAATGATATCGTACATGTTCAGGTCGCTTTAGCCTGCAAATTTGATTTCCGCCGAGACGTTTGTCCGAGATGGCGACTGTAGACGGGTTGAGTGCGCTGACGCTTTACCGCGCTCTCGGTGACGCGGCAATCCTCACCATTACCTCAGGAAACACGCGCTCTCGCCTCACGACTGTCCCAAATTAACCCATTATTTAGCAATCGCTTGCATGCGCGAGCCACCATGTTACCGTCGCTGACATCGTGGGGGCGCGTATGACAATTGAAGAGCTGATCGATTTGCAGGAAGCGGGCTCAAGGGCACGGGTGCTCGGACTAAAGGCTCACGAGAACCCATACCTCGCGGCCCATCGATTGCCCACCGGTGATACCGGCGCTCTCGGGGATTGGCTTGCGCGTCACGACGCGTGGAAGTTTGGCTGGGAAGCCGAGGACGCCAGCCGCGAAGGCAGGATTGAAACTCACTTCAAGGCGTTGATCTCGATTCCCAAACGACGGGCATTCGACGCTTAACGCCCTTGATAGTGGTCACAAGCTGCCGGCTCGGTTTTCCTCCCTGGCGACGAAGAACAAGTGCGCGATCAGACGGACTTCGATTGCCGAGAATAAATTTGTATCGCCCTGGCCGGAGGAAGAACTCCGACCATTCGGCGCAGGCGATAGTCAACTATCTGAGCGGAATTGTGCCTGTCCTGTCATCCCAACGCGGACTCAACTGGGGCTTTTCGGTAAAGGTTTAATTGGATTATTCATCTGCCTTTGCGTGTTGAATGAGATGGTAGCCCGCGAACAAAGGATATCGCACGCTGCGGATTCAATATGAGCAGGAAGTCTCAAATCATTTGGTGGATTTTGGCGCTAGCCGTGTTATTCGGCCAAATCGACAAAGTACATCAAACCTATTTCAGCCCGTCGCCACTTTCGATGGCAGAATGGTTTGATTGGCTGATGTCATTTCCTGAATGCGCAGTTGTCTGCCTCTTTGCAGCAAGAATCCAGGTGGGATCGGTCGTCTGGTGGCGCATCTATTCGTTCATATATCCCATTTATGCGCTACTGGTCGTTTGTGTTTGCGTGCGTCTCTATCTTTTTCGGTATATCCCAGACGGCCATCCCATACCTTACGGTATCGCCTTGGCCGTTGTCGTTTTGATGAAGCTCATGTCATTTCAGGCAATCTGGCAATACGCCCGCTATAATAAAATGCATCGATACGCATCAGCGTGAGATCAGCCCGACAGATGAACATGTCCATTTTTGGCGCCGGTCTCTGTGTTTGAGTTCTTCGCCTGCAACCAACATGATGGGCTGCGATGGATAATAGCCGGCGATTGCCGTAACGACCGCTAAGCCGCTGTGTGAGCGTTGCGCCGCATGCAGCTGCTTGCCGGCTCGCCTTCCATCTGCTGTATATCCGGCTCCGGCACAGCGTCAGTAGCGACGAACGTCATGTAGCCGTCGACCACGCCGTTCGATTGCCGAGGACAAATTTGTATCGCTCGGGTCGGATGAAGAACTCCGACCACTCGGCACAAGCGCCATGATCGAAATATGAGGTCCGTTCGAGCACGAGCAAAACCGCATTCGCGGCTGCGCCGATCAAGGATGAGATGCGGGGCGGCACTGCGCGCGCGCCGATGGCGATCTCTGCGGAGACAATATCGGCGCCGGCTTTGTCCTTGAGGAGCGCATAAGTCGGCCGTTGTTCGGCCGTTTTCAAATCCAGTTCCGACATGACGGCGGGCAGGAGGCTTCGACCCAAGGCAATGGGCTCGTCGTCCACCATGTGAAGACGCTCCAACAGCGCGCATTTTGCTCCAAACAACGAGACAAACGCCGGCGGCGTTTCAATCGCAGTCAGCTCGACGATCCGCATCGTGGCATCGAAGCCCTGCACTTTCAGCGACTCGTGGAAACTGCGCAGGGTATCGATCTGATGGCGGACCTGTTTTCCGGCCACAAAAGTCCCCTTGCCTTTCCTGCGCTCGATCAGCCCGTCCTTATCCAGTTGATCGAGCGCGAGGCGGACGGTGACGCGGCTGACGTCAAAGCGCACCATGATCTGCGATTCCGACGGCAACCGTCCGGAGGGCTCGAATGTTCCTTCGGCGATCTCGCGACGAAGGCGATCGGCGATCTGGAGATACATCGCCACCGGGTTGTTGCGTATCAGGCTCATCTCATTTCCATCGGGGTTAAAAAGACCACGGACTCTTGCAGCTTTGGAACAGCGTTCTCCTTTGCCGCCGGACAAGGGAAGGCCCCACGTTGATAACCTGTATTATAATGTATTAAAACTCAGGGCAATTCCAACCCCAGCTCGTTCGAACGCAAATATGGCATCTGTTTCCCCAATTCGGCAGCATTCACCTGGCGCCACCTTCTCGGTGACTGGCATGGGTTTCGCCTATCCCGAAAGCCGACGCAGCATATTCGAAAAATTTTCGCTGGAAGCCCGTCCGGGAGAATTCGTCGCGATCCTCGGTCCGTCGGGCTGCGGCAAGTCGACACTGCTCAATCTTCTATCCGGTTTCCTGCGCCCGCAATCGGGTCGTATCACCATAGACGGCGCGCCGGTTGCGCCGGAACATTCCGCACTCGGCTATGTCTTCCAGTCCCCCAACCTTTTCCCCTGGCTGAGCGTGCTGGAAAATGTCCGCTTCGGCCTTCGTATGAATCGCCGGGGAACGCCGCAGGAGCAAAGGGCGATCGCCCTGCATTTTCTACGGCTTGTGGGCCTGGAAGAACAGGCGCAAGAGCCGCCGCACCGATTGTCGGGCGGCCAGCGTCAACGCGTAGCCCTTGCGCGCTCGCTGGCGCTTGAGCCACGCCTTCTGCTCATGGACGAGCCTTTCGCAGCACTCGACGCCATGACGCGCGCAGCCCTCAACGACGAACTGCTCCGCATCTGGTCGAGCTTGGGCAAGACCGTGCTGTTCATCACGCATGACATCGACGAAGCGATCTATCTGGCGGACCGGGTCCTCGTTCTCGGCCTGCCTCCAACCGGTATCACGGCCGAAGTGAAAATCGATTTGCCGCGCCCTCGCGACCAGCGAGGCACGCGTGCCAATCCCTCGTTCACAGAACTGCGCGAACGCCTCGCCGAGCAGATCGCCGTGGTCATGACCAGCAATCAACCCGCTACCTGAAGGGGAAATCCGATGAAACGCATTCTACCTGCAGCCCTTTTCGCACTCGCTGCTGCCTGGCCCGCCGCTTCGCAGGAATCCCGGCCGCTTCGTATCGGCTGGGTCCAGGCCATGGCGAACGCGCCGGCTCTCATCGCCGAAGAGAAAGGCTACTTTCGGGAAGAGGGTTTGAACGTCGAGCTCAAGGGCTTTGGCGATGGCCCCGTCATTCAGCAGGCGGTGGCGGCAGGGGAAATCGACGTGGCCTATATCGGCGCCCCGCCCGTCTATCAATGGGCCGCGCGCGGGCTTGAAGCGAAGATCATCGCCAAGGTGAATTATGGCCAGGCAGCCTTGATCGCGAGGGCCGACGGCTCGATTCGGTCGCTCTCAGACCTCAGGGGCAAGAAGCTCGCCGGCGTCAGCAGAGGCAGCGGCATGGACGTGCTGCTGCGCGGCTTCGTCCTGAAGGAGACTGCCGGCCTCAATCCCGACGCCGACCTCCAACTATCGCAGATGCCGGTGGGCAATATGAACGCCGCCCTTGATACAGGGGTCGTGGATGCTGCCTTCTCGTGGGAGCCCTTCATCAGCCAGTCGGTGCTCCGCGGCACGGGCCGTGTCGTCTTCGACGTGAACGGCGCTCTTCCGGGCTATCCATGGTATGTCGTTGCAGCACCTTCAAAGACCTTGAAGGAGCGGCCGGACGATCTCGTCAAGCTGCTGCGGGCCAATGCCAAAGCCGTCGCCTTTCTGCGGGAGCATCCCGAGGAGGCCAATCGGATCATCGCACAGAGTTTTAAGCTGGAGCCCGTGAAGGCCGCGGACGGAACCGTCGTTCCGCCGGAAGCGATTGTCGCCGAGGCCAGGAAACGCCTTGGCTGGTCCGCAGAAATCGAGCCGTCCGACCGCGCCTTCATCCAGCGGCTCATCAATTACTCCGTCGATCTTGGCATCCTCAACAAACCGCTTGATGTCGACGACATCGTTGACGACAGTTTTGCCGCCAAAGCGGCCGCCCAGCGGTGAGATCCGATCGATGAAGACATTCACAGCGCGGCTGCGTTTTCCGCAGCCGTCCTGGCGCTGGGCAGCGCTTCCCTTCCTGCTTGCCGTGTGGTGCCTCGCAGCCAGCAGGGTGCCATCCTATGTGCTGCCACAGCCCTGGGAGGTGGCAGCAGAGGGACTGCGCTGGATCCAATCCGGCGAGCTCGGCCGCCAGTTTCTGGCGAGCTTGTTGCGTGAATTCGGCGGCTTCGGCGCGGCGATCCTGGCGGCTGTGCTCATCGGCGTGTCTGCCGGACTTTGGCGGCCGTTCCGTGAGTTCGTCCAGCCTTTGCTCGGCCTTTTCATGGCCATCCCTCCAATCGCCTGGGCGCCGCTCTCCCTGATCTTCTTCGGCCTCGGCTATCTGTCGATCGCCGTGGTCATCTTCATCGCATCGGCTTTCCCGATGGCCGTGACAATCCAGGAAGGCGTGCTTTCGATCGGCGGCGGGGAGGTGCGCGCAGCCCGCATTCTCGGGGCCAATCGGTTTCAACTGCTGGCCCATGTGTATCTTCCTGCCTCCCTCCCCTTCCTGACCGCCGCATTGCGCATCGGCTTCGCCCAGGCGTGGCGGGCGCTCGTCGCCGCCGAGATGATCGGCGCCTCCCAAGGTATCGGCTGGATGGTCGCGATGGGCGGACAGGTCGGCAATTCGGCGCAGGTCCTTCTCGGCATCACGCTGATCGGACTCACAGCGTGGCTTATGGAGAGCCTCGTATTTCGACGGATAGAGCGCCGCTACGAAAGCTGGCGCGGACAATAACGGATTTCTCCCATGACAGAGACTTTGCAGCACAAGGCGTCTCAAGCCGCCGTGCATTCCCCAGCGGGCCTTGCCGACTATTTCGACACGCTACCCTTCCTCGGCCGTCTCACCTGTCAGCGACCGACGCTGATTGCCGGCGATTGGACCGAATTGGAACTCGTCTATGAGGTTGGCGCTGTCGGCCTTGCCGATGGCGCATGGCTGAAGCTCGCCTTCAAATTCTATTCCGACTGGGCCCTGTTCCAGACGACGGACCCGACGGGCGCCAACTACGTTTCCGCCGAATATCACGCCGGGCCGCTGGTCCCTGGGCAGAGCCCGGCGACAGTGCAGGCGCTGAAGGTACGCTTCGACCAGAAGGGACACGAGCGCCCCTTCCAGAAGGCCATCATCATCGATGTCGTCGATGGCTATATCAATCCCGGCGACAGGATCGTCATTCGACTCGGCGATCGGCGCCAGGGCGGCGCCGGTACGCGCGTGCAGACCTTCGTGGAAAAGGCGTTCCAATTCCGGCTGTTCATCGACCCGCTGGGCAGCTCGAAATTTGCCGAAGTGCCGGGCGACTGCAAACTCGAAATCCTGGCCGGCCAGCCCCACGCCCTTCAGATCATAGCGCCGCGCCTAGTTGGCCTTGATCAATCCTTCGACGCGATCGTACGCGTCGACGACATATGGGGAAACACCTGCCGCGACCGCAATCTGCGCGGCACGCTGGTGATCACCGCTCCAGACGCGACCCAACGCACGGAGCCGATCGCGCTTGCAACAGCGGACTGGACATTCGCGCGGATTTCCGGCCTTTCCTTCACCGAAACCGGCGAGTGGAAACTGGAAGCACGGCTGGACGACGAACCCTTCGTCACCGCGGCCGTCGCCTATATGCAGAGTGAAGAAGAGGCCTTGCGTCCGCTCTATGCGGATCTGCACGTCCATTCCGACGACACCGTCGGCACCAACGACGCAACCTACAACCTCACCTATGGACGCGACATCGCCGGGCTTGACGTGGTGGGCTACACCGTCAACGACTTCAACATCACCGAAAAGAATTGGGACAAGGCCGTGGAGATTATCCATGGCCTCAACGAGCCGGGCCGCTTCGTCTGCTATCCTGGCACCGAATGGTGCGGCAACTCCGCAGCCGGCGGCGACCGCAATGTCGTCTTCCTACGCGACGGTAAACCCCGCTTCCCGTTTGACAAAGAGGGGCGGTCACTTCGCTCTTTCGAATGGAACGAGACGACGGCCGGAACCATCCGACCCGGCATCTGGCCTGTCGACCGGCTCCATGCCGCCTATGAGGACGATCCGGAGGGCCATTTGCTGATCCCGCATGTGGGCGGCCGGCGCTGCATTCTGGATTGGAACCATCCGGAGCTGGAACGGCTCATCGAAATTGGGTCCGCCTGGGGACAGTTCCACTGGCTCTACACCGAAGCGCTCGCGCGCGGATACAGGGTCGGCGCCTCGGCGGCAAGCGACGAGCATCAGGGCCGATGCGGCGGCGGCGCACCGGCAACCGGAACTTTCGGTTCGCGCGGCGGGCTGACCGGCGTCATCGCCGACCGCTTCGACCGGGCCGGCGTCGGCAGCGCACTCCGGGCGCGGCGCACCTTCGCAACCACCGGCGAACGCAGTTTTGCTGTTCTGTCCCAAGGACAGCATTTCATGGGCGAGGTGTTCGATGCCGAACCCGAAAAGCCGCTCTCCTATCGCCTGCTCGGCCAGGCCGGCTGGGAGGAGATTCAACTTTATGACGGCGATCGCCTCGTGTGGAGACGCGATCTGCATGCGGAGACGGGCTTCAGCGAACGCAGCCTGCGCATCCGTTTCGGCGGCGCCCGCATCAAGGATCGCTACCGGGCCGCCTATTGGAGCGGCGCGGTCGCCGTGACCGGCGCGGCGCTTCTCGATGCGCGCGGAGTTGGCTTTGACCACCCCGAACAAAGCGTATGGCGCACCGGGCTCGGCACGCTCGGCTTTAGAACGGCAACACATGGCGATGTCGACGGGATCGAGCTGAAGCTTTCCGACCTGAATAACGCTCACATCACGATTGCCGCCGACCTTCATGGCTACAGCAAGATCGGCGACCCGCTCCAGCCGCCACCGCATGTGCATGCCCCCGAAGCACGGCTTGAGCTGAATGGGAAGGATCTCATTGCCAAGGGCTCGGTCACACTCGATCTGCCGGGCGTCGAGTTGCGCCTGATCGTGGAAAGGGTTACGGACCAACCGCTGCCGAGAGATCTTGCGGGTGAAATATTGCTGCGCGACCTGACGCTCGATCCGGAACGCGAACATCCGTTGTTCATAACGGCGCGCCAGCGGGACCAATCTCGAATTTGGACATCTCCGTTGTTCTTGACGCCTCGGTAGTTGAGGTTACCAGACGCGACGATCGACCCGCAACGTGGGCGGCGACTGTCTGCCGTTTCGACGGCTTGAAGGCGACGGGAGGAGCGAGAGCGCCGGCAGAGGCCACCCACCGTCATTGAGCGCAATTGGCCGATATCGACGTGCCCAAGCTGTTTGCGAGGCGGGGATCTGTTGTCTCCAGCCAGCGCTCTGGCGTAAAATACGTCTTCGTCCTCACCTGCGAATCCGAAGTCGCCTTAAGGCCAAGGACAAAATTGAAGTTATTTCCGCTGCCCGCTTCGCGCGTGAAGCTAAGATAGGAGCCGAATCGTTCATATTCGACATTTCGGAGGTTTTGGATCGACACAAGCGCATCCTCGAAATCGGGCCAGCACGCCTGCTTCACAATGATCTCGAAAATGCGCAGGACGGCCGGGGCGAGACGCCCCTCGGCGTCCGTGGTCGGCCCGATGATCTTGGCGCGGATCTCGACGATATCGCCGATTTCATTTCCACGAACCTTGAGGAAGGTGGAGCTGAGGGGACGCAACTCGTCCCGTTGGTAGATGCGCTGAAAATAACATTCATAGCTGCGATTGCGCATCGATGCGGCTTTCCAATCGCTCATCTCGATGTCGGCCTCTCGAAGAGCACCGCAAATATTCGCACCCGAGACGCGCCACATCCGCAGGAACTGACTTGCCAGTTCCGGCTTCGGGACCTCGATCAGCCGCAGCGGTATAGACATTGGCGGGAGAGGAGAAGGAGCCGCCGTGTCGGGGCCGACGGTTATCGGAGAGGATCGGGCAGCCTTGTTGAGACCTCGCTCTTCAAAGGGCTCGACCGGATCTTCGCTGTGGTGAATTTCACCGTAAAAAACAACGATGCCTGCAAGAAGCAAAACGCCTATCAAAAGCGCGGGCCAAAGCAGCTGGCGGCTGTTGCTCCGCAACAGGGAATTCCAGCGCCGACGCCGGATGTCGCGAGGAGGATCGACTGCTGATAAGCCTTTATCCACGGCGCGACCTCACAAGCAAAATCGGAGCGGATGCGAGTTCGAGCCCAGTCAACCTCGATCCTGTTTGCCACCGGCCGATGTCGGTCGGCGTGCGAACCAAAGCCCTCGCTGGCCACTCCTGCTCCGGTGAGCAGCGGAAGTAAAGACGGTACAGTCTGTCCGACTCACCTTCGACACCGCGAGTGTGAGGTCGCCTGTGTGGGGCGTCAAGCAGCAACCCCGGTGGACGGCGGTCGTTCCCCCAAATCGCGCGGAAGAGCGCCGGCTGCCTCTCAGCACAATCACATCAGCTAGCGTCGCATGTCTGACCCGCACGAGCGATCATTGGGAATTCCAGATGAAAACCATGAAGCCGAAAGCGATCGCCATTGTCGTGGTGGCGGCGTAAAGCGTGGTGAACCGGGCAGGACCGGCGGATGCTGCCAGTATCACGCGGCCAATTGCGTTTGCAGCCATGGCGCCCAGTACCGCGTGGACGACGATGTCCGAAGCCTGGAGGTCGGTCCGGCGTAGAGCCGTCAACACTGCGACGTCGACGTCGAAGCTGCCGGAGATGATCGAGGCCAACAGGACCGCAGAATCCCCCAGGTATGCGACCAGCACTTTGCTCGCAGAAAGAGCCAGGACGTATATCGTCGCAAAAAGGAAAAGCGAGCGGACCTCGAAGGGGTTGCGGGCCGAGACGTCGACGGCGTCCCGCTTGTGTGCCGCCCTCGTCAAGAACACGGCCATGCAGGCGAAAACCACTGCCGCGACCGTTGCCACAGGCGCTATCTTCGGCAGGACTGCCGGACCAACGATCAAGGTCAGCCCAGCCACGCGCAGAATAGACACCGTGGCCGCCAAACACGCAGCTCCGGCAAGTCTGCGAACTTCCGCTCCGTCCTTGGCGGAACGAGCCAGCGTTAGCGTCACTGCCGTCGACGAAACCAAGGCGCCGGCGGCTGCCCCGATCAAAGTGCCCTTCCTCTCGCCGAACAGGCGTACGGTGATATAGCCTGCAAAAGAGATGGTCGCGGTCAAGACGGTGAAAAGCCATACTTCGAAGGGGTTCACCGTCAGTGCCCGACCGACATCGCGGTTAGGTAAAAGCGGAAGTATGACGGCCGTCATGACCGCAAGCATAAGAGCCGACCGCAGCTCGATCCAAGTCAATCGCCGGAGGAAGGCGTGAAGAATGTCGCGGCTTGCCAAGATGGCTGCAAGGGCAGTGCCGCCTGCCGCCGCGGCGACGGGATCGCCATCGACCGCCAGAGCGCCGAGTCCGAAAACGCATAGCGCAGCAATGACCGAGGTGACGCTGTAGTCTTCGTCGTCCCAAGCCTCCCGCAGCTTGAAGAGTCCGAAGACGGCGGCAAAACTCATAAAGCCGCAAGCCAGGAGCAGTGAGGACCCGGTCGCGTTGGCCAAGGCCGCCATTATACCTCCCAGCAATCCCGAGATGCCAAAGGTTCGGATGCCCCCGGTTCTGCTCCCTGCCGGAGAATCCCGCTCCCGCCAGCCCCGTTCCAGCCCGACCAGAAGACCAATGGACAGCGCCAATGCAAATCTTGCAACGACCATGGAATTCAAAAGGGGCCTCCCTGCTTCAGAGCAGCTGTGGGTCAGTCGGCACGCGCAATTCCGCCCGGACGGGTTGCAGACATCGTCGTCTGCGGTCCGACATCAATTTGTTCTGGTTGCGCTCCGACCGGACACGGCCGTAACGGCGATGCCGTAGAAGACATGCGGAGACCCTTCGAGCATTGGAAGTTCGTGCGGTTTCATGGCACCGATTTCCCACCAGTCGGAATGCGCTTGAAGTAGCGACCAGGCGTGCAGTCTTTCGCTTCGCCACGCGTCGCTGTCGGGAAACTCTTGAAACCGCCCCTCGACGACGACGCTCGTCCACCCGTCACCGCTAAGGCGATGTTCGACGTGCAGACAGACCTTGTCATTCGCCCGCATCCAGTCGAGCTTCTTGCCCGGCATCGTGAAACTGTAGGCGACGCCATTGGAAAAAGCGAAGTAGATTGCCGCGACATAAGGCTGCCCGGCGTTGCAGCAGGCGAGATGGCCGAAGCGCGCGCCTTCGAGAAGGCGGTAGCACTCCGCCGGGGTAATTTCCGTCAGCGTCATGGGCATGGTGTGCTCTCCACTGCTAGAATGGTGCGATTATACAAGTTCTTCAGAGGGCTGCTTTGACCAAGCGCAATGCGAAGTTCGGCTCGTGATGCATCATGGCGGAGGTGTAACTCAGGAGGCCGGCATGAAACCGCAATTCCATCTCCCTTTGTCAACTTATCCCGACGCAAGCTCCTTCACCATCGTTGACAACGCGATCGACCTCGCCCGCCAGATTGGCGCCGACCTCCTCGCCAGTATCCCGCAGGTACGGGTCCCGCCGATCCACCCGCGGTTTCCAACGGTGGTCGATGTAGACTCATGGCGGGCGCAAGCGGAAGGCTATAGCCGCGACAGCGGAGCCTCGCTTCGAGAGCATATTGCCGACGCGGTCTCGCAAAGCAGCGTCGAGGTGAGAATTCACGGATTCGACGCCAGGGAGCCGTTCGTCTTCGAGAGCTTCGCGAGAATCGCCAGGAGCCACGACCTGTCGATCGTGGAGGCTTCGGAACTCTCTCGCCAGCTTTCGGAGACGCTGTTGCTCGAGAGCGGCCGTCCACTGATCCTGTTTCCTGCCAGCCGCGTCTGCGGTCGCGTCGATACCATTGCAATCGCCTGGGACGGCAGCGCGACCGCGGCACGAGCGATCTCCTGCGCCCGAATATTCGCCGAACGGCTGACGAAGATGCAGGTCATCTCGGTGATCGACGACAAGCAGATCGACGAGGCGAACCGATCGCTGCTGATAGCCTCGCTGAGGCACTCCGGGTTCGAGGTAGAAGACGTATCGATCGAGGCCGGCGGGGGTTCCCCGGCGGCTGCCCTTCAAGCGGCCGCACTCGAACGGAAGGCGGATCTCCTGGTAGCGGGCGGATTTGGCCACTCCCGGCTTCGCGAGTTTATCCTCGGCGGCGTCACTCGGGAATTCCTGTGCAAGGCTGACATGCCGGTCCTTCTGGCGCACTAGACGGCGCGAGGGGCGTTGAGGATCACCGCCGCCGGGGACGGGCGCGGGCATGAAGTCAGCCGGATCGAGGACTTGCGAGGGCGCTCGGGATCTCGTTCTGAGCCGACCGGATCCGTCGCGTCCTACGGTTCGCGTATTGCATTATCCAGCCCCCGCAGCAACGGATAGAGGAAATAGGAGATCACCGTGCGCTTGCCGACCTTGATTTCGGTGGAAACGGTCATGCCGGGAAGCAGCCGCACCGGCATATCCGAAGCATTCAGCCTCGTATCGGCGAGCAGGACGCGAGCCTTGAAGAAGGGCGCGGCCGGCTGGCTGGGGGTGGCGGTCTGGTCCTGCTGGCCGGTCAGGAACGTGTCCTCGCTGATGGTGCGCACCGTGCCGGAGGCCGTGCCGTATTTCTGGAAAGGATAGGCGTCGAGCTTGATGCGCGCCTCCTTGCCGACGGCGACGCGGCCGATGTCGCGGGTGTTGATTGAAACTTCGGCTTCGAGCGGCACGTTGATCGGCACCAGGGTGACGATCGGTTCGGCTTCGCGCACCACCGATCCGATGGAGCGCTGAGCGAGGTCCAGCACGACGGCGTCGGCGGGTGCGGTCAGCGCCACCATGTTGCGGCGCAGCTCCATCTTTTTCAGCTCTTCGTCGGCCATGTCGCGCTGGCCGCGCAGTTCCACCAGTTGCTCCATCGCGGCGCGGCGGAAATCCTCGATGAAGGCCTGCCGGTCGGCCCTCAGCTTGGCATAGGAGTGGGCGGCCTCGTCGGCTTTGCCACGCACGGCAGTGAGGTCGGACTCGACGTCGAGGCGGGCGTCGCGCGAGCCGAGCAGCGTGATCAGCGAGCCGCTCTGCTTGTTATAGAGCCGCTCCCGCGCTGCCTCGATCTGCGAGAGCCCGTCGCGCCGGTCGTTGAGCACCGCCTCCTGGTTCTTGCTTGCCGCAAGAGCGGCCGATTGGCCTGCGATCTGCTGGTCGAAATTCTGCAGCTGCGCCACGTAGAAGGCCCGCCGCTGGCCGAAGAGCTGCGCCTGCAGCATCTGGTCGGGCGTATCTCCCGCCATCTTCGTATAATCGTCGCCGGCAAGCTCCGCCTCGATGCGCTTCACCTGGGCGTCGAGTGCGGAGAATTTCGCCTGCTGCTGGTCGACATCGGCCTGGCTGAAAGTGGCGTCGAGGGTCGCGAGTGTCTGCCCGGCATGCACCACCTCGCCGGCCTTCACCTCGATCGTGCGGATGATCGAGGTCTCCAGCGGCTGGACGACGATCGTCGGCTGGGTGGTGACGAGCTTGCCGGGCGCGATCACCACCTCATCGATCGAGGAGACCGAGGCCCAGGTGATCGCCGCGCCCAGCAGCGCCGTCACGCAGTAGAGCGTCATGCGCGCTACCCGCGGCGGGGCGCGTTCCTCGAGCTCGACGGCGTCGGACTGGAATTCCGCGATCGCCGGCGGCAGCGGCGGCCGGGCGGTCAGTTGCCTTCCCTTGCCGGAGGGGCCGTGGTCCGAGGGGCGCTTGTCTGCCGGAACCGGCAGGTTTTCACTGGATTTTCTGGCGTGCGCGTTCATGCGACCTGCCTCATCTGCTGGGCCCACAAGTGGCGATAGGTCATGCAGCGCGACACGAGTTGATCGTGCCGGCCGATATCGGCGACCTTGCCGCGATCGATGACGAGAATGGCATCGGCATCGACCAGCGTTGAAAGCCGGTGCGAAACGATGATGACGGTGCGGCCGGCGGCAATGCGGCTCAGATTCTCGCGAATGATCGCCTCGCTGTCGGGGTCGAGCGCGCTTGTCGCCTCGTCGAAGATCAGCAGCTTCGGATCGGTGATCAGCGCGCGGGCAATCGCCAGGCGCTGCTTCTGGCCGCCGGAGAGGTTGGCGGCATTTTCCTCCAGCATCGTATCGAAACCGCGCGGCAGCCGTTCGATGAATTCCTCGGCGCCGGCGATGCGGGCGACCTCCATGATCTCCTCGATGCTGGCATCGGGCTTGGCGGCGGCGATATTGTCGCGCACCGAGCCGCGGAACAGGAAATTGTCCTGCAGCACGACGCCGATGCTGGTTCTTAAGTGCACGAGATCGATCTCGCGGCTGTCGTAACCATCCATGCGCACCAGCCCCTCCTGGCTTTGATAGAGCCCCTGGATGAGCCGCGTGATCGTCGTCTTGCCCGAGCCGCTCTTGCCGACCACGCCGAAGACACAGCCTGCAGGAATGGCGAAGGAGACATTGTCGAGCGCCGGCGCGGTGTCGGGGGCGTAGCGGAAGGTGACTTTGTCGAATTCGATGTGGCCCCGCAGATGCGGCCGGACACCGCGCCCGCGGCCCGCCTGCTCCGGCCGCTGGTTCATGATCTCGCCGAGCATGCGCACGGAGAGCGCCACTTCCTGATACTCATGCACCATGGTGACGATCTGCACGAGCGGTCCGGAGACGCGGCCGGCGAGCATGTTGAAGGCGACCAGCGCGCCGATCGTCATCGTGCCCGAGAACACGTCGAGCGCGCCAAGCCCGATGATCGCGACACTCATCAGCTTCTCCAGCAGCCCGGTCATCGCCTGGGCGATGGTCGAAATCTTCTCGACCCGGAACCGCACCGAAATCGATTGCGCCGAATAGTCGTCCCACACCTTGCGCTGGCGCGGCTCCAGTGCCAGCGATTTGACGGTGCGCATACCGTGCACGGTTTCCACCAGCAAT
Organism: Rhizobium sp. N324; assembly: GCF_001664485.1. NCBI lineage: Bacteria > Pseudomonadati > Pseudomonadota > Alphaproteobacteria > Hyphomicrobiales > Rhizobiaceae > Rhizobium > Rhizobium sp. N324. Next base: position 239,426 of record NZ_CP013632.1, on the reverse strand, counting down.
GCCTGCCGGTCTCCCTCCGCTTGGTAGAGTGCCTGCAGGCGGCGCTGGAACGGCCCGACGAGCATCATCACCACGAGGCCGACGAGCGCTGCGAAGCCGAGGACCACAAGCGTCAGCTTGACGCTGTAGAGAAGCAGGATCGGCACGAAGACGAAGAGCGAGACGCCGTCGAGAAGCGTCAGGAACAGCCGGCCCGTCAGGAATTCGCGGATACGCCCCGTCTGCTGCATGTGCTTGACGAGAACGCCGGCCGAGGCTTGCTCGAAGAGCGCGATCGGCAGGTTCAGCAGATGGCCGAAGGTGCGGGTCGCAACGCGGATGTCGATCCTGTTGGTGGCGTAGAGCAGCAGATAGCGGCGCAGGAAGCTGAAGGTTGCGTCGAAGACGAGCGCCACCGCAATGCCTGCCGTCAGAACCGTCAGCGTCGCATAACTCTGATGCACGAGCACCTTATCAATGACGAGCTGAAAGAACATCGGTGTCGTCAGCCCCAGGCCATAGAGCACGAAGGCGGCAAGTGCCACGTCGCGGAAGAAGCTGCGCTGTCGGATAATTTCGGGGATGAACCAGCGGAAGCCGAAGGGCCGGTCCTCATCCGACATGCGATAGTTGCGCTTGAGCAGCACCACCGATCCGAGCCAGGCCTTGGCGAATTGCTCTTCGCTCAGCATCATCGCTTCGGCGCGTGACGCCAGCGGATCGAGAACGCGAATTCTCTCATCCTCGCCGCTCCCGACAGCGTCGGCGATGACCACCCAATTGCCGTTCGAAAGTTCGGCAAGGACCGGGAAGGCTTCGCCGAGCTGAAACAGGGATCGCCAGTCGAGTGTCAGATGCCGGGCTCTGAGACCGGCATCCTTGGCCATGCGCAGCAACTGCCGCACGGCAACGGGATCGTTGCCGACGGCATAATCATGCTGCAAGCGCTCTGGCGCAAGATCGACGCCGTGATGGCGCGCGACGAGCGCCAGACAGTGCAAGTTGGTATGCAGAAAACCACTCATGGCCCACCCGAAACCCAATACGAAACCGAGGCGATATTTGTTTTATCAGTTGAAGTTCGGCGAAGCGTTCGAAGCGCCGGCCGGCGTCGACTGGATATCGGCAGCGGCAGCCGCCGACATATCGCCGACGCGACGAACCGCACCTGCCTCGACCAGCCCGCCGAGTGCCTTCTGCATGAGATCGACCGCATTGGCGAAAGCATCGACAGGCATGATGATGCGCTGGCGGAAGACCGGCTTCGGGTTGTTGTTGGCGTCACGATCGGTTGCCGAAAGCGACATCAGGTCGATGCGCACGATCGTTCCGGTGATGGTGATTTCGCCGATGCCGTCTGCATAGAGTTCGTTGCTCATTGTTCTCTCCTCCGGTTGATGAATCAAAACGCCTTCACTTAGGGCGCTTTACGTTCCTTAAGACGCTCTAACTATGTGAATGCGCAGGAATATGCCCGTGCCGCCAGGCCGGAAACGGATCGCGAATGCCGACGGCGGTCTGCGGGTCGAAACCCGTCTCCTCTCCGATCAGGCAATAACCGAGAGCGGCGCGGATCGCTTCCTCGTCGAAGCCGGAACCGATGAAGACGAGCTCCTGGCGGCGGTCGCCCCAGACATCGTCCCAATGCCGGTCGATGAGCTGGCGGAACTGCGGAAAGCGCGGCCATTGTACCCGCGGCACCGAGGCCCACCAGTACCCCCTGGTCTCGATGCGGCACTGGGTGCCGGCAATCGACAGAAGGCCGATCTCATCGGGCCTCGTCGCCAGCCAGAAATGACCCTTTGCGCGGATGAGGCCCGCCCATTTTCGGTCTAGGAAATCCTTGAGCCTCAGGGGGTGGAAGGGCCGGCGGCTGCGATAGACGAAGCTTCTTATGCCGTATTCCTCGGTCTCCGGCACATGATCGCCCCAGCCGAAGAGTTCCTTGTGCCAGAGCGGGTGGCGGGCGGCTTTCGCCTCGCTGAAGAGGCCGGTATCCAGGATCGTGCCAAGCGGCACCTGGCCGAAGACCGCCTCGACGACTTGAGCCCCCGGATTGAGCGCGGCGACGACCCGGCGAACCTCGGCAAGGTCGGCGCAGGACACGTCGCCTGCCTTGTTGATGATGATGACGTCGGAAAATTCGATCTGCTCGACGAGCAGTTCCACGAGCTTGCGCTCATCATGCCCGTCACGCCTTTCGCCACGATCGGCAAGAAACTCGGCGCTCTGGTAATCGGCGAGCAAGTTGACCGCATCGACGACGCAGACCATCGTGTCGAGACGCGCCACGTCGCAGAGGGCCGCCCCGCTCTCGTCGCGGAAGGAGAAGGTGGCTGCAACCGGCAGGGGCTCGGCAATGCCGGTGCCCTCGATCAGCAGATAATCGAAACGGCCGGCGGCTGCCAATCGCCGCACCTCGCTCAGGAGATCGTCGCGCAGGGTGCAGCAGATGCATCCATTGGTCAGCTCCACCAGCGTCTCGTCGGTGCGCGAGAGGTCTGCACTCCCCTCGCGCACGAGATCCGCATCGATGTTGACCTCACTCATATCGTTGACGATGACGGCAACCCGGCGGCCCTCCCGATTGCTCAGGACATGATTGAGGACAGTCGTCTTGCCGGCGCCGAGAAACCCGGCGAGAACAGTTACGGGCAATCTGTTGTCTGCACCCATCATCGAAACTCTCACTCTTTACAGCATGCTTGGCCTTACATCCTCGCGGGTTTTACGCCGCGAGCTGCGGTTTGAACGCCACGTCCACATAGTAGTTCGTGCTGTTATAGCTGGCTGTCGGGAACAACCCGCCCGCGCCATAGGCATAGACGCCGTTGCTGCCGCCGAGCGCCTTGAGATCGCCATTCGTCACGTCGCTGGCAAAGTAATTGCCGGTCGCCGAGTAATTGCCGTTGCTCGAGTAGGAAACGACGTAGGTCGTATCCGCCTGGATGGCGATCTGCTGGGTGAGTTGCGCGGTCTGCCAGCCGCTGGCAGTCTCATTGTTGAAGGTGACGCTGCCGAGCAGAGTGCCGGAGGCCGTCCACAGATAGCCGTTATGCGAGCCGGTATTGTCGGCCCCCTTGTAAAAGCGGATGCCGGTGATCCAGCCTGAGGTATCGGCCTGGAATTTCATGCCGAGATTGACCTGCTGGTTGTCGTTGACCGAGACGACCGAGGGCGTCGCGTTGGCGGCGAAGAGATTCTGCTCCGGTCCTGCCGACTGGCTGCCGTTGATGGTGAGCGCAACCTGCGCCGAGGCCGTGCCGCCCTTGCCGTCCGAAATCGCGTAGCTGAAGCTTGCCGGTCCCGAATAGCCCGCGGTTGGCGTAAACGTTGCCGTCTGGGCCTGGGCGTTCCAGGCGACCGAGCCGTTGACCGCGGCGCTGACGCCGGTGATGACAAGCGCATCGCCATCACCATCGGTATCGTTTGAGAGCAGTGCCGAGGCCTGGATGGTGATCGGCGTGCCGGTATTGGTCGAGAAGCCGCTGTCATTGGCGGCGACCGGAACCGCGTTCTGCGCGCCTTGCTGGTAGCGAACATCCACCCAGTAGTTCGTGGCGTTGTAGGAGGAGGTCGGGAACAGGCTGCCTGTGCCATAGGCATAGACGCCGTTGCCGCCGCTGACCGAACTTGCCGGCGCCGTCAGCGCACCGCTCGTATGGTCCGTCGTGAAGTAGTTTGCCGTTGCCGAATAGAAGCCGTTCGAATGGTAGCTCGCCACATAGGTGGTGCCGGCCGTCACGTTGATCGGTTGGGTAAAGGAAACCGTCTGCCAGCCGCTCGCCGTCTCGTTGATGAAGGTCGCCTGGCCCAGAAGCTGACCACTCGCGGTCCAGAGCGAGCCGACATGCGTGCCCGTATCCTGAGCGCTCCTGTAATAGGTGAGCCCGGTGATCTGACCGTTGGCGGAAGCGATGAACTTGACCCCGAGTTCGACCGAATTGGCGTCATTGGCGGCGGCAACCCCCGACGTATCTGCGCCGGTGAACAGACTCGACGTCGTGCCGCCGGGCGTGCCGACAGTGAGGCTGACCGTGGCCGAGGCTGTTCCGCCAACCCCATCCGAGATCGAATAGGAGAAGCTTGCCGCCCCCGTATAACCCGCCGTCGGGGTGAAAGTGACTGATTTGGTCTGGCTGTTGAAGGTCACCGTTCCGTTGACCGCACCATTGACGCCGGTGATGTTGAGCGGATCGCCATCGGCATCGGTGTCGTTTGCAAGCAGGCTGGCTGCGGCAATCGACAGCGCCGTGTCGGAATAGGTCGTATAGCCATTGTCATTGGCTGCGACCGGCACCGCGTTGCCTGTCGACTGGTTGTAGACGACATCCACCCAGTAGTTCGACGACTGGTAGCTGGAGGTCGGGAATGCCGAGCCTCCGACCGTGTAGACGCCATTACTGCCGGCGAGCGCCGTCAGCGCCCCGTTGGTATGGGCTGACGTGAAATAGTTTGCCGTCGCCACATAGGAGCCTGTGGTGCTGTAGGAGGCGACATAGGTCGTGCCGGCCGCTATATGCACCGCATTGGCGAATGTCGCGGTCTGCCAGCCGTTGACCAATCCGCTGTCGGCGAAGGTGACGGTCGCGACCAGCGTCCCCTCCGCCGTCCACAGGGAGCCGGTATGGGGCCCGGCATCGCCTGATGCCTTGTAGTAGCGGATGCCGGTAATCATGCCGCTGGACGAAGCGATGAACTTCATGCCGAGTTCCATCGCCTGGCCGTCGTTGAAACTTGCGCCCGCCGGCCCTTCGCTTGATGTAAACAGCGTTTCCCCTGTAGGCCCCGGATTCACGGTGAGGCTGACGCTGCCCTGATCCGTGCCGCCGCGCCCATCCGATAGCGTATAGGTGAAGCTTGCCGGCCCCGAATAATTGTTGGTCGGCGTGAAAATGACGGTGCCGTTCTGCTTGTTGAGCGTCACCGTGCCGTTGACGGCATTGCCGACGGCCGAAATCGTCAACGCATCGCCATTGGGGTCCGTATCGTTTCCGACAAGCGAGGCGATCGAGATGGTGACGGTATCGTTGCCGGAGATAGTGAGCCCCGGATCGTCGGTCGCGACCGGCGCACTGTTGGGGCCGGCATCGAAGACCACGTCGACCCAGTAATTGGCGCCGGTGCCGGGGCTTTGGCCGGGGAAGGTCCCGGCAGTGGTGCCATAGGCGAAGACGCCGCCGCCATCGACGGCCTTCACCCCGCCGCTGGCATAGGTGCCGCCGGTGAAATAATTGCTCGTCAGCGAGTAGAAGCCGCTGCTGTGATAGGAGGCTACATAGGTCGTGCCGGCCGCAATCTGGATCGGGCTGGAGAACATCACCGTCTGCCAGCCGGAGAGCGATTCATTGACGGACAGGCCTGATGCCAGCAACGTTCCGTCGGCGCTCCAGAGGCTGACGGCATGGTCGCCGATATTGTAAAAGCCCTTGTAGAAGCGGATGCCCTCCACGAAGCCTGCCGTCGTCGTCTGGAAGCGCAGGCCGAGCTCGACGGAATCGCGATCGATCGCCACTTCGGTCGCGGGCTTGTCCGCCAGCGTCCAGAGGCCCTGCGTACCCGGCAGGGTGACGGTGACCTGCTTGCCGGCCGCTGGCGCCTCCATGTTGACGCTGTCGTCGACGGCGCGCGACAGGATCGTATAGGTGCCGCTCGCCTGCACGACCCAGTTATAGTTCCAGCTCTCACGGCCGGTCGCTTTAAACCAGTGCTGGCCGCCATCTGTGGAAACCTCAACGCCGGCAATGATGCCGCCGCCGAAATCCTGCGCCGTGCCGGTGATCGTCACATGCTGGCCTTCGAGGAAGCTTGCTCCGACGATCGGCGATGTGATCGACGAGGTCGGCTTCAGCGTATCGGTCGATTGCGTCGCCAGGATCAGGCTCGCATCCAGCGTCGTCGGTTGGATACCCATATCCGCGAACATGTTGACCATCGCCTGCTGGACGTTGCGATCGGTCGAGGTCGTCGGGCCCTGATGGTTGTCGCTGAGTCCCCAGGACCAGAAGACCGTGCCGGCGCCGAAGACCAGCGCACCGCTTGCCGCCCGGTACATGGTGAGGCTGTGGGTGGCGACGGCCGAACCGATCGTCGCGCCATAATCGCGCAGATAAGTGTCGACCGAGACGGAGGAGAGCGACAGGTTGACGAGCCCATCCGGCCGGAAGCCGTTCTCGACATCGGAATCCCATTCGTAGCCGAGCAGGTTTTGCACCAGATTGTAAGTGCCACCCTCCTCGGTCTGCGAGACGTCCGTGTTGCGCCAGAACCGCAGGTTGGAATAGTCATAGGGAATGGAGATCGTATCCTGGCGGTAGCTGTCCACCTGGAACATCGTGCCGGTCAGCGAATTTTCCGGCTCCTGACCGGGATCGGCATAGCGCGGATCGCGCCAGGTGCCGGTGCCGACGTTGCTCGGATCCGTGCTCGTGCCCCAGGTTTCCTTGTAGCAGACCATAGTGCGGTAGGCCTGGCCGCTGCCGTCGATGCTGCTTTCCCAGCGGACCTTCCAGTAGCACTCGTTGCCGCTCCAGAAGGCCAGATTGACACCGGCATCGCGGGCGGCCTCGACATTGGCGCGCTGTTCGGCGGACCAGTATTCGTCATGGCCGACGGAGAGATAGGCATCGTGGTTGAGCAGCAGTGTGCCGCTGCGCGCCGCATCGACGCCGGAAATATAGGAAACGTCGTAACCGTTCTGCTCCAGCCACGAGATGGCGGAGGATTCAACGCCGAAGATGTAATCGTGCGAGCCGCCGATCGGGCTGGTATTGGTGATGATCGGTCTATTATAGCTGACGGCCGAGGCGCGGCCGATGGCGGTCAGGCCGCAGCTGCAGTTCGGCGGCAGGTAGCCGATCATGTCGGCCGGATCGACGGGCACTTGGCCATAATAGAGGCTGGCGCCGCCCCAGGCATTATAGGCCTGCCAGGTTGTGTCGGACGTCTGGAAGACGATATCGCTGGTCGAGGCATCGTCGCGCACGACGAAGGGAATGATGCTGGCATCCTCGGTGCCATCCTCGCGCACCAGCTTGGCGAAATAGACGCCGGAGACGGCATCGGCAGGGATCCGCCAGCTGGCGGAAACCGACCAGTTGCCGCAATCGATGAGCCCGAGCGACATATCGACGATCGGATGCGGCTGGACCTGCGCCGTGGTTAGCGATTTCTCGATCGAGTCGACCTTGCGAGCCCCGTCCCCGCCATAATAGCCCATGCGATAGATATCGATGCGGTAGTGGGTGGAATCCGTGGCGATCTTGAAATCGACGGTTTGGCCGATGTTGGTGCTGATTTCGGTGGCAAAGCCCTGGATGGTGCCGCCGCCGTCGCCCTCCAGACCCCATTCGCTGATCGGGTTGCCCTGCTTCAGGTTTTCGAGCGCGATCTTGTTGGGTGTCACTGCTGCCGCTGCAGGCGCCGCCAGTGCTGTCGGGGCTGCGGTCGTCTCAGCAGAAGCGTCCTGGCTCGGTTCCACCGAGATGGATGCTATCGAGGCCTGAAGGCGCAACGAAGTTGTGCCCAGACTGCTGGGAGAGCTGACCGGCGCCGCCGTCTTGGCGCTGCCGGTATCGGCATCGCTGGTAACGCCCGTCAGCGCGGGGGCGGCAGGCAGTGTCGCAGCCTCCTCGGCCGGATCCGGGCCAAGCACGGTGCGTTGCAAGGTGGAGGAAGGCGTCTGGAAGACCGACGCGACCGACGCCGTCTTCGTGGGCGTGTCCTGCGCGCCGCCATCGGCAGCAGGCGCCGGCATCGCCGTAGACGGTGCCGGAGACGATTGCATCTCGCCTGAAGATATCAGGGAAGATGTGACCGTGGCAGTGAAGGAGGATTGGACGGTGGCGCTGCCCTGATTGGCAAAGTTCGGGGCACCATCGGTACTTCTCGACGACACGACCGTCGCGGAGGCAAGGACTGCGCTCCAGGCAGAGGGTGCACGACAGATACTCAACGCTCCACCAAATGTACTCAGATACTCACGATTACTCACATGAATTCTCCGCATCAGCGGCGTCCCCTTCCGCATCGGCCGGCCTTTCGACCGCTGTAGCAAGACGTTCATTCTGGCACCTTTGCTAAGGGAACGTACGACAGCAATCCGGGGTATGAGGGAGGTATCCCCTACGCCCATAGGATGACCCTCACCGCATACGGGCCGGCCCCCAAAAACTGCCTACGGCTCTGCCAAGGGGCTGACTCTGCTTGAAAGGGAATTCCGATTCCGTATTATTTTGCGGCTCCGGCCGGTCGAGCCGGTCAACTCGAGCGCTGTCCTGCGCCGCCCCGTGCTACCAGGCCGGAAACGGATCTTCGAGAGTGGCCCAGTCGCGCGGATCGGCGCTGGCGAGACATCCGTCCAGCGCGCGCCGCACACCTGTCTCGTCCATGTCGACGCCGATAAAAACCAATTCCTGCCGACGGTCGCCCCAGGCGCTGTCCCAGCGGCTCTCGAGCTGCTGACGAAACGGCTGGTGGCTCGGCCAGTCCTGCCGGGGCACGGCGGCCCACCAGAGCCCCATCGGCTCGCAGCGCCGCTGGATCCCGGCAGCCGACATCAGGCCCACATGACGCGGGCGCGTGGCAAGCCAGAAATGGCCCTTGGCGCGCAACACTCCCGGCCAGGGCTCGTCCAGGAATGCCCGAAACCGCATGGGATCGAAGGGACGCCTGGTGCGATAGACAAAGCTCGAGACCCCATATTCCTCCGTTTCCGGAACATGCTGATCCGGGCTGTACAATTCCTTGTGCCACAGGGGATGCGCAGCCGCCTTTGCTTCATCGAAGAGACCTGTATCGAGGACGGTTGGAAGCGAAATCTTACCGAAATCCGTCTCCACCTGGAGCGCATCCGGGTTGAGAGACGTCACGATCTTGCTCACCTCAGCGCGGACCTTTTCAGTCGCGTCCGAGATCTTGTTGATGACGACAACATCGGCAAACTCGATCTGATCCACCAGCAGGTCTATGAGTGTGCGCCGGTCCTCGCCGTCGCGCTGCAGGCCGCGGTCGGCAAGCAGGTCGGCACTGCTGTAGTCGGCTAACAGGTTTGCGGCGTCGACCACGGTGACCATCGTGTCGAGTCTGGCAAAATCGGCGAGGGAGACGCCGTTCTCGTCGCGGAAGGAAAAGGTCGCCGCAATGGGACGTGGCTCGGCGATGCCGGTGCCTTCAATCAACAGATAATCGTAGCGCTCCGCTTCGGCCAGCCGTCGCACTTCCGTCAGGAGGTCGTTTCGCAGGGTGCAGCATATGCAGCCGTTGCTGAGCTCGACCAGTGCCTCCGTCGTATGTGACAGGTTGCAATCGCCGTCGCGGATGAGACTGGCGTCGATGTTCACTTCGCTCATGTCGTTGACGATGACAGCGACCCGCAGGCCCTGACGGTTATTCAGGACGTGACTGAGGAGCGTCGTCTTGCCAGCCCCCAGGAAGCCTGCCAGCACTGTTACCGGGAGCCGTTCGATCCCGTTCATCTGCATTCCTTGAATAGAGGCGGTCGCAGCGCGCCGCGCCGCGCCCAGTAATTTCGTTGGATTTGCCTCATTCGAAACCGGTCCCTTACCTTCTCCTTTGCTCAGGCGACGAGCTGCGGCCGGAAGACCACGTCGGCATAATAGTTGGCTGAATTGTAGGTGCTAGTCGGGAAGAGACCCGTGGTGCCAGATCCCCCATAGGAATAGAGGCCGTTGCCACTGGCTGTCGCCGTCAGCGGGCCGCTGGTGACCGCAGTGGCGAAGAAGCTGTCAGTTGCCACATAGGCGCCTGTGGTGTGATAGGAGGCGACGTAGGTTGTGTTGGCTGCGATGGTGACTGGTGTTGAGAAGTTCACGGTCTGCCAGCCGCTTCCGGTGGTGCCGGCGAATGTGGCGGTGGCAAGCTTGGTCCCGGTGGAGCTCCACAGATCGACAACGTTCTGGCCGTTATCGTTGGCGCTGCGGTAGAACTTGATGCCGGTCACGTCGCCGGCGACGCTCGAGGTGAACTTGACGCCGAGTTCGAGCTGCTGGCCGTCGTTGAGGCTCGTCTGGGCCGGCGTGCTGGAGGCGGAAAACAGGCTGTAGGTCGATGGCCCCGCCGCGGCAGTGATGTTGAAGGTCTCGTTGGCCGAGAGGCCGCCGATATCGGTTGCCGTCACCTTGACGCCGTAACTGCCTGCCGCCGTCGGCGTGCCGGAGAAGGTGCGGGTCGAGGCGTTGAAGCTCAGCCAGGCAGGCAATGCCGTGCCATCGGCGGCCGTTGCCGAATAGGTCAGCGTCTCGCTGCTGTCGACATCGGTGAAGGTCGTCGTCGGCACCACGAAGGAGAAGGCGGAGCCGACGGTAGCGTTCTGGGTCGTCGTCTGGACGGCGAGCACCGGCGCGTCGTTGGCGCCATGGATGGTGACGGTCAGATTGGCCGTGGCGGTGGCCCCGGCAGTGTCGCGCATCGTGTAGCTGAAGACATCGCTCACCGTGTTGGTGGACAGGCGCAGCGCCTGCACGGCGGCATTGGTCTCGTTGATCGTATAGGTATAGGTACCCGATGCATTGAGCACCAGACTGCCATAAGTGCCGTTCAGCGCCGAGCCCAGCGTGCCTGAGGTTGCGCCGAACTTGATTGCGGTCACCGTCTTGGTGTCGCCGGAATCCGGATCGGTGTCGTTGGTCAGCACGTTGCCGCTGGCAACCGCACCGCCCGAACCGTTGGCCACACCGCCCTTCTCGGTCGCATCCCCCGTATCGGCAACCGCCGTCGGTGTCGTGTTGTTCGCATTCGAGGGGTTGAACATCACATCGACCCAATAGTTCGTCTGGTCGAAGCTGTTCGTCGGGAACGCGCTGTTGCCATAGTTATAGACGCCGTTGCCGCTGGCCGGCGCCGTCAGCGGGCCACTCGTCACGTTGGAGAGGAAGTAGTTGGCGGTCGTCGAATAATTCCCGACATTCGTATGGTAAGATGCCGTATAGGTCTGCCCGGGGGTCAACGTCACCGGGCTCGAGAACGTAGCGCTCTGCCAGCCGCTGGCGGTCTCATTTGTGAACGTCAGGGTCGCAAGCCGCGTACCCGTGCTTGACCACAGTGAACCGGTATGTGTGCCCGTATCCAGGCTGCTCTTGTAAAACCTGATCCCGCTGACCGTGCCCGCCGCGGAGGACTGGAATTTGACCCCGAGCTCGACGGCTCCGGTATCGTCGGTGTTGACGATCGCCGGCGTCGCGCCACCGAAGAGTGATGTAAAAGTCGGTCCGGTGACGGTGACAGTGCGCCCCGCCGAGGGTGTCTCGAGGTTGATGCTGTCATCCACCGCCCGCGACCGGATCGTATAGGTGCCCGCAATCGCCGGCGTCCATGTGTAGGTCCAGTTCTCGTCGCCGGTCGCCGGATGCCAACTCGCACCGTTGTCGGTCGAAACCTCGACGCTGGCGATGACCCCGCCACCCGTATCGGCAGCGGTGCCTGAAATCGTCACGGTTGAATTAGCGGTCACCGTGGCAGGCACCGTGATGACGGAGGTCGGAGCAACATTGTCCGTGGAACCGGTTGCGGCAGTAAGCCCGGATTGCAACGTCCCTGGCTGAACGCCCATATCGGCAAGCAGATTGACCATTGCCTGCTGCACGCGGGGATCGGTGGGGGTCGCCTCATTATCGTGATTATCGCTCAGGCCCCATGTCCAATAAACGGTACCGGCGCCGAACACCAGCGCGCCGCTTGGGGCGCGGTAGAGGGTCAGATTGTGGGTCGCGGTCGCACTGCCAGTCGTGTTTCCGTAGTCGAGCAGGTAGGTGCTGACCGGCAGCGTCGTCGACGACAGCTTTACGAGCCCGGCGGGATCGAAGCCATTGTCAGGCGCTTCATCCCACTCGTAGCCGAGATAATTCTTGGTGAGCGTTGCGGTCTGGCCGGGCTGGAGGTTTGCGACGCTCGTATTGCGCCAGAAGCGCAGGTTGGCATCGTCATAGCCAACCTTGATCGCGGCAAGATTGCCGCCGACGTCGTCGACCTTGAACAATTGACCGGTCAGCGAGTTCTCAGGATTGCCGCCGCCGATGGCAGGCGGGCTGAGGCGCGGGTCGCGGAAGGTGCCTGTCCATTCGTTGGAAGGATCGAGGCTGGTACCCGGAGGGCCCCATGTCTCCTTGTAGGAGATCAGAGTGCGATAAGGTGTTCCGTCGGCGCTGTAGGCATTCCCCCATCGGGTACGCCAGTAGACCTCGTTACCGCTCCAGAACATCAGATTGACGCCCGCATCGCGTGCGGCTTCGACATTGGTCCTCTGCTGACCTGACCAGTATTCGTCGTGCCCGGCATCGATATAGGTCTTGTGATTGAGCAGCAGACTTCCATAGCGGTCGACGTCGACGCCCGACATATAGGAGACGTCATAACCGTTCTGTTCCAGCCAATAGATGCCTGCATATTCGGCGCCGAACAAATAATCCTGCGGGCCGGCATAGGTGCCGACCCCGTCGCGCGTTGCAATCGGCCTGTTGTAGCTGACCGCATAGGCGCGACCGGCGCCCTGGCCCGTCGCAGGGCCGTTGCCGCCATAGAAGTTCGCGCCACCCCAACCGTTGTAAGCCTGCCAGGTCTCGTCTGCGGTCTGGAACACGATATCGCTGTGACTGGCGTCGTCACGCACGATAAACGGGATTTGATTTTCGCCGAAGGTGCCGTCCTGACGCACGAGCTTGGCGATATAGACGCCTGACACGGAATCGTCGGGGACGGTCCAGGACGCCGAGACGGCCCAGTTGCCGGCATCCACCGTGCCGGTTGTTGCGTTGCGCAGCGGACTGGGCTGGGTCTGCAATCCGGTATGCTGTATGGTCGTGACCTTGCGGGCACCCATGCCGCCGTAATAGCCGAGCCGATAGATATCGATCCGATAGTTGGTGGAATTGGTATTGATCTTGAAGCTGATCGTCTTGCCGTTGTCGACGCTGATGTCGGTCGCAAACCCCTCGATGTTGGTGCTGGCAGTGTCGATGCCCCACTCGCTCTCCGGATTGCCCTGCTTCTGATTTTCCAGCACGATCGCGTTGCTCGCCGCCGCGGCCGCGAGATCTTGTGTCGCCAACGACCGCTGGGCAGAAGGTTGAGGTGGCGTCGTCACCGAGCCGGAAAGGACGCCGACACCTTTTGTCGTGGTGCCCTTTCCGGTCTCTCCGCCGCCTGGCAACGATCCGTCCAGGGCCGTTGATCCTGTCCAGCTTGCGGTTGCATTCCAGCCCGAGAGAGGCGACAGGCTGCGATCGAGCAGAGGATCGCTGACCGAGGCTCCGATGGCCTTCTTGGCCGTCTCTACGAAGTCCGGTCCTTCGGTTAGCCTTGTTCCCGGCAGCTGACCATCCTGCTGAAGCAGGGCGCCGCCATGGGCCCAGTCCAGCATCCGGATGGGGGACGTATAGTAGCCGCACCCGCACACGCCAAAGGGCATGCCAACCGCCAGCGCATTCGCTCCGGCATGCTGCGCGGTCGACTGCGCCGACGGCGTCGATTCGAGAATGACGACATTGCCCGAGTGCGACCGCTCAGCCGCCACCGTAGTGGAAGCTTGCCCGGACGCTGCCGGTGCAGAGCCTTGCGGCAGGTACGATGCCAGAGGATCGTCGCCTATGGAACTCCCGGCATAGGTGCGCGGAAGGGACGGTGCGGCCCCGAACGCAACCCTGTCCGCATTAGGCGCGAAATGGACAAAACCCGGGGTCTGAACGGAGAGCACGGACCGGGCCATATCACCGCTTCGCTCTCCTATTTCGCGATTGATCGTGAAAGCGTCCGGCAAAGGCGGCGCTGCGAGGCTGTCGTCGGCCCGACCGTCCGCCTCGCCATTCGCACCCTGCCCAGCATCATGCTCGTTTAGCGCCGCGTCCTTATGGGGATCATCGACAAGGGTGCCCTGCTTGCTTCCATCCACGGTTTGCGCCGCTGCCGCGAGTTGAGCGCTATCTGCGTGTTTTTCGGCAGGCTTGCGCGGCCTTTCCTTTCCGCCGACCGTCAACCATCGGGGAATCAACGAATCCATCAGGAGTGAGCGCGAAGTCCACCGGCGAGCGTTGCGATACATGACAGAAACCTCTCGCGAAATTTATAGGATCGAATCTATGAGGATCGCTCAAATACGAAGCGATGAAGTATAGTCGAAAAACAACAGAGTATATCATTACGCCTTTCGCTCTACAGGCTGCATCCTTTGGGCAAGCGGCTGTTTTGCCGCGACAGAAAGCCGCGCGCTGGACCGTTCGAGCGATAGAAAAGCCTGTTGGAATCGCGGCATCTTCGATCTGGCGCCAGCGCACTACCGCCGGCAGCCGGTCGCCGTCCTTCTCGGTCGGCGTGCCTATTCTTCGGTGCAAACCTTTGATCTTCCGGGATGATAACTCTGCGCCGCGCGGGATATGGGCTCCTGCTCGATCGGGTTGAAGCCCCTCTCCCACCTCATCAATAATGATGAGGCAAAGCAAACGGCCTCCACCTTTCTCAAGGCTTCGCCAGACTGCACACTAGCGATGCGGCTCCGGGCCTGTCGTCCGGCTGCCGAACAGCGTCAAGGCATTGGACTGGCATCCGTTTAAGGGTGTTTTGCAGGCGAGATATGTACATGAATTCATCGCACCGCGCCCCCCGCCCGTTCCTTCGCGCGACGTTTGCCATCAGCGCACTCGTCTTTCTGGCCGCAGCCGCGCCGCCAGCTCTCGCCGACAGCACGTCCTTGGCGCCACAAACGAAAATCCGCCTGACGATCGTCCAGTGGGTGCAGTCCAGGGGCCAGTATGAACGATGGGATGCGCTTGGCGGCGAATACAGGGTCGCCGATGACGGCTCGGTCTCCTTGCCGTTCATTGGAACCCTTTCCGTGGGCAATCTGAAAGACATCGACCTCACAAACGAGATCGGCAAGCGCTTGCAGGAGAAGATCGGTTTGGTTCAGGCGCCGTCGGTCAGCATCGAAATTCTCGAATACCCTCCAATCTACGTCGTGGGAGACGTGACCACGCCTGGGCAATACAGTTTCCGCCCCGGATTGACCGTCCTGCAATCGCTCGCAATGAGCGGCGGACCGCGTCGCGCCAAGGAACAGCAGGAAACGCATTCGATCCAGATCGTCGGAGAATTGCGCGAGATCGATCACTCGATTCTGCGCAGTACCGCGAGGCTGGCGCGGCTCCAGACCGAAATGAATGGAGCGAACGAGATTATCTTCGATCCGGCGACGGGCGCCGATCAGCAGTTTGCTGCCGGCATATACAACGAGGAAAGAATTATCTTTCGGGCTCGCGCCAATGCATTGGAGAGGCAGGCAAGAGCTTTCACCGAATTGCGCGATCTTTTGACCACTGAGATATCGACGTTGGAAGAGAAACTGACTGGCGCAGACGACAATATCAAATCCGTCGAGGACCAATTGGTCAGCGTCAAGTCCTTGGTCCAGAAAGGCCTGACGATCTCGTCAAGGCAGATGGATCTGGAGCGGTTGCTGACGACTTACCGCTCCGACAAACTCGACCTAGTCACCGCCGTCATGCGCGGCCGTCAGGCGGTCAGCGAAACCACGCGCAACCTCGAGGGACTGTACGACGCACGCCGGAGCGAAGTGGCGACCGAAGCACAGTCCGAACGGGCAAGTCTCGATCAATTCAAGCTGAAGCGCGAAACACTGCAGAAGCTGCTCATCACGGACCTTGGGAGCAATGACGGCGTTAAAAGTCTCGTCGATGACCTCCCGCTTACCTTCAGCGTGACCCGTCGAAGCGATGGACAAATCAATCAGCTCGAAGCCTCGGAAACGACGGTCCTGGCACCGGGCGACGTGGTGAGAGTCATTCAGCCGCGCATTCTGGAGAATGCGCCTCAGGCCGACACGGGGCCGTCTTTCGAAACCCAAACGCTCGCAGATCGAGCCGTCCAGTGACCCGCGACGTGCACTTGTTCTCGACATACACGGAGCAGGCGTTCGAGCGAGATCAAGACCCGCAGGCGCTCTGCCTGGAAGAAGTCGCCGTTGATTTGGGCCGGCCCGAACCGAACCACACGGCTGGGGCCCAGCGATGACGTTACGCATGATTCCTCCCAGCGGCCAGACTTATACCCAAATCCTCAAGTCGACGATGCTGATGGGCGGTTCCTCGCTGGTAAATGTCGCCCTGAGCATCATTCGCAATAAGGCACTCGCCCTTTTGCTCGGTCCTGAAGGCGTGGGGCTCCTCGGCCTTTACGGGGCGATCCTCGATATCGCGCAAGCGATAGCTGGTCTGGGCGTGAGCAGCAGCGGTGTGCGCCGGGTCGCCGAAGCGGCGGGCGCCGGCGACGAAGAGAAGATCGCGCGGTCAGCGACAGCGCTCAGGCGCATCTCGCTGGTGCTCGGGTTGCTTGGCGCGCTTTTGCTTGCGGCGCTGGCGTTTCCGGTGTCGAATTTCACCTTCGGCGACTACCAGCATACCGGCGGCATCGTGCTGCTGTCGCTGGCGGTATTCTTCCGGCTCGTGTCTGCCGGGCAGGCCGCGTTGATCCAGGGCTTGCGAGGGATTGCAAATCTTGCCCGCATCAACGTGCTTTCAGGCCTCTTCGGGACGGCAATCAGCATCCCGCTCATCTATCTGTTCGGCGAGCGGGCGATCGCACCCTCTCTTGTGGCCATCGCCGCCGTCTCGCTTCTCCCCACCTGGTGGTACAGCAAACAAATATCCACGTGCCCACCGCCAATGTCGATGCGCCAGTTTGGTCGGGAAGCCAAAGCGCTGCTCAGACTTGGAATCGCTTTCATGGCAAGTGGACTCCTGACCTTCGGCGCAGCCTATGCCATCCGCCTTATCGTGCTCAATGAAGGAGGCGTCGTAGCGGCGGGATTATATCAGGCGGCCTGGGCGCTTGGGGGGCTATATGCCGGGTTCATCCTTCAGGCGATGGGAACGGACTTTTATCCGCGCTTGACTGCAACCGCAGACAACGATGCCGAGTGCAACCGACTGGTCAATGAGCAGGCGGAAATCAGCTTGCTGCTGGCTGGCCCTGGCCTGCTTGCCACCCTGACGCTGGCGCCACTCGTGATGAGTTTGTTCTATTCGGCAGCGTTTGATGGGGCCGTGGAGCTTCTGCGCTGGATCTGCCTTGGAATGATACTTCGGATCGTCGCTTGGCCGATGGGTTTCATCGTCCTGGCGAAGGGTGCGCAGATGATCTTCTTCTGGACGGAGGTCGCCGCAACGGTGGTACATGTCGGGCTGGCGTGGTTCTTCGTATCAAAGTTCGGCACGCCAGGCGCCGGCATTGCGTTCTTCGGCCTCTACGTTTGGCATAGTATTCTGATTTACGTGATCGTGCGTCGCCTTACCGACTTTCGCTGGTCACCGGCCAATCGCAGGCACGCGCTTCTCTTCCTGCCTGCATCGGGATTGGTCGTCTCGGCCTTTTTGTTCTTGCCGCCATGGTCGGCGATCGTGATTGGCTGCGTCGCCGTCGTCGTCACCGGACTTTACTCGCTGCGCATGTTGATCGAACTGCTTCCACCGGAATCGGTGCCCGCAATTGCCAGAGGATGGATCACGAAATCAGCATAACGAACAATGCGCGCATCCGAAGATACGCGCATTGTTCATTTTGCTGCTTTGTTACGTCAGGCAAATGCGGGTTCAGGCGACAGCGACATCCCTGGCCCGTTGCACGCTGACGGCTTCGACGGTCGCGTCCGCAAGGGCTGCGCGAAGTGCCTCGACAACCCGATCCATGTCAGACACCGTCATCTGGGCATAAAGCGGCAGGATGATCGTTTGCTGCTGCGCAGATACGCTTCGCGTCAGGCTCGTGGCGGCGCGGTAGGAGCGCTCGGCTGAATAGGCTCCCTCCAGATGAATGTTCATCACACCGCGCCGGGTCGATATGCCCTGATCGAGCAGGGTCTGCATGACCGCCCGCTGGTCGACCGTATCGGGCAATCTCACGCAGAAGCTCTGCCAGTTGCTGCGAGCCCAGCGCGGTTCGGCCGGCAGAGAAAGCCCGGCAATCGTCTGCAGACGTTCGCAATATTGCTCGGCAAGCAGCCTGCGCTGCGCAACCAACTCCGGCAGCCGCCGCAACTGCTCGCGCCCGACGGCCGCCTGAAGATCGGTCATCCGGTAATTGTAACCCAACTCGTCATAGTCTTCGAAGATGACTTGCTTCGAGCCGTGACGAACGGCATCGGTGACGCTCATGCCGTGCTGGCGCCAGAGCCGGAATTTCCGGTCATATTCGGGATTGGCCGTCGTCAGCATGCCGCCATCGCCCGTCGTGACGACCTTCCTGGGGTGGAAGGAGAAGCACGCTATGTCGCCATGCGCTTTGCCGATCTTTTCCCAACGCCCGTCCCACAGGATTTCACTTCCCGTCGCACAGGCTGCATCCTCGATCACCGGTATCTGATGGCGCTTGCCGACCTCCACGATGGCGCGGAGATCGCACGGCATGCCGAGCTGATGCACGCAGAGAATTGCCTTCGTGCGGGGCGTGATCGCCCTTTCGATCAGACCGGCTTCGATGTTGTAGCCATCTTCTTCTATATCGACGAAAACGGGCACCGCATCGCAGTATCGAACCGCGTTTGCGGTCGCGATGAAAGAATGACTGACCGTGACGACTTCATCGCCCGCCGATACACCGACCGCCTTCAGCGCCAGATGCAACGCCGTTGTGCAGTTGGACATGGCGCAAGCATGCGCGGCGCCGACAAAGGCAGCGAATTCGCGCTCGAAAGCCGCGACCTCCGGCCCCTGCGTCACCCATCCCGACAGAATAACGCGGCGCGCAGCCTCGGCTTCCTCCTCTCCGAGGACGGGTTTGGCGACCGGGATTGTCGCCGGAATTGTAGATTGAGATGAACTCATGCTGCCTGCCCCCCTGCGTCGGTCTGCATTTGCCACCAGGCAACGAGATCACGAAGCCCTTGCTCCATGGAGATCTCCGCCTTGAAGCCGAGGAGCCGCTCGGCCTTGCTGATATCGGCAAGTCGGCGAGTTACGCCGTTGACCGTGCGGGCCTCCTTGTGCTGCGGCTCAAGTGAAGAACCCATAATGTCGCTCAGCATCTTGGCGAGTTCCAGCAGGCTTATTTCCGTGCCGCTCGCAACGTTGAACACTTCGTCCGTGACATCGCTTTTCGCAGCCAAGATGTTTGCGCGGGCGATGTCGCGTGCATCGACAAAGTCCATCGTCTGGCTACCGTCCCCATAGATGAGAGGCGGCATTCCCGCCACCAGACGCTCCATCCAACGGATCAGAACTTCGGTATAGGCGCCGTAAACGTCCATTCGTGGCCCGTAAACGTTGAAATAACGCAGCGCGACATAGCGCAGGCCATACATTTCCGCAAAGCTGCGCAGCAAACCCTCGTTGAACGTCTTGGCAGCGCCGTAAATCGTCCGGTTATTGTAGGGGTGATGCTGCTCGGTCGTCGGGAAACTTTCGGCGAGTCCCAGAACGGAAGCCGAGGAAGCAGCGACCACCTTCGAGACACCTGCCTTGACGGCAGATTCGAGAACGTTGAACGTGCCCTCCGCAAGGACGTCAAAGGCCAGTCGTGGCTCTTCCGCACATTGCGTGATGCGAATGGCGGCCTGATGAAACACGACGTCGACGCCTTCGAAGACTTTTGCCAGAAGTGCTCTGTCGCGGATATCTCCCTCGACGATGTTAACGAGCCCACTGGCTATTGCCGTGCTGAGATTATCCCTGCGTCCGCGCACGAAGTTGTCGAGGATGATGATCTCACGCGGTTTTTCCAATGCGACGAGATCGGCAATATGCGACCCGATCAGTCCGGCTCCGCCGGTAATGAGCACCCGTTGATTTCTCACGATCTTCCTCCATGCGATATATCAAGCACAGGATCGGCTTCCGTGCGCCAGCGTATGAACTTCGCCGGCACACCGGCGACAACTGAAAACGGCTCGACATCCGAGACGACAACGGCGCCCGCACCGACGATCGCGCCTTTCCCGATGGTCACACCGGGCAGGATTGTGGCGTTGGTGCCGATGTCGGCCCATGCGCCGATACGGACCGGCTTGATTTCAAGATCCGTGCGAATGATCGGCACATCCACCGGCAGTGCCGTGTGGGTCGAGCCAAGCACCTTGGCGCCAGGTCCCCACCCGACAGAATCCTCGATCACCAGATCGCGAGCGTCGAAATAGGCCATCGGCCCGATCCAGACATTGTCGCCGATCGTGCATCGGCCGTCGAAACGTCCCTGGATATAGGCCTGAGCACCGATGAACACGCCATTGCCGATGTCGAACGTCTCCGGATGTTTGAAGCCGGCGCCGCCTGCGACCTGCAATCCCGTGCCGCAGCTCCGCGTGATCGCTTGCCAGATGGCCTTGCGCATCAGGGTGTCGACGACACCATCCCCCGTCGCGAAGCGCCCGTAGAGTTCGATCAGGCCGGCGCGCCCATAGGATTGTCTGAGCTCTTCGGCTAGCCCGGCCTGGTAGGCAGGATCTGCCGGCCTTACATGACGGCCGTGGACCGCCGGCACGATCCGGGCCCCGCCCGTAGGATTAGTCGACATAGGCGTATTCCAGCGCTGCGGCCACCTGATCGACGTGCCACGCGGGCATCTCGGGATAGATCGGAAGCGACAGCACCTCCCGTGCGGCGGCTTCCGAGACAGGGAAATCGCCGGCCTTGTAACCGAGGTCGGCATGAGCCTTCTGCAGGTGAACGGGGATCGGATAGTGCAGCCCGGATTGAATGCCCTCCGCGCTCAACACGCGCTGAAGCTCGTCGCGATCGCGGCTTCTGATGGCATAGACGTGGTAGACGTGGCGCCGGTCGGCTTTCTCGACGGGCGTCGTCAAATGCGCCGCCCCCCCAAGCAGCAAGGAGTAGCGGCGGCCATGGGCGCGCCGCGCCTCGGTCCAGGCTTCGAGATGCCGGAGCTTGATGCGCAGGATCGCGCCTTGAATGGCATCCATACGGTAGTTGAAGCCCTTCAGCAGATGGTGATAACGCTGTTCCTGACCCCAGTCGCGCAGCATGCGCATCGTCTTGGCCTGATCGTCGCTGTTGGTGACGACGATACCCCCCTCGCCGCAGGCGCCGAGGTTCTTGCCGGGATAGAAGCTGAAGCAGCCGGATTCGCCGATGCTGCCGGCGCGGGCGCCTTTGTATTGCGCCCCGTGCGCCTGGCAGGCGTCCTCGATGACCGGTATCCGGTAGTGGTCGGCAATCGTCTTGATCGCGTCCATATCGGCCATCTGACCGTAGAGATGGACGGGAACAATGGCCTTGGTTCGGGGTGTGATCTTTGCCTCGAGCTGCGCCGGATCCATGGTGAGCGTCACGGGCTCGACATCGACGAATACCGGTCGTGCACCTGCGTAGCAGATCGCCGATACGGTGGCGACGAAGGTAAACGGCACGGTGATGACTTCATCGCCGGGGCCGACGCCTGCCGCAAGCAGCGACAGATGCAGGGCACTCGTCCCGGTGTTGACGGCTATCGCATGTTTGACGTTGCAATAGTCCGCGAATTCCTGCTCAAGGCGGGCGACCTCCTCGCCCAGTATATATTGCCCCGAGGCCAGCACGCCGAGTACGGCGGCGTCGATTTCGCTCTTGATGGAATTATATTGTGCTTTGAGGTCGAGGAACGGGATCATGCAATGAGCCTCGCCTCTTCGAGTTCGATGATGCGACCGCGCTGGGCGAGCGACCGGCTTGCGGCTTCAAGGATGCGAACGACACGCAGCCCGGCCTGGCCGTCGGTAATCGGCCGCGTATTTTGCTCGATGCAATCGACGAACTGATCCAGCTCGCGTTTCAAAGCCTCGGTCATATCAAGCTTGGGCGCCCACATGTCGCCGCTGCGATAGCCGACCATCATCTGATGCACCTTCTCCCCGTAGGCCTGGGAATTCGGGTTCAGCGTGATGCCCTTGTCGTAAACCTTGATCTTTTCGCTAGGCTCCAGATCATCGTAGACGACCATCTTGTTGCTGCCGCCGATCAGTGTGCGGCGCACCTTGACCGGCGCCAGCCAGTTGACGTGGATGTGGGCGATGAGCTTGCTTTCGAAAAACAGCGTCAGATAGGCGATGTTCTCCGGCTCGCCGAGCACATGGCTCATGCCCGTCGCAGAAACAGCCACCGGTCTTTCCTGCACGACGTGGTCCAGGATGGACAGGTCATGCACCGCGAGGTCCCAGATGACGCTGACATCGTGCTGGAAGAGCCCCAGATTGACCCGCACCGAGTCGTAGTAATACATGTCGCCCAAGCCGCTTTCGACCAGCTCGCGCATCTTGCGGACGGCGCCGGTGTGGACGAAGGTATGATCCACGGCCAGCACCAGGCGTCTGCGCGCGGCCTCCTCGACCATCCGCGCTGCTTCCTCCGTCGTCGATGCCATCGGCTTTTCGACGAAGACATGCTTTCCGGCCATCATCGCCTGCATTGCGAGCTTGAAATGCGTCGAGACCGGCGTTGCGATGGCGATCGCATCCACTCCCGGATCGCGCAGAACCTCCTCGAAATTGTCGGTGATCGTTACCGCGGGATACCGGCTTTTCACAGCCGCCAACCGTTCGACATTCAGATCACAGACTGAAAGGAGCTGCGCGCCGGCCGCTTCCGAAATGTTACGAACCAGGTTCGGACCCCAATACCCATACCCAACAACAGCAATGCCGATCATCGCATTCCTCCCAACGCTTGCATGTCAACTGACCGGTCATGAACGCGACCGGTGATTCTCGCCGGAACGCCGGCAACAATGGCGCCGTCAGGCACATCCTTCGTTACAACCGCGCCGGCGCCGACTTGGGCGGCCACTCCGATGGTCACGCCAGGCAGAATGGTGGCGTTGCTGCCGATCGACGCATGGCGCTTGACCAGAGTGGGGATGACGACCCAGTCCGCCTCCGTCTGCAGACTGCCGTCCGAATTGACGGCGCGCGGATAGGTATCATTGGTGAACATGACCCCGTGGCCGATAAAGACGCCGTCTTCCAGCGTCACGCCTTCACAGAGGAAGGAATGGCTGGAGATCTTGCAGTCTTTTCCGACGAGGACGTTTTTCTGGATTTCAACGAAGGTGCCGATGCGTGTTCCGGCGCCGATTGTACAGCCGTAGAGATTCACAAGATCTCGATGGTGGATTACGCAGCCGTCACCCAGGTTGACGTTCGATGCAATCATCCCAACTCGCCCCCTACTCTTCAACAACCCTGATGTGGGTGAAACCGGCAATCGCAAGAATGGATCCAAGATTTCGTTTCATCAGAGCAAATATTTCTTCCCCTTCAAAAAGAATTGTTTTCTTCTTCTGAGTAAAGAAACAAAACGGTGAAGCTCATTCACCTAAAGGCGTATCTGCTTACGAAAATTGGATGACGATCGCATGCGAACGTCTGTGCCATCGATCATCAGCAGCGACAGGTCACGCGCCGATCGATCCTGGTCCTCCACGCCGAGGACGGGCATAGTTTACATGGGTTTAGCGAGCTAGAATGAATATATGTAGCAACTTCATCGATCGACATACAAATGAATTAGACACATGCTGATCAGTTTCAACGATGTAACCATTTGTATCTCTCTATGGAACTTATGTGTTGGGGTAACCACTATTAATTAGTTTAACATCCTCGGAACTGTGGTATTAAATTAGCACTTCTGGTAATTAAACTCCGATATTCACAGAGGAGTTTGATGTTCGACTTTGAAGTACCGCGTAAAAAAAGGCTGGGAGGATAGGGCTTTGGATACAATAAATATAAACCACAGGCAGGAAAACGTATCTCTTCCGTTGGAGATGGAAGAGAGTTCGACGGCGTTTGCCCGACCGTCAAAGTCAAAGCACTCACTTGTCATTCTCGACAAGAGGGAACTCGATCGGCACTGCCTTGCGCAATGCATGGCCGCCCATACGGCAGATTTCGCGATTCTGGCGTTCGGATCGATTGAAGAGTGGAAGCAGAAGCGCGAAGAATATCCTCCGCTTTCGGCAATACTCCTGAACGTCGGCGGCAAGACGGTCGACGACCCTGCCGTTTCGGAGCAGATCAAGAGCCTTTCGTCGGAATTCGTGTCGACACCGGTCATTATTTTGTCTGATAGTGACGACTTCGCTCAGATCGTCAGGGCGATCGACTACGGCGCCAAGGGTTACATACCTGCCAGCGTCAGCATCAGCGTCTGCATGGAGCTGATTGCGCTCTCGGTAGCAGGAGGGCTTTTCGTGCCCGCAAGCGCCCTGTTCGCCATGCGTCACTTGCTGCAGTCGAACAACCCGACAGCGCACCCGCTAGCCGGGATATTCACCGATCGCCAGGCCGAAGTCGTAGCGGCACTGCGGCGCGGCAAGGCGAACAAGATCATTGCCTATGAGCTCAATCTGCGGGAAAGCACCGTCAAGGTGCATGTCCGCAATATCATGAAAAAGGTCAAGGCAACGAACAGGACAGAGGTTGTGTTCAAGCTTAACGACTTGTTCCAAAGTACTG
Source organism: Rhizobium sp. N324 (assembly GCF_001664485.1). Taxonomy (NCBI): domain Bacteria; kingdom Pseudomonadati; phylum Pseudomonadota; class Alphaproteobacteria; order Hyphomicrobiales; family Rhizobiaceae; genus Rhizobium; species Rhizobium sp. N324. The sequence goes on along the minus strand of NZ_CP013632.1, from coordinate 214,981 downwards.
TTCCGGCATGAGCGTGAATAACACGTCGTGCTGACACGGTTGTGTCGGCAAGTTATTTCTTCACTACACAGCCGGGTTCGCTTTAACTTCTCGTCGGTGGCCGCGTCGTAAGTCGGCCACCGACGCAGCCGGTCTCGTGCCCCGGCACCTCTTGGGGCAGCCGCCCAAATCTGCGGAAATTGTGATGAGCGCCTTCGGTTGTTAAGGTCTCGCATACATGTGGCAATTGCTAACGTCCAAACGTAGGCTTGGAGAGCACCATTCGGATCCTGCGCAACTTACCTCTTTGGGAGCGGGGAACCAGACCGCGCGCAAGGCGCCCAAGATATTCGAACTCCGGCAGGGGCGGCACGTTCGGTCTCAACTTGTTCAGACGCATTTTGATCAATAGCGCATCAATGCCCAGATAAAATCGCGCGCGCCAACCAAGATTAAGTTTGACGCGTGAAGCTGCCTCACGCTCGCGCGTTTTCTTCACGGGAAGTGGCACATAACGAAGAGCGCTAGCAAGATCTGACTTTTGACAACGCTCAAGAATATCGGCAACCCATAAAAGCCATTCATGATCGTCCCGCTTAGGAAGCTGGTGAATGCTTTTTCGATCACTGGATTGCCGCTCCGGGACAGGCCGATTGCTTTCTCGACACAGTTGTTCGAGCATAAGACACACGCGCCTGAGTTCCTCATGGGACAGAGTTGGATAAAAGTGGCGCAGCCTCCGCGCCTGCTCAAGGTTCCCTTTGCAGACTAAAGCAAGGAGAAAATATGCCCATTCGACTGGATCCGGGTCGGTCGCTCCATAGTCGATCGTCGTAATCTTGACTAAGTTCGCCAAAAGGTCATAGGCGCGATCAGCTTCGCCGTCACGCAACGCGCAGATGGCAAGACGGAGTTTGGCTTCGGGCAGGTAAGACACATAGTCGAGGCAGCGGACATAAAAGTTCTTGGCCTCCTCAACCCTGCCCTGCTCAAGACACAAATCGCCCTGCTTCAACAAAGCGCGATCGCCCGCCTCACCAACGACGTGGATGCTCCCTCTCTGTGAGATACGTTCGACCTTTATTAGATCGGCGAACGGCCCCGGCTGGACGATTTTTTCACCGGGTTTTAGGCTTCTGTTCAAAATGAACCATTGATATATTTGCGCTCTGTGGTTCAGCGTGTGACGCGAGTGGACCAAATTGTAGCCGGCTGTCGCGATACGATTTATATCGTCGGGATTAGCAAAGAGGTATTCTAGTCGTTCAACCACATTGTGCTGGTCGGCAAAGACGCAGTTTTCCATGTCGGAAAAGCCAGCGGCCTCAACCGCTGGCGTTCGTTCCGTCAAAAGACAGGCGTTTGCCCCGGGGATCTCGAAGTGCTTCCGCACGACCTCGCCTCCCGCGGTGCCACACGTGGGGACCACGAAGCTCGCATTGAGAACGCGCGCATAGGCTTCTCCCGACAACAACTGGGAGGCAAGCTTGCTCTCATAGGTGTGTTGCGGCGAGACCAGGCAGGGATAGCGGTCGCGGATTATTGGAAAGACATTCTGGCGCCAAGGGTAAAGGCCATAGACTTGGCCCGTGAGCGTGACCGGTATTATCTTCCGCTGCCCATAGTCGTGATAGACTTCGGGGTCGACGAAGTTTGGCCAGACGAATAAACTATCCTTGAGCTCCGGCATGTATTCAGGAGTCATGGTTCCAATAGAGAAATATGTCTCGATGCCCCACTGCTCCATGTCGGAAAGGAAGCCGCTGCGCCGGTCGCACCATGGATCGGCGTTGTGAAGACCAAGCTTCGGAACTTGGGCATTGGTGTTCCTGATTTTTATCCGCTGCGACCCGTGGGACCGGTAGCCGCTTTCAAACAGCGTCAGATCCGGTTCGTATCGATCGCATATTTCTGCATAATCACAGTCGCGGTTTATAACGATTACATCGAAGTGCGTTGCGAGGCATTTGACCTGCTGCTGCATGTGCAGCAGCAGATAACCAGCAGCGCTAGCATTGGGCTGATGGTCCCACTGGAAGAATACCAGCCTTGGTTTGCGCTGATCGACGATCTTGTCCATTTGCCTATCGTGTGATTTCCTGAACAGGAAGGCCGATGGCCGGGGTTGCCGGATAAGTGTATGCCGTCGGCGAAGGTCGGACTCCCGACGTGCTCTTGGCTCCGCCAGAAAGCTTCCACTCGAAATACGCGATCGTTTTCTCGAGTCCCTCCCGCAGGTTCACCGTCGGCTGCCAGCCCAGTTCCTGCGTTGCGCGGCGGATGTCGGGCTTGCGCTGGGTCGGATCGTCAATCGGCAGAGGATTGTAAACGATGCTTGATTTCGACCCCGTCATCTCAATGACCATTTCGGCGAGTTCCCGGACCTGGAATTCTCCCGGATTACCGAGATTGATCGGACCCGTAACGCCGGCCGGCGCACCCATCAGGCGGATGAAGCCCTCGATCAGATCGTCCACATAACAGAAGGAGCGCGTCTGCGTGCCGTTGCCGAAGATGGTGATCGGTTCGTTTTGAAGCGCCTGAACGATGAAGTTCGAGACGACGCGGCCGTCATTGGTCTGCATGCGCGGCCCATAAGTATTGAAGATCCGTGCCACCCGGATTTCCACGCCGTATTGACGATGATAGTCGAAGAACAATGTTTCGGCACACCGCTTGCCTTCGTCGTAACATGCCCGCGGCCCTATGGTATTGACGCTGCCTCGATATTCCTCGGGTTGAGGGTGGACTGCCGGATCACCGTAAACTTCGCTGGTGGAGGCCTGGAAGATCTTCGCCTTGGTGCGCTTTGCCAAGCCGAGCATATTGATGGCTCCGTGCACATTGGTCTTCACGGTCTGCACGGGATCGTGCTGATAGTGGACCGGAGATGCCGGGCAGGCGAGGTTGTAGATCTCGTCGACCTCCACATACAGCGGGAAGGTGATGTCGTGGCGAAGAATTTCAAAACGTGGGTCGTCGAGAAGGTGCAGCACATTGTCGCGCGAACCGGTATAGTAATTGTCCACGCAGAGAACGTCATTACCCTCTCGCAAAAGCCTTTCGCACAGGAATGATCCCAGAAACCCGGTGCCGCCGGTAACCATTATTCGCTTGTATCCGTGCATTGGTGTGCTCCGTTGTTGATGATTGCCTCGTGGAAGCGAGGATGGTCAGCAGGCTCCCCTGCGCTTGAAGACCGCAGGGATTGTGCCGAGAAGAATTTGGCAGTCGAACCACAGGGACCGATTGTCGATGTAGAACTCGTCGAGTTGCTGCTGCAGCTCGATATCCGCATCGCTTCGTTCGGATATTTGCCAAAGGCCCGTGAGCCCCGGCGTGACGGAACGGCGCTTGTCCCGAAATTCGCCGTCCATCGCAGAAAGGTGATATTCCGGGAATGGGCGCGGTCCCACGAAGGCCATCTCGCCCGCAATGATGTTCGCCAATTGCGGGAGCTCATCGATGCTCGAAGAGCGCAGCATATGCCCTATGATCGGAAGAACGCGCGGATCCTCCTTGAGCTTAAAGTGGCTCAACCACTCGGCGCGCATCGCCGGGTTCTCTCGGAATAGGGCTTCAAGGCGCTGTTCCGCATCCTGGTACATCGTCCTCAATTTCAGGACGTGCACCGGCTTGCCGGACCGTCCTTCCCTGGCATGCCGGAAGAAGACGGGGCCCGGATCGATGGCATAGATTGCAGCCGCTGCGATCGCGATGAATGGCGCGACCACGATCGTTGCAGGGATGGCGATTGCCAGATCGAGGAATCGGCGAACCGGATCCGAGTTGATCGAACTCACTCTGGTGGTGAGGCGAATGCCGATCTCCCCGCCGATATCCGCAGGTCGCAATCCACTTACCTTGAAGTTCGGCGTGTCGGACAGCAAAATGACTTCGGCAAACTTCCGACGCATCGCCGGTAAGTCGGACGCCAGCGAGCCTGTGTCGCCTGCAATCACGGCTACGCATGGCCCGCCATCGGGAAATGCTTCCAAACTATCGGGAAAAAAGGGCTCCGGTTTGATGCCGTACTGCCAGTGTTCGTTGAAATGGGCCACGAGCGCGGAAGCAAGATTGCGCCCCCCTATGACAACCGCGCGCTCCCCCCAAATTCCAAGTCTCCAGCAAAGGCCTCGCACAAGCCAATGCACAAATGGCTGCACAATCAGCCCGAGACCGAGGAACACAAGAATGGCAAGTAGCAGCGGTTCCCCCGCCGGCAGGATAATTGCTCCGAATACCGCCAGGACTGCCGCTTTGACGGCAGCTTTAGTGCGCCGCCGCAGATGTTCGTGGTCATGCAGCCGATATCCAGGATAGAGGCCGGCCGATGCGTAAAGAACAATCGCAGCCAGTGCGGCGACCGTGAACGCACGTTCCACAATCGTGCCCTCAGAAACACTGGGAAGAATGGACAGGAGAATAAAATAGGTCATCAAGTAGCTTGCTATGTCGCCGGCGACCAGGAGGGACGACGTTGCAAGCCGGGGAAGCCGGCGCTGTAGTGCGACGGGCATGGTCAGCCCTGCCCGTACGAAAGCATCGGCGGTCTTGGCTGCTATGGGCGGCACGGACCCTGTCGGAATCGCCCGCGATGTCATGTCATTTGATGTGGATGCCTTCGACGGACCCGGTGTCATCGCTGACGGCATAAATAAGGACATGACGCTTTTACTCCCCTACTGCATTTGTCCCGACGCACTCGATCCGGAAACGCCGTCTTCGATGGGAAACTTCCGAAGTCCCAGTCTCTGGAATGCCGTCAATGAGATGAAGGCCGGCACGACGAGCGCATAGCGTCGCCACAGCCGTCGCGGCTCGCACAGAAGACGAAACGCCCATTCGAAGCCGCTTCTTTGAATGAACCTCGGAGCCTGCCGCTTCAGGCCGGCATGGAAATCGAACGCAGCTCCGACACCGATCAGCATCGAAGCGTCCAGACGATCGCGCATGCGCGCCATCCAGAGTTCCTGTTTGGGACTGCTCAGCCCGACCCAGACGATATCGGCGCCCGAGCGATTGAGCCGGTCGGCAATATCCGCTTCCTCCCGCGTCGACAGTTTGCGAAAAGGCGGCGCATAAGAGCCGACGATCCGCGCTTGCGGAAATTTTGCGAGAAGGCGCGCCTGCAGTTGTTCGAGCGTTTCAGCCGTTGCGCCATAAAGGAAGTGGCGCAAGCCGTTGGCGCCGCCGGCATCGAAAACGGACAACATGAGATCCGGTCCATAGACTCTGTCGCTTTCCGTATGACCAGCATGTCTCAGCGCCCAAACAAGCGGCATGCCGTCGGGGGTTACGAGGAACGCCTGGTTATGTATCGACCGGAGTTCGGGATCGTCCTGACATCGGACGATGCCGTGTGCATCGCGAACGCAGACATATCCCTTCCTGCCGTCTTCGATCGCTTTTTGAATACATCCAGTCGCGCTTTTGAGATTGACGGCCGAAACGCGAACACCCAGGACATTGGTCCATCCAAAAGAGCCCTCCGGACGAAGAACTGAAGTTGGGCTGCTGCCTGCTGGTTGTTTTCTCATGACCTGCGCTTTCGCGACTGAAACTGTCATCAGAATATCTCGGCAAGTCGATTGCCTCCATACTTGCCGCTCCAGCTATTGGACGTAGAAGAGACTTCATATTTACGTCTTACGCCGGGATGACGTACGATATTCGAAGTAAGTCTCCGTACCCCTTGGCTGGCTATGTTGCTCTTTTTGATGACCGCAGCGCCGCAGACGATATCCGCCCTCGGCGGCAAAGCCGGGGAGGATCGCGCTCTATCCAGGATCAGAATGAAGTCCCGCCAGTAATTGAAGGTTGGACCGAAAACGCATCTCAAGGGCCGGCAAAGAACCTGCCTGAGATGGGGCGGCGCGTACGAGCGGGCGAGGCGATCATGCGCGGATCGAAAATGCCGGCAAATGCCGACGCTGGTTGACAGGAGCCAGTAGATCTTCAAAGCGATCTGGCTGTGGCTTCGGCTGACGCCCAAGGGCCTTCAGGTTGCGATCGATCATTCGCGGATCGGCAAGATCGCTGCGGACTTTTTCGCGGTAGAAGACCGCTCGTCTCGGCGACTTTTGTTAGTCGGGCGCGGCCACGCTTCCGGTGTCCGCTCCAGCCTTCTGAAGATCTCTTAGGCTGCCAAACTCTCCCGAACGCATAATCCTCGGATCTATTCGGAAGCTCTTGTTGTTCAAGTTGCCGCTGTAGCGGTTGCGCGCGAATTGCACAAATCCAATCCCAAGATCGGAAGCGTTGACATACGCGACAATGCCGCCGTCACTGTCAACCGATACAACATTCTCCTCAATACGATTAGGGCGTGCCCATGGCGGACGCCAACCCCTGCCGGTACCGTCATCGACGCGAAAGGCCGCGCCCGACCCGTGCGTGATGACGTTTCCCACCACCAGGTTGCTCCAGCCGCCGTTGATACCGATCGCCGCGACATTGCCCGTGAGCGTATTCCCTTCGATACGCAGCCCGCTCGCCTTCCCATCCGTATAGATCGCCCAGCTGATCGGAGACGGCCATTCGCTGGTATTCTCATATCCGGGAGGCCAGAACGTTCCATCGGCCCTGTTCATCAGATGACCGGTCCCGGTCACGAGATTGGAGCGGATGGTGCTGTTCAAAGGGTCGGCCTGCTCGCCCATCATCTTGATGGCGCCGCCATCCGCCGTCTGCTGATTGGCATTGTGGACCGCATTGTGCTCGATGACGGCGTTATAGACGGCGTCATTGGAACCCCACAGCGAACCGCCGGCGATTCCGAACTGCGCCGTGTTTTCGATCAGGTTGTCGGCGATCCTGACATTGTCAGCCGCCTGGAACCATATTCCGGCTGTTTCAATGTAGACCTTTCCGATATCATGGATATGGTTTGAAAGGATCCGGGCGCCGTTCGACTTGCCGAACGTGCCATAATTTGTGCCGACGTAGATCCCGTTGCCAGCCACGTCAGCAATCACATTGCCGGCAATCAACGCATCCTTGCTTTCCGTCACATGGACCCCGACGCCGACGTTCTCGATCGTGTTGCCGACAATCTTGACGCCGTCAGCGTGTTCGATTCTTATGGCGCCAAATCCTCTGGTCTCCGTATAGAATTTGCCGCTGCCTTCGGGGGCTCCATCTCTCAACTCGAGCCCTGAAATAACCATCCCATTGGCGCCGTCCAACTTGAAGAATGTCGGCAGAATCCCGGCAACAACGACGGAATCGGATAAGGCCTGATCGACAGGGATATAATAAAGCTGACCTAGGGCCGCGTCGTGCCACCACTCTCCGGGAGCATCGAGCAAGGCTTTGGCTCCGGTCAGGAAATAGCGGCTGCCTTCTGCGGTAAAGAAATAGTCTGTGCCTTTCGTATGGACCGTCCGGCCTGCGCTATCGATGGATACGACAGGAAGCGTATCATTGCCCCACTGGCTTCCAGGCTGATACCCTCCAACGATGTTCACGAACAGGCCACTTGTATCATCTATTGCCGGAAGGTCGCCGGCATGGAAACAGAAGCGCATGTTTGCTTCCCGCGCGTCGATGGCAGGCTCGCACCTTGCGGCAAACAACCATCCCTTGCGTGGATCGCCATCAGCGGGGGCGTTGGGAAATCGAGCCCTCGTTTGGCGGACCCCATTGACGAAAAGGTCACCGACCCCTTCATCCGCCGGTAATTTCAGTGGCGCCGTCCACCGACCGTCGGTCTGCCGCGCAAAGTTGCGCACGCGTTGCCCCCCATGCAAAATCGGCGCTTCATTGCACCTCGCTGTGAGGATCAAGCCCGTATCGCGGCCGTCAAAGATGACGGGCTGAGTAAGGTAGTAATCACCTTTACCCAGCGCGATAGTATTGGCGCCGCCTTTCTCGCGGGCAGCATCACGGGCTCTGTCAATGCTGGCGAAAGGGCCGTCGCCACCCTCCTGATTTGCGGTCGGAAGAAGGCCACTCCAGGTATCATTGCCATCGGGAGAAACGTAAAATATCGTCCGTGCGCCCGTGCTGCCGTTCAATACGTCGCTTAAGGAAGTCCCGTTCAACTTGGCTGCCAACGTCGCGGAAGCTTCCGCGCACGTCGCCTCCCTGACAAGCGTCTGAAGGTGTTCCGGCGCATCTATCTCAGTCCAGACCGAGGCCGAATTACCGGACTGCGGAAAGAGCATCACAGGCAAGATGCTCAGGATCAGTCCAGAACGTCGTCTCATGATGTCTGCAACCCGCTCGTAAGACCACGCGCGGGCGCCCGCCAAGGTGGCGAATGGCTCATCGAAACGACGGGCGCGTACAGCGAAAACATGATGATGGCCGTGGTAAACAGGATGAAAATGGCGTCATTCTGAACGAAAAAAATACTTTCGGTCAGATTCATCACCAGAATCATGATCGTAAGGACATTGAGCCAGAGCCACCCATACTGCGGATCATGACATTGCAGGAACCCGCCCTGTCTGATTGCATAGGGAACCATCAGAACAAACGGAACCATTCCCATGATTCCAAAGCTCAACAAGATATCGCGGTATCCGTTATGCGCGTGGGGCGCCGCCCATCCGAGCTTGAACCACATATGCGTCGCTTCTGGATTCTCGACCGTCCAGAAAGCCTGGTAACCATAGCCAAGCAACCAACGGTCGGATATTTCGCGATCAACCAGCTCCCACAACGGCACCCGACCGGTCAATGTCGCGTCCTTGCCAAGCGCTTCAAGGGCCGGAACCAGGAATTCATGCAGCGAAATCAGAATGCCGAGAGACAGCTGAACGAAAAACAGGACCATGACGACGCGGCCAATGCTGCTGCTTCTTTGCAGCAGGGAATAAAAGCCAATCAGGCAATACGCCACTGATGTTGCAATGATCGCCGTCATCGATCCTGAGCTTGCAAGGCAGATTACACCCGCCGCTAACAATATAAATGCGGTTCGCCGCAGGCCGAGCGCGCCGTCGATCAGCACGGCCGTCGCCACCAGGATCATCAGAGCCGCATACCAACCCAGGACGTTCTTGTGAATGAAGACGCCCCGCATCGCACCATCCGGCATACTGGCGAGACTTGGTGACACCACTGATATAACCACGCTGAGACCGATACAGGCGCCCAGGGTTACAAATAGCAGGAACAGCAGCTGCCTCGGCGTGAAACGTATCGCCAGGACGTAGGAAAGAAGCACGCAAAACAAAAGGCCGATCGCGCGCCTCAAGGTCGTCGGCGGCGCTATTGACCACAGGGTAGACAAAAACGGCAAAGCAAGCATGAGGGGAACTAGCAGATTTCGCCTGAGCGCCGTTATAAACTGCGGAAAATTGCGTATCAGGATCACGGCTGTAAATACATACACAGGAAAGCAAGGAAGACGCAGTATAGATTTGGCAGATTCGCTGAGCGTTCCGTCCGCATCGGCCAGCATAAGAGGCAAAAAAGCGCCTGCCTGAAAAAAAAGGGATATGCCGGCGCCCCAGCATTCTATGACCCGCCAACTGATGGTTGGCCCGCTGGCGGTTCTAAGCCTATCTACTCTCATTATCCGTCCCGACTGATTTGAACAGACAAGCGGCCGTTGATCGCGGCAGATCAAAAAAAACAGGTGTCGCCTTCGTGGCGCGCGCTGCTCTCAAGCAATCATCCAGCCCCATCCGCGGTCAACCTGTCCTAGTGAAGGGTGGGCTACGCCTAATGCACCCTCACTCCACCCAAAGGCGGTGTTGCGCCTAAGCTTTCAGCCGGCATTTACCCAAAAGACGGGCCTTCATGTCCGCCAATTGCCCTTAAGAGCAGATGTTGCGCTTGTCCGTTCATCGGTACCGTGGCGAAGAATGTCTTATGGAGCGTGGTGGGGTAAGCCGCGGCTCCACTGCAATGAGGCAACAATTCTGACAGAGACTTTCTCTGCAGTCGAAGCCTGGAAGGTTAGGATTGCTATGTTCCTGCGTTATGATCCTAGTTCTCTATGCAACACGACGGGCGCTCTACTCGTCGTGGCGTTGTCAGCGGCGATCTTATCGGCTCTGCGCGAGATGCGGTTCGGCCGACACGCTATTTTAAATATCAACATCACCGATGCTCCAAACCGCAATGGCTGCGGAAAGGTCGGCTTCCTTAGCAACTTTGCGCTGCGTAGCGGTGCATCGCGGCAACCCGCCTGAGAGCGCGTCATGGAGCGGCCGCCCCTCAGTGTCCTCATCAATAATTACAACTACGCCCGCTTTGTCGGGCGGGCTATCGACAGCGTGTTGAGCCAAGACGCACGCAACGTCGAGATCATCGTCGTTGATGACGGCTCGACCGATCAGTCGCGGTCTGTTCTGCAGGCGTATGACAGCCGCGTAAAGGTGATCTTTCAGGAGAACGCAGGACAGGCGGCTGCGATCAATACCGCAGTCGGATCAAGCTCGGGCGAGATCCTCTGTTTTCTGGATGCCGACGACTGGTGGGCGCCGGGCAAGCTGTCGGCGACGGCTGCAGCGTTCCGTGCCAATCCCCGAGCATCGCTGGTCTATCACCGCCTGCAACCGACGCTTGTTGATGGCACGCCAACGTCCAAGCCGATTCCTCGAACCCTGTGTTCGGGCGCTTTGTCGTCGCGGCTCGCCAGATCGGCTGGTTGGTGGCCTTTTCCGATGACGTCAGCCGTCGCGGTACGGCGAAGCGCATGGGATGCTGCGGGCAGCATTCCAGAACAGTTCCGGATATCGGCCGATGCTTGGCTGGTGGGGATCTACCCGTTTCTGGGGGACGTGATTGCCATGCCGGATCCCCTTGGATTCTACCGCATCCACAATAACAACTGGTATCGCTCGACCGAGGATGCCTCGACGCTAAGGAGGCGGATGACGCACTGGCGGCATACCGTTGAGGCAACCAACCTGTTTCTTTCAGCCCATGAACTGCCAGCAAGGCTGCATCTGGCGGATCATTACCCCTACCGCGTCGCGTCGGCGAAGCTACACGGCGCCGATGCTCTCAGCCGGTTCAAGCTTGCCGTCGGGGGCCTCTTCTTTGCCGGTGAACCGAACCTGCTCAGGCGGACGCGCGACAGTTTGCGCTCGGCGTACCGCCTGTCACGGCTCGGTCTTGATGTAGGCTTGTCGGAGGCAGCGAAATGAAGGCGCTGTTATTGGTTTCCGAACTGGAAGACTATACCATCTCCTTCGCTAGCGGCGTTGCCCGGCACCTGGACGTCGTGCTTGCCGTGCCGCGAAGGCGGTATGCACATCTCGCCTCTTCCTTCGATCCGGCCGTTGACCTGCACCTTCTGGACTGGCCGAGACACCGTTCTCTCTCCAATCCCTGGTTTCTCTACCAGCTTACGCGGCTGATCCGGCGGGAACGGCCGAACCTCATTCATCTCCTCAGCAATTCCACACTTTGGCTGAACCTCGCCGTGCCGTTCTGGCGTCCGATCCCGCTTGTGACGACCATCCATGACGTGGAAATCCATCCCGGCGATTCCGACACGCGTACGCTGCCCGACTGGGCTCCGGAATTGATAGTGAAACAATCCGGACATCTTGTCGTCCACGGTGAGGGACTGAAGCGGCTGGTCCTCGATCGATATTCAAAATCACCGGACTGTGTCCATGTCCTGTCGCATCCCGCCATCCTTCGCTATGCGGAACTCGCCCGGCAACGGAAAATGACGCCGCGGCCAGCGGATGGAACCATCCGCGTCCTGCTCTTCGGCCGGATTTTTGCCTACAAGGGCCTGGAACATCTGATCCGGGCCGAAGCGATGCTCAAGGACGCGCTTCCCAACCTGCGCATCACGGTCGCAGGCCGTGGCGACGACCCGCGGATATTCCAGCCGCTCATGGGCGATGCCGGCCGCTACGATATTCGCAACCGTTTCATCGAGGATGCGGAGGTCGCCCAGCTTTTCCTCGACACTGATATTGTTGTGCTTCCCTATACGGAAGCATCCCAAAGCGGCGTGCTCAACCTTGCAGCCGCGTTTGGCAAACCGGTCATCGTTACGGATGTCGGCGAGTTGGGTGGCACCGTTCAGCCTAACGGGTTGGGAATGGTGGTCCCTCCCGGAAATGCCAAAGAGCTCGCGGCAGCCATCAGGACATTGGCAGACAACGGCGCGCTTAGAAACAGGTTCGGTGCCAACGCGCTCGAATGGGCCAAAGGACCGAATTCGCCTGAACGGGTCGGCGGCCAGGCCGCGGCCGTTTATAGGGAGGTTGTGGGGTCATGCTGATGGACGCCCTCACGGACAGAAATCGGCTGGCGGCACGGAGCGCGGCTAGCGTCCGCCACTATGTTCCGGGCGGCTGCGAGAACGGCGGCGGCATTGGCAGGTTGGTCGGCTATATAACGGAGACGGCGAAAGAGACCGGCACGAAACATTTCGTCACCGATACGAGAGGGTCTCGATGGTCCAAATGGACGTCGCCGGCGCGCCTCATCGGCGCCATCCTGACGATGGCAAAGGACCGGATCGTTGCACCCGAGCGCATTCACCATATCCATATCGCCGGCCGCGGCAGCACGTCGCGAAAACTGATCCTGACCGAGGCTGCCCGATTGTTCGGGTGCTGCCACATGTTGCACCTTCACGACTACGACTACGCCGGCGACTTTGAGCAACGCTCGCCGCGCCAACAACGGCTCATACGTCGGATGTTTCAGAATGCCGATTGCGTTGTGGCGCTGGGCCGGCGCGATCAAATAACGCTGACGACACTTCTAGGCGTTGACGAGCGCCGCACGGTCATTGCCCATAATTGCGTCCCCGATCCCGGGGCGCACGATATTCGCGTCGGCCAGACACCGTTGATCGTTTTCCTTGGCCGGTTGAGCGAACGCAAGGGTGTCACCGAACTCCTGTTGGCCCTCAGCCACCCGGTCATGAGGGAACTCCAGTGGCGGGCCGTATTGGCAGGCGACGGACCTGTCGAGGATTATCGCCGTCAGGCTGACGCCATGACGTTGTCCGGTCTGGTAGAGATGCCCGGCTGGCTCGACGCCGGCGAGGCGCGAGCGCTCTGTGCGCGCGCAGATATTCTGGTCCTGCCTTCGCACGCCGAAGGTCTGGCAATGGCCGTGCTCGAAGGGCTGTCCCACGGGCTCGCCGTCGTCACCACACGTGTCGGGGCGCATGACGAAGTCATCACCGACGGCGAGACCGGCGTCTTCGTACCCGTCGGAGACCCGAATGCCCTGGCTGCAGCCCTGGCGAAACTGGTGACTGATCCGGAAACCTGCATCCGCCTCTCGGTCCAAGGGCGCACGCACTACCTCAACCATTTCAGCATGAGAGCCTATATGCGGTCGCTCGAGAAACTTTACGAAACCGTTTCCGCGAAAACTCAGGCAATGGTTGGCGCACGATGACGATTTCCACTCTTCCGCCAGACCGCAACCTTTCGATCTCGCCCATGCGCTATGATCCTCGCTTTCAGGTTGAGACCAAAGCAGACCGGTTCGATTTGGCCTCCATCTTCGGTCTCATCAGGCGAAGAATGATCATGATCATCGCAATAACCGTGCTACTCATGGTGCCCGCGGCGAGTATGATCTCCGGGTTGAAACCCACCTATCAGGCCTGGGCCCGATTGATTGTTCATCAGCCTCTCGCGACATCACTTGGTGCGGACGATATCAGCCGCGGTGATGCACTGGATGTGAAATCGGAGAACGAGCGACTTTTATCCAGGAGTATCTCGGAGCGGGTCGTCCGCGAAATGCAGCTCAACAAGCTGCCGGAGTTCAATCCGGCGCTGCGGAAGATCTCGTTCATAGAGAGAATCCGGGCGACGTTGCGAGGCCTGTTCGACGCCAGAAAACCCGCTTTGCCGGTGGGGGATGGCATCGAAGCCACCATGCCGGAATATTATCAGGCGCTTGGTGTGTGGCACGAAGACAAGAGTGAAGTTATACAGATCAGCTTCACTGCGAGTGATGCTGAACTCGCGGCCGCAGTTCCGAACCGGCTCGTCAACATTTACCTCGACGAGCGGAAGGGTAGTGTTCGTGCGCGCCTCGTCTCAGCGGAAGAATGGATCCGGCAGCGCATTACCGGACAGCAGACTCGCGCGGATATTGCTCGCGACGCTGCTCGGAACTACCAGGAATCGATGGACATCGTCTCGAAAGAGGACGCTCAGGATGAACGGATCAAAACACTCCTGGAACTCACCGGCCGCGAAGGCAAAATCGAGGAAAGCCGAGTTGAGGTAAAGGCGACGATTTCAGCGCTTGAAGCAACGGATAACGCATCGATTGCGGTGCAGAATATCATTGTCCCCGATAGCATCACCGCAAAGCAGCGCGATCTTCACGCACAAGAGCAAGATCTCACCCGTCTGCTTGAGACATATGACGGCAATGCCGAGGCCGTGGTGGATTTGCGCAGAAAGATCGAACAATCCCGTATTGATCTCGACCATGCGACCAAGCAATATCTTCTGGCAATGCGCGCCAAGCTCGCCGCCCTTGATCATGAAGCCAACGCAGTGCAATCCATCCTGGCTGTCGCTCAGGAAAAACGCACACGCGATGCCCTGGCCCAGACGGAATTGACGCGACTGCAGCGTATTGCCGAAAAGGAGCAAGCGTCACTCGACAAGCTCGAGGACCAGCGCCGTGACCTTGCCGCCAAAGCCATGTTGCCGGGTGCGGAACTGGAGGTTTTCTCACCGGCTTCGGTGCCGCTCGTGCCACAGGGGCGTGGACGGCTTTTCTATCTGGTGGCCACACTCATGGCTGTGATCTCGGCAGCCGTGACGACCGCTTTCATGATCGAGATGTGGGACCGGTCGGTTCGCAGTTTCGACCAGCTCGCTGGAATTGGGCGCACGATACCGGCTGGACTTATCCCGCGTCTGGCGCGGAGGGAAAATTCAAAGACGATATTCGCACATATGCCGGTACCGATGTTCGACGAAGCCATCCGTACCGTGATGCTTTCACTCAAGCAGTCCAATGGTGGCAAGTTGCCGAACAGTCTCGTCGTTACGTCGGCTCACAGCGGAGACGGCAAGTCGCTTGTTGCGCGATCGCTCGCTATGGAACTTGCCGCAGCTGCTATTCCGGTGCTGCTGGTCGATGGCGACCTTCGACGGGGAAAACTCGATACGTTTTTCAGATCGGGGCTAACCTACGGACTGAACGAGTTCCTCAATGGTCAGGCCGATTTCCGCGACATCGTCTACCACCATCCAAGCGGCATCGATTTCATTCCATCTGGGAAATTCAGTCTCCAGCGGCGCGTCCGTCCGAACGGCTTGGCAGAAATCATCGAGACGGCGGGCGCGGCCGGCCAGATTGTCATCTTCGACAGCGCGCCGGTGCTCGCCTCGACAGATACTGTGCATTTGACTGCCCTGGCGGAAAGAACACTGGCAATCGCTAGATGGGGAAAGACGAGCCGCCGCGCGGTCGAGTTCAGCCTGCAGCAAATGAAAAGCGCGCGGAATTCGGACATCGTTGTGGCGATCAACAGCGTCAACCCCGAAAAGCATGCACTGTATAATTTCAGTGACTCCGAGCTGTTTTCGAAATCCCTGATGAAATACTACAATTTCAAAGCATGAATACATCGATAACGAGGCTTATACGCTCAACATTCTTATTCGCGCAAACCACGCAGCATAAGTTTCTTTTGCATTAGTAACCAGAGTTGGAGGAACCATGGATACGGGAATGAGAGAGAACCGAAAAGTTGCGCTCATCACGGGCATAACAGGCCAGGACGGTGCGTATCTGGCCGAAATGCTCCTGGAGAAGGGCTATATCGTTCACGGCCTCAAGCGTCGCTCATCGTCCTTCAACACCAGTCGCATCGAGCATCTCTACGAGGATCCCCACAGCGAGAGCCCTCGCTTTATCCTGCATTTCGGCGACATGACCGATTCAACGAATCTCATCCGTGTCGTTCAGGAAACGCAGCCGGACGAGATTTACAATCTCGCCGCACAAAGCCACGTTCAAGTCTCTTTCGAGACGCCGGAATATACAGCAAACGCGGATGGAACCGGCACCCTTCGGCTGCTCGAAGCCATTCGCCTCCTGGGGCTGACCAAGAAGACCCGCTTCTATCAAGCGTCCACCTCGGAGCTCTACGGCAAGGTCCAGGAAGTCCCGCAGAGCGAAACGACGCCTTTTTACCCGCGATCCCCCTATGCGGCGGCCAAGCTCTACGCCTATTGGATTGTGGTCAATTATCGCGAGGCCTATGGCATGCACGCCTCGAACGGCATTTTGTTCAATCACGAAAGCCCGATCCGCGGCGAGACATTCGTGACGCGTAAAATCACCCGGGCGGCGGCGGCGATCCACCTTGGACTGCAGGAAAGGCTCTATCTCGGCAATCTGGATGCCAAGCGCGATTGGGGACATGCACGAGAATATGTCCGCGGCATGTGGCTGATGCTGCAACAGGACGAACCGGAGGACTATGTGCTTGCGACCGGCGAAACGCACTCGGTTCGCTCCTTTGTCGACAAGGCCTTTGCCAAGGTGGGCATGTCGATCGATTGGCGTGGGAGCGGGGTTGATGAAAAGGGATACGACAAGACATCCGGTCGATGTGTCGTGGAGATCGATCCCGCTTACTTCCGTCCGACTGAAGTCGATCTTCTGATCGGTGATCCGACGAAGGCGCACACCAAGCTTGGCTGGAAACATGAGACCAGTCTCGACCAGCTGGTTGCGGAGATGGTTCGCGAGGACCTGAAAGTCATGGCAAGAAACGTTCCGTCGGTCGGCGTCACCAAAGGGTTTGCTTATGCCTGAGGTGATCTACAGCCTTGCCGGAAAAAGGGTCTATGTCGCGGGCCACCGCGGCATGGTGGGCTCTGCGATCGTGCGGCGTCTCGCTTCCGAGGGCTGCGAGATTTTGACGGCCACCCGCGCCGAACTCGACCTCAGACGTCAAGACCAGGTGGAAGCCTGGATGAGCAGGAATCGTCCCGACGCGGTCTTCCTGGCTGCTGCGAGGGTCGGCGGCATTCTCGCGAACGCTACCTATCCGGCCGACTTCCTTTACGACAATCTGATTCTCCAAGCCAACGTCATCCACGCCGCCCATAAAGCTCACGTCGAAAAACTGATGTTTCTGGGTTCGTCCTGCATCTACCCGAAATTCGCCGACCAGCCGATCGTGGAGGACTCGCTTCTGACGGGATCGCTTGAGCCCACGAATGAATGGTATGCGATCGCCAAAATTGCCGGATTGAAGCTCTGTCATGCCTATCGCAAGCAGCACGGTAACGATTTCATCTCGGCTATGCCGACCAATCTTTATGGTCCGGAGGATAATTTTGACCTCGGCTCAAGCCATGTCATGCCGGCGCTCATACGCAAGGCGCATGAGGCCAAGATCAACCGGCAGCAGGAGATATGCATCTGGGGCACCGGCACGCCGCGGCGCGAATTCCTGCATGTTGACGATTGTGCCGACGCCTGCCTGCATCTCATGAAGACCTATTCCGCCGACAGTCATGTGAACGTGGGTTCCGGCGAAGACATTGCCATCCTCGAATTGGCACACCTCGTCTCCCAGGTCGTTGGCTTCGAAGGCAAGATCAAACGCGACCCCACCAAGCCGGATGGCACGCCACGTAAACTCTTGAACGTCGACAAGCTTCGCTCTCTCGGCTGGTCTCCCAAGATCGGTCTGAAGGAGGGCATCGCCGACGCCTACCGCTCCTTCCTGGATGGTCGTTATCTCGAACGCAGTAACGGGGCTACATCCAGCGACTTGACCGATCAAAACGACATCAGTTTCGAGAGAGCCGAGACTTCCGCGCTGCATGCGCCGCCGCTCTCTACGGTCGCACATCATCCTCGCGCATAGCGAACTTGCCCGAGGGATAAAAATTTGTCCGGGGGACGCATATGCTGGGATGGGGCAGATAGTGCAACCAGTCGAAATCAGGATTGCAGCGCTCATTTTCCTGATAGTCGTGTGGGCGGTGATTATCGGTGCGGCCATGGATTTTTTCGCGGTCGAGATACCGATATCGCTTGTCGCCCTATTACACAGATAATCCGCCCGGATGTCTCGGTGAGATTACCTCCTATTGAGTTGGCGGAATGACCAGCGCTGCAATATAGTTGACAGGCGCGACTATTTGCTGATCCAAGCGGAGTAGGCTGAATTCCGGCCGGTCCTGACGCGCCGTCTGCTCGCGCCTGCTCCAAAAATATTCTCATCGCGCGTATGGCACACCATCGGCTGACGTCCTGTGGGAACCTTCGTCATTTTTACGGTTTGGTGCTTTGCTACCCGGACGGGAGAATATGTCTGCGGACCTTAGCACAGACCTCGCAGGACGAAAGAGCCCGCTTGATCAGGAGGAGCCACTCAATTGCAACGCTCAAGGGAGGGGTGCTGGGTGCGAAATGCGCAACCAGCAGCCAATTTACTGAAAATTCCTGGATTTCACCTTCAGCGTATCGATATGAAGATCCGGCGTGAACATGTCCCTTGCCCGAACCCGCGGAGGCGCTTTTTCGCGCGAATCCGGGCTGCCCGGCGAACCATGGGCGAACTCGTCACCGCGCCCGGTCGGCGGATGAAACGTGCCGTCGCGCCCCGCAAGCCCTGACAGATCACCCGATAAATCGAACAGCTGCTGCGCGACCAGGTGAACCACCTCACCTTCGCGCTGGATCCTGCCGTTGATCGCCATTATGCTGGCGCCGAGCACCACGCGGCGCGAGCGCTCGAACAGCTTCGGCCAGACGACGACATTGGCAATGCCGGTCTCGTCCTCGATGGTGATGAACATCACGCCCTTGGCCGAACCCGGCCGTTGCCGCACCAGCACCAGCCCGGCCGCCATCAGCCACTGGCCGTCGCGCGCCGTCATCGCCTCGGCACAGGTGACGATCCGGCGCTTGGCGAGATTGGCCCGCAGGAATCGCAAAGGGTGCTCCCGCAGTGTCAGCCCGACGTGACTGTAATCCTCGACGACGTTATGCCCCTCGGTCATCTGCCTGAGTTCGACGTCCGGCTCCTGCTGCTCGGCGATCGCCCGCGCTTCGCGTTCGGCCGCGGCCGTGAAGAGAGGCAACGGCTCGTCGCGCAGCGCCTTGATCGCCCAGAGCGCATCGCGTCGTTCGAATCGCAAGGATGGCAGGAACGCATCTGCCTCGGCAAGCTCGACAAGGGAAGCGGCCGGCACGCCCGACCGGCGCCACAGGTCGTCGACCGAAGCGAAGGGTTCGTCGCCGCGCGCGGCAACAATGCGGGCTGCGTCAGCGGTTGCCAATCCGCGCACCAGCCGCATGCCGAGCCGCACCGCATGGCGGTCAGTGCCTTCGACCTCCTCCAGCGTGCAGTCCCAACGCGAGCGATTGATGCAGACCGGTCGCACCTCGACGCCGTGTTTCCTCGCATCTGCTACGATCTGGGCCGGGGCATAAAAACCCATCGGCTGCGAGTTCAGGAGAGCCGCGCAGAAGACATCCGGGAAATGGCATTTGATGTAGCTGCTGGCATAGGCGATCAGCGCGAAACTGGCAGCATGGCTTTCGGGGAAACCGTAGGAGCCGAAGCCTTCCAATTGGCCGAAGGTGCGCTTGGCAAACTCCGGTGAATAGCCGTTGCGGATCATGCCGGAAACGAGCTTGTCCTCAAACCTGCTGACGCCGCCGGTGAACTTGAACGTCGCCATGGATTTCCGAAGCTGGTCGGCTTCGCCGCCCGTGAAACCGGCACAGACCATCGCGATCTTCATCGCCGACTCTTGAAACAGAGGCACGCCCAGCGTCCTGTGCAAGACCGCCTCCAGTTCGGGCGTCGGATACTCGACCTTTTCCTTGCCCTCGCGGCGGCGCAGATACGGATGGACCATGTCACCCTGGATCGGTCCGGGCCGGACGATCGCCACCTGGATGACGAGGTCATAGAAGGTCTCCGGCTTCATCCGCGGGAGCATCGACATCTGCGCCCGGCTCTCGATCTGGAAGGTGCCAAGCGTGTCGGCCTTGCAGATCATCGCATAGGTGGCCGGGTCTTCCTGCGGGATGGCGGCGAGGTCGAGTTCCTGATGCTTGTGGGCGCCAATGAGGGCAAAGGCTTTGGCCATGCAGGTCAACATGCCCAAGGCCAAGACATCGACCTTCATCATTTTGAGCGCCTCGACGTCATCCTTATCCCATTCGATCACCTGGCGATCGGCCATCGCCGCCGGTTCGATCGGCACAAGATGATCCAGCCTGTCGTGGGTCAGGACAAATCCACCCGGGTGCTGGCCGAGATGCCGCGGTGCTCCCATCAACTGCTGGGAAAGCCGGAGCGTCAAGGCGAGACGCCGATCCTCCGGATTGAGGCCGAGGGCCCGCACCTGGCTCTCGCCGACGGTTTCCGACCAGGACCAGATGCCGGCGGAAAGCGCCTTGATCAGGTCCTCGGGCAGGCCGAGCGCCTTGCCGACATCGCGAATGGCGCCCTTGGCGCGATAGCGGGTCACGGTAGAGCAGAGGGCTGCCTTGTCATGGCCGTAGGTCTTGTAGATCCATTGGATCACCTCCTCTCGCCTCTCATGTTCGAAGTCGACATCGATGTCGGGCGGCTCGTCGCGCTCCTGGCTGACGAAGCGCTCGAAGAGGAGATTATTGGTATCAGGATCGATCGAGGTGATGCCGAGCACATAGCAGACTGCGGAATTCGCGGCCGATCCCCTGCCCTGGCAGAGAATGCCCTGCGATCGGGCATAGCGGACGATCGAGAAGACCGTCAAAAAATAAGGGGCGTATTTCATGGTCTCGATCAGGGACAGCTCGTGACGGATCGTCTTTTCGACATGCGCCGGCAGCCCTTCCGGATAGCGCGTCGTAACGCCCTCCCAGGTGTAATGCTCCAGCGACTGTTGTGCCGTCATGCCCGGGATCAGCGCTTCTTCGGGATATTGATAGACGAGCTCCTCCAGACTGAACCTGCAGCGCTCGACGATTTCCTTCGAGCGTGCCAGCGCTTCCGGATAGCGGGGAAACAGACGCGCCATTTCTTCCGGCGGCTTCAGGTAGCGGTCCGCATGCCGCTCGCGCTCGAAGCCAACATCGTCGATGGTGGTGCCAGTGCGAATGCAGGTGACGACATCCTGCAGCTGTCGCCGGCCGGGCTCATGAAACAGGACGTCATTGGTGACGACCGTCTTCACCCGGTGCTGCGCCGCCAGGTTCGACAGCTCGTGCAGCCGTAGCTGATCGTTCGGCCGCCGGCGCAGACAGAGCGAGACATAGGCGCGGTCGCCGAAAACCTCACCCATCTTCCTCAACTGCACGGCGCAGCCATCGTCCGGCATATCCGGGACCAGGATGCCGATCAGGCCTTCGCAATAGTACATCCTCGAGATGCAGGATGCAGTTGGCTTTGCCGCCGCGGCCCTTGCCCAAGGTCAAAAGCCGCGTCAGCCGCGAATAGGCGGTGCGGTCGGTGGGATAGACGAGGATCGACATGCCGTCGGCGAGATCGAGCCGGCAACCGACGACGAGCCGCAGGCCGGTGGCGCGGGAAGCTTCGAGCGCCCGAACAATGCCCGCCAGGCTGTTGCGGTCGACGATCCCGAGCGCCTCGATGCCCATCAGCTTGGCGGTCGCAAAGAGTTCTTCGGCCGAGCTTGCGCCGCGAAGGAAGGAGAAATGCGTGGTGACCTGCAGTTCGGCGTAGCGCATCAGGCAAACACCCCGTGCAGGAACCATTGGTGCGATCCAGTGTCGGCGTCGACGCCATCGCCGGAGCGGAAAATCCAGAAGCGCTCACCGGCATCATCCTCGACGACGAAATAGTCTCGAACCGCGACCCATTCGGAGCTGCTCTGCCACCACTCTCCGAAAATCCGCTCCGGGCCGTCGGCGCGCTTCACCCGGCGCCGGTTGCCACGCCAGGTAAAGGAAACCGGCGGATGATCGGGCAGAAGCGCAATCACCTTGATCGCTTCCGGGTGCGGCAAGAGCCGCGACGGCCGCGGCCAATGCAGCGGCCAGGTGGCGCCGATTTCGTCGGCCGTCGGTGCGATCCGCCGGACACTGCGCTCAGGGACATCGCTTGCCACCGGCGCGACACGGAAAATCCGCTGACCGCCGCGGTTTCCCAGCACGTCGATGAGCGGCGTCACGTCGGTCACCTGTTCTTCGATCAGGGAGGAAGCCGACTGCGCCTCAACGAGCGGTTCGGCGACGATTGCCGCGAGGCTCAGCTTCTCGATGCCGAAGCCCGGCTCGATCTTCTCGATCCGGTCGCGGAAAAGTTTTGTCAGCCAGGCGATATCTCGGGCGGGCTTGGCGGTGCCCGCCCGAAGCGACTGGATTGTGTTGTCGACGCGGTGGACGATGAGGTCGGCGCGCCGCACGCCAAGGCCTCGTTTCTCGAGCTCCAGACAAAGCTGCCGCACCAGGCGGCCCACATATTTCTCGATCGTCTCCGGTGCGCCGATCGGTTCGGCAAAGGATTTTTGGACCTCGACGAGATCCGCCGGCCGGATCGGGTCGATGGGCTCGGCGAGCCGGCCGAACATCTGATCGAGGCGCCGTCCGACTTCCCGGCCGAAACGCAGCGTCAGCGGCGCCCGCGGCGTCACTGCCAGATCGCCTATTGTGGCGAAGCCGAGGGTTCTGAGGCTCCCGACGATCTCGGCCGGCAGCCGCAGCGACGACAGCGGCAGACGATTGACCGCTTTGGCGGTCGCGCCGCGCGGGATGATAACAGTCTGGCGATCCGTGGATCGGACGAGCGCATGCGCCGCACCCCACGTATCGGCGATCGCCGCGCGCGCGGCGAGACCGCGGCCGCGGAAGCGGTTGACGAGACCGGAGAGCATCAGGTCCTCGCCGCCCTGCAGATGGTCGGCGCCCTCGGTGTCCATGACGATGCCATCAGGGGGATCCATGGCAACGACGGGAGAATATTGCGACAGGGCCCAAAGCGTCAGCCGTTCAAGTGTCGCGATGTCGGCCGCCGGATCGGCATCGATCATCGTCAACCCTTGGACCAGCGCCTGCGCCTTGGCGGCCGGCATGCCGACGCGCAAGCCCAGTTTGGCAGCGGCCTGATCGGCCGCCGCCACCCATCGTTTGGACCCACTCCTGGCGATCACCACCAGCGGCGTGTCACGATTGAGCGAAGGATCGGCGCGTCTGATCCGGTCGGTCGGCAGCGTCGGAAGAAAGACAGATACGACCCTGGCCATCACATGCTCCGATAGTGAATTCCCCTCTCTCGCCAGCCCTGACCCGCATGAGTTCCGCCAGCCAGCGCGCGCGGCCGAGGCCCGGCACGGGCAGCGGCTCGGACGGCAGCACCGAGATCCGCCAGCGGGTCGCCGCGGCCGTCGGGATGCCGAAATCGGAGGCTTCCGTCTGGCGCCGCCATCGGCGGATCACCAGACCCAATGTGCCGGACTTTTCCGCCGCAAGCTGCAGCCGGCGCGATGCCGTCATCGGCAGGCGCACCAGCTCGGCGACGACGGCGCCGAGGCCGCCATAGCGCAAAGCCTCTTCGAAGCTTGCGAGCACCGTCTCTTCCTTGTCGCATTCGACGAAGATGACGCGATCGGGGTGAAGTCCGACCTGGGCAAGTGCTGGAAAGAACAGATCGAAGCGGGTGACACACCAGACCACCTTGCCGGTGGTGCGGGCAGCGATGCCGCCAATGAAGAGCGCCGCAGCCGCGCCGTCGATGGCACCGTTTCCGCCGCCGGCGACTTCGTGCAGCGCACCGAAGGCCAGGCCACCTCCCGGCAGCTGCGCATCGATCTCACCAACACCGAACGGCAGGACGCTGCGGCGGCGCGAACCGGCACCTTCCAGGCTGGCGATTTTCTCGCGCAACTCATCCAGAACAGCATTCGAAATGGCGGCTGATGTAGGCATGATCTCCTTCGGAGCACCGGTTTCTACTTGAGAGGTGCAGTTATGTTCTCTATTTGTTCTCAAGCCGACAACGAGTCAATGCGCACTCAACGCGCTTAAGTTGTGCGCATCGATGTAACCAGCGGATTTCCCGAGCGGATTCAACTCGATGACCGGATTGAAATTTTTTTTGGATCGCAGCTGGGAGCGTCCGACCTCCCGGCTGGCCGCGATCAATATATCTGCATGCCGCGCCGCTCCAATTCCTCGAAGATATCCTGCGTGGTCGGGTACGGCTAAAAGCTGCCCGCCTTTTTGAGCCCCGGCAGACCGAGCAAAGGCATCCGGTCAGGGATCAACTTGCTGGAACAGGGAACTGCTGGAGCCTGCCAAAGTTAGTTTTGTTAAACTATGGCGGAGTTCGATAGTAACCACGTCGAAATCGTTGGACATCAGCATCTGGCTTAGCGGCAGGGTCGTCGCGCCACTCGATGAATAAAATTGGGAGTTCCGCATGGAGACCGAGACAATAATTTTCCAGCCGAGCGACTGGGTCCCGAACAATCCTCGCCTTCCTGTATTGCTTTACCGGGGACTGGTAGCCAACGATGGGGCTATTGATTTCCAAGGACGCTTCGCGGCGAACGGCTGGACAGGCATCTGGGCAAACGGTGTGTTCGACTACCAGCACTTCCACTCCGGCGCCCATGAAGTGCTGGGAATCGCCCGTGGTACCGCAACGCTGCTGATTGGCGGCCCAGACGGCCAGGCGCTGGCGGTGGCGGCGGGAGATTGTTTGGTATTGCCAGCCGGCACAGGCCATCAAAACCTCGGCTGCTCCGCTGACTTCCGAGTTATCGGCGCCTACCCTGACGGCCAGGATGCCGACATTCAAACATCGGCTGCTTCAAGCGACATGCTGTCCAAAATATCGGCAGTACCCTTACCCGCTACCGATCCCGTTGAAGGATCGTCGGGATTTCTCATTGAGGCGTGGCGCTAACCATCCGCGTGCCGCACCGCAAAATCATGACAGGCAAGACGCGCCGTTTCGAGCAGGGGCTGCCAAGACGCGAGCGAAATATTTCGCACGGCCCGCCGTCTTAGAATCTTCCGTTTTTGGCGTCCGCAGCGAAATGAGTGATGAAGCGAATTCCGCCGCTCCTCCTGCACTGCCAGGTTCATTTCACGCGTACGACGATCTGCTCCAGCTTAGGGAGCTTTTTTGCCATAAATGCGCCAATCCGCCGTCTCCCGCACGAGGTCATAGTGGCGGGCTATATAATGCGCATAGATGTCCCGCATGCCGTTCCCTGTCCAGATTTCGATGGGCCACTTCGGATCGAGGATCAAGTCCACGTCGGCAAACATCTTTTCCGCCGCCGGATGATATTCCTGCCCAAGAGTGCGCCCCCAATGATACCAGACACTGTCGCCGGCCGGCGGCGTCAGTCGCAGCCCGGCGGAAAATGGATTGACGAAGTCCAGAACGGCGACACGCTGAGATTTCCCATCCAGTTGCGAAAGAGCCGCCGACGCGTCGGCAAGCGTTCGGTTGTAGTCCTGGAAATATTCATATTGGCCGGCGCTCCACATCTTCACCAGGCGGACCCCGGAGAAGGCGGGCAGCGGAATAGCGTCGCCTCGCCCGCCAGCGGCATAATAGGCATGGATGGCAAGTGACGCAGCATTACCAACCGCAGCCGGGGTGAGCAGGAATGCTAAGAGTAGCGGCAGGGCGATCCGCGCTCTTCCATACCGGGAAGGAAGCTCTGCGCGAAAGAAACATGCCGACAACACGGCAGCGGTCGCGCCAAGCGTCACAATCCCAAAGAATTGGAAGTTCTGCGAGATCAGGAGGATCCCGGTTGTGATGCAGAACCCCACGAAGAGCAGATGCCGATAGGTTGGCGTCAGGATGAGAAGGATGACGGCGACAGCCAGGTAAGCAAGAAGGTCGACGAAGTTACTCCGTACCACGTGACCGATAGCCGTCATCGTCGGGAGACCGCCGCTGTTCTTCCCCGCAAGACTGATGTCGAGGAGGTAGTTGACCCCTCCGCCCCAGAGCGTCTCCGTCGCGAGGATGCTGGCAGCGATGATCCCAAACGCGAGCGCCACCCAGCCGATCTGGCGCCGGTCAAAGAGCATGAACATCAGAAAAGCGACGCCCACCACTCCATATGTGATCTTCGTGTAAAGCATCAGCAGCACGAGGAAGCTGGCGCACGTGGCGTCCGCGCCTTTGCGGTTTGAGGCGCCTGGCAACCGGCGCAGGTACATAACCAGCAGCAAACTGAGTGACGCCCAGCCGATCCGGTTGTAGAACATGGCAAAGCTGAGTTCCCCGATCCGTTCGCCAGGGTTTGCAGGAGCCGCGAGCACCAGAAGCAGACAGGTTGCCAGCGGCAGCCCAATCGCCCAATGCATCCGGCTGCCGACGATTGCTGCGGCTACAAGCGAAAATAGGAGGATCAGCAGAGACATTCCCACTGGCATCGCCGCCCCCATGCTACCGGACAAAGCGTAACCGACCGCCGGGATATAGAATGTGAGCGGCCCGAGAGACGTATGGAAATCAACGTTCGGCACCTGCCCTGCCGCAATCCGATAGGCACCATCAAGGAAAACGAAAAGGTCATTGACGTATTTGGTTGTGACCGTCGCGCCGGGCAGAGCCAGGAAGGCGGCAAGAAACAATCCGATGCTGGGGACAACGGCACACCACCAGTTCAACTTAACGGCGGGTCGCGGTGTATCTTTCTCCGTCATCGCCCTCGATGCTTGTGTCACCGTGCCTCACTTTGCGCCTTTGCCTGGCGCCATTGGTAAACCGTCCATTCGGATGTCTTCCGCACCACATCGAAGTTCGCCGAAAGGAACGGGCCATATAGCTCCTGCAGCGGCAGGCTGTTGATACCTGTCTTTGGCACCATGACGATCCTGACGTCGGCAAAGAGCACGTCCGGCGGGATGTAAGACCTTTGATTGATGTTGCGGTTCCAGTGAAGCCAGGCAGTATCGCCGGCGGGCGGGCGAATGCCGAGTCCGGCCGAAAATGGGTTTGCGAAATCCAGGACAAAAACTCTTTCGGCTTGAACCGGCAAAGACTGGAGAAGCGCACCACCGCTGACAATGTCATCAAGGTAGCGCCTGATGAAATCGGGCTCCCCGCCAGGCGGATCAACTTCCCGGACATCAGCAAATCGCGGCAGCCCGAGAGGCTGCCCCGCCTTCTCCGCCGCGAGGGCCGTATGCAGGACGAGGGCCGCGCTGTGGTGCACGATCGGAGGCAACAGGAACAGGATAACCATTAGCGGCAGGACGCCCGCAGCACGAGCTGAGCGTCCTGCTGGTCCGCCGTCATGGCCCGGTTGAAGCCAGGGCGTCTTCTGGGCCAGCGCGGTTGCCCCGCAATAGAGCGTGATGATGCCCCAGCTGTGGGCGTTCTGATTGATGAGCGCGACGCCCGCCCCTAAGCAAAACCCACAGAAGAAAAGATCTCGCAGGCTGCGGCTTTGCCAGATGGCGAGCGAAGCGACGGCAGCGAATACGGCGAGATCGGATATATTTTCGCGCAAATTTTTCAGAATGCTGCCGACATCATGACCACCGCTGACGCGGGCGGCCGCCCGCAGATCCTCGATGTGCTGGGCAGTTCCGCGCCAGAAGAACTCGATGGCGACCATCGCCAGTCCCGTCAGCAGCAGAGCCGTCACGCCCCAGCGGCGTTGCTGCCGATCCGACAAAATGATGAGGATCATCCCGGTGCCCGCAAGACCGTAGGTCACCTTGGTGTAGAACGAGACAAGCAGAAGAAAGGCAGCTGCGAGAGCATCGGCACTATCATTGCGCCTGCTAGATGACTGCGGTGCCAGATACATGACCAGCAACAGGCCGAGAGCGGCCCAACCGATGCGGTTATAGAACATCGCGAAGGAAGGATACCAGATGGAGCTGCCAAGATTGATCGGAGCTGCAAGAATGAGAACAAGGAATATCCCGAGTGCGGCGGCCAAAGACGTGTCCAGACGCGACACAAGGATGCGGATCATCGCGGGGATGAAAGCGACGAGCACGATCGCCATCCCCAGTGGTACGGCAGCTCCAAAATTTCCGGACAGAAAGTATCCCGCAGCCGGAATGTAAAAGACGAGTGGCCCGAGCGCCGTGTGGAAATCTCGGTTCGGCACCTGACCCCAGGCGATGCGATGCGCGCCGTCGATAAAGATCAGAACGTCATTGATGAAGGCGGCATTGATGGTCCTGCCCGGCAGTGCGAGCATGGCTGCACAGGCCAGGGCGACGACGATGATTGCAAGTTCCGCCGACAGGAACCGCCGTACCCAGGCTGCGGATCGTCTGTGGGCACCACCTCTGGCTCCGATTGCGTAGGCGGCCTGATTGGTGGGTTTCGTCACAGCCGCAACCTCTTGAAGATGGACTCAGGGATTGACCTGATTACCGTCATGAGCGGTCGCCATATCCCCCTGACGTAGACCACGTCACTGCGGCTACCGCCCTCGGCGACCGCGAAGATCTTTTGCGCCACCTCCTGCGGTTCGGCCGTAAGAAGCGACGGAAGCCTCATTCCGTCCGTCATCCGCGTGCGAACAAAGCCTGGCTTCACGGTCAACACGCGCACCCCCGAACGGGACAGCCTGTTCCTCAGGCCGGACAAGAACGCGGTCAAGCCGGCTTTGGCGGCGCCATACACGTAGTTCGACGCCCGTCCGCGATCGCCGGCGACAGAGCTTGTTCCCACGATCGTGCCCGATCCGCGCGCCGCAAATCGCTCAGCCAGCAGACCGAGGAGCAAAGCCGGCCCCTCGAAGTTTGTCCGCATGACCATGGCGGCGTATTCGAGCTCCTTTTCAGCCCGAGACTGCTCACCAAGTTCGCCGACGACGCAGATCACCGTGTCAGGCAAAGGTGACAGGGCGCCGAGGAAGGCCTCGAAACGAGCCGTCTGGAGGATATCCAGCTCATGAACCGTGACAGATGCGCCCGTGCGCGTAGCGATGTCGTTGGCTTCACGTTGGACGGCCGCGTGCGCCCGTCCGGCCAAATGGATGTCCCAGCCTGCCTCGCCATAATAGCTTGCCGTCGCACGGCCTATATCAGAGGTCGCCCCGATCATGAGCAGTGTCTTGCCGATCCGCTTCATATGCCGAGCCTTTTTGCCAAACGCGAATTGAAACGACGGTCGGCTCCGGTTGCTCTTCGCAGTACTTTGAACGCGTCCAGTCTGGGGTAACCGCATTCGAACGTAAGGCGGGACTGGCGCGCATCTTTGGCCAGATAGAGACGCCCCCCTGCCTTGACAACCAGCTCATCGATTTCGTCGAGCAGCCGCAACACCTCCTGCGTGGCTGGGAGGTCGAGCGCGAGCGTATAGCCCGGCGCAGCAAAAGAAAGCAGACCCGCACTGCCTCGCAGCCTTTTCAGCACGGCAAGAAAGGAGCCTTTGCCCGACTGCGCAAAACGGTCGAGGATGCTCGAGAGGACCTGGAGCGCGTCAGCATCCGGTACCACGCATTGATGCTGGATGAAGCCTCGTTTGCCGTACAATCTGTTCCATCGAAGGATGCGGTCGAGAGGGAAGAAGTAATTATCCCAATGGACCAACATGGGCTTGGCCGACTTGCGGATACCGGCCCGGAAGTAAAGCTCATTGAAGGCGGATACGCTCGCCTTGTTCAAGAGCCAAGCCGGCATATCGAGCGGCAGGGTAAGGGCTGCGCTGTTCGGCGAGGGAAAGAGATCGGCCCTTAGCGTCTCCCTGACCTGATCCGGTGTCGCGTGCTCACCCGCAAAAATCAAAGACCGTCCGAGCGAAGCGCCTTTCGACAGACAATCGATCCAAGCCACCGAGTAGGTCGCCTCCTCCGATTGCCGCAACGCTTTTAATGCTTCGGCGAGGTTCTCGGCTACGGTCGTCTTCTGCGCAATCCAGCCGGTCTCAATCTGTCTCAAGCGAAAGGTTGCTTCAGCAATTACTCCAGTCAGGCCCATCCCGCCGACCGTCGCTGAAAAAAGCTCCGCGTTCTGCGAGCGGCTACACGTGAGGATTTCGCCGTTGGCGGTCACCAATTTCAGTTCGTTGACGTGATCGCCGAATCCGCCATCGCAATGATGATTCTTTCCGTGAACATCTGACGCAACCATCCCCCCGATCGTCACGAACTTCGTGCCCGGAACCACCGGCGGAAAACAGCCCCGGGGCACCAGCGAGCGCAGGACGTCGGAAAGCATGACGCCGCCCTCTGCGGTGAGGACGCGATCGGCGGCATCGAAGCTTTTCATCCGGTTCAATCCACCGCACATCAAGGTCGAATTCTCGCCGATCGCAGCGTCACCATAGGAGCGGCCATTGCCACGAGCGATCAAACCTGGACGCGATGCCACAAACCTGCCTAGGGCCTCCGGAACCCGGCAGTGCAATACCTCGCTCTCATGACGCGGATAGCGTCCCCAGCCCTCCATCGTCGCTACGCCTCCCTTGGCTTGAAGACGAATTTTCGGTCGAGAGCGTATTTCGCGATATAGCCAATCCCCAGGCCGATCGCGCCACCGGTAAATTTGGCAAGCTCCGTCTTCCAGATTGTCCAGAAGGCGATTTCGAACCCCCAGAATATGAGCGTCGTCAGCACGCTGAACAAGCCATACAGTACGACCTTCGACACCTCGTCGCGATGAGAGGTGTAACGGTCGAAGAATATCCAGTTTTTATCGAGAACGTATTTCAGGGCAAAGCCGGCGGCGGTGCCCGCGAGGATCGATGGCATCAGGCCGCACCGAGGCGCCATTTGGAGAACGATTGCCTGGACAAAGAAATTGGCGGCGGTGGAGAGCACCGCG
Source organism: Rhizobium sp. N324 (assembly GCF_001664485.1). NCBI lineage: Bacteria > Pseudomonadati > Pseudomonadota > Alphaproteobacteria > Hyphomicrobiales > Rhizobiaceae > Rhizobium > Rhizobium sp. N324. Next base: position 184,333 of record NZ_CP013632.1, on the reverse strand, counting down.
AAGGCGACATAGCGGACCGCGACGCCGGTGGTGGTGGTGCTTCGCTGCTGGAACTGCGAATCCATGATGACCACCTCACATCGCGGCCAAGACGAATAGGCTGGCGGCCCCGAGTGTCGCGAGACTGACTTTATCCTTGATGGCAAAGACAACCGGATCATCATGCATCTGGCCGCGGTGGGCGAGCATGAGAATGCGCGCGATCCAGCAGGCGAGGATCGGGCCCACGAGCCATAACATTCCCGGCCGCGCAAAGATGTCTTGCGCGTTTTCGCTCGCGGCGTAGAGGGCAAACAGCGTCAGCGCATTCATCCCGGCGCCCGCTGCCAGGGCACCCACCATGCCGATGTCGGCCTTCCTGTAGTCCCGGCCCTTGGAGTCCGGCAGGCGCGCAGCGCGGCGCCCGATCAGCTCGGTGTATCGTTTGACCAAAGCGAGCGAGAGAAACCAGCTCATCATGAACGCCAAGAGCCAGGGCGACGGCCAAACCGAGACGGCGGCCGCCCCGCCGATCACCCGGGTCGTATAGAGAGACGCGAGAGCCACGACATCCAGGATCATCCTGCGCTTGAAGAAAAACGAATAGGCGGTGGTCAACGCAAAATATCCCCCCAAAACAAGAACGAACCCCGGCGTCACCATGACGGCGACCGTGAGCGATAGGAGAAGGAGGATTGGAATGACGGCAATGGCGTCCGAAAGCGGAATGTCACCGCACGCAAGAGGCCTGCGGCATTTCGTGCGATGGCCGCGGTCGTCCTGGAGATCCACCAGATCATTGAGGATATAGACGCCGGAAGCACAAAGTGAGAATGCGAGGAAAGCCAGACCGGTGCTGACAAAGCTGTTGACATCGAAGAGCTGATTTATCAGCAGCGGGATAAAGACAAGCCCGTTCTTGACGTACTGATGCAAACGCAACAGCCGCGCCCAGGTGCGCCAGGTCGCTTTTTCATAGGGGAGATATTGGACGTCAGCGCACTGTAGCGCGAGTTTTTGTGCGACCGCGGGCGGAGTTCGTATCGCATAGGATTTGGCGGCATAACGCCAAACAGGAAGGTCTGCCGCGTCGTTCCCGATGTAGTCAAATCCGCTTTTTCCGAAAGCGGCTATGAGTTTTCCCGCTTTGACATCGGCCGCGCAATTTGTTGTTTCGCTGGTTGCAAACCAGCCGTCGAAAAGGCCGAGATGTTTGGCGACTGCGGCAACGAGACGCTCATGGCTCGCGGACGCGAGATAGATGGACCGTCCTTCCTCTCTTGCGGCCCGTATTACCTTCACGACCTCCTCGTCATACGGAAGGAAAGCGGGATCGAAATCAGCTGGTTGCGAAAGACGGTGCTTCAGGCAGGCCTTTCCGCGGCACACAGCCTTGACCAGAGCCACAGCCGAGTGAGGGTGACGACCGAGTTCGGCGAATGCGGTTTCGATCAGGAGATCTGATCGTACGAGAGTGCCGTCGAGATCGACCACCAACGGACAAGGCTGCAGTAACGTTTCAAGGGCTTCGGAACCGACCGCCGATGGCGACGCGTGCGTTGGCTCAAGGCGGTCATCCTCCCGGAGTTCTGGCGGAAACTCTCTTTGCAGGAGGAACTCACGATGCAGCTCGCTCAAAGGAACCCCCTCTGCTTGAACCTCAGGAACCCCTCGAACCACGGCCAAGACGGTTAGTTCCATTATCCAAGACGCGGGGCTTTCCGGCGTTCGCGAGAGATGCCCCGCAGGGGCTCCCCGCACGGACATGCTGAGACTTTCCGGGAAACCGGTGTCTCGCAAAAAGGCGGCATTTCGATCTGGTGCCGCCGAGCATGGTCGTCAGCGTCGGGGACAAGCCCTGGCCGAACTCCTGCTCACCCGACAAGCGGGTTATGGTCTTCTTGCAGTTGCCGTAGGTGGTTATGCACTGCGACCGCTGCTATCTCCCCTTGCGCCATGGCCACACCCAGTTGATTAAGGCCGGTCACGACATCGCCAACTGCATAGAGGCCCGGGACCTGGGTCGTCTGATGTGGGTCAACCTTTATGCGCCTGTCCTGCTCCAACTCTGCCCCCAGCTGTTCGGCGAGCTGTGAACGCGGGGCTATCCCTAACGCCGAATATAGGACCACCCCTTGCAACGCGGCCGAGGCCTTCATGATGAGATCAACGGTTCCGTTCACCGAACGAAAGCAGTGCACCAGCTTCTCGCCACGGATGGTGACACCGTGCTCGATCAACCGAGCCAACGTAGCGTCTTCCACATCCAGTCTTTCACCGAGTGTCGCGATGGTGATCTTTTTCGTGAACGATTTAAGGAAAAGGGCTTCTGACGCCGCTCGCTGTGTCGCGCCAATCACCACCGTGGATCTTCCAGCAATCTCATAGCCGTCGCAAATCGGGCAGAGGCGAATATGTCCTGACCGAACGAAATCAGTCGCTTCGCTGATAGGCGGCAATCGATCTTCGACACCCGTCGCCAGGATGATGTTTTTGGCGCGCATGTGCCGGTCTTCTTCAAGTCCCGCGATGAAGCCGGAGTTACCTTCCCGCTCGACCAGAGATACGGCTTCCCGCACGATCTCGACACCCAGGTTCTGCAGCTGCGTTTTCATGCGTCTCGATAGCTCGCGCCCTTCGATGCCTTCGGGAAAGGCCGGATGATTTCGCGAGAGCGGGATAAGCAGTGCACGGCTGTGGCCTGAATCGATGACGACAACGCTGCGGTTTAGCCGTGCCAGGTAAATGGCGGCCGCCATGCCTGCCGGCCCGGCACCTATCACCATCGCGTCCAGTATTGCCGGCGTAGCTGTCATCGCTGGAACTCCTTTGCAGCCCTCCAACCTCGACGAGACGTCACGGTTCCGGCGCCGGTGGTCGCAATCGAACGCTGCGCATCCAGGCGAATGCATGCCTCGCCCATCGAAGGTTCGGATGCTTCACGCTTGATCAACATGGACGGACTGGAAGTCGATTTATCGATCAAAAAAAGCCCCGCAAGTTTTGCGGGGCAATGATATTCAGTGGAAAGGCGGATGGGGGAAGAAGGGACCCGCATCCGCCCGTCGAACTCACCGCTTGTAAATAAGTTCCCACTCTTGCGAGCTTTACATCAGCAACCGCACCAGAGCGTCCTCATCTTTCACCCCATGTCGAAACGACTGAAGAATTCGATTGGCCAGTTCCTCGCGCTCCGCTTCCGATTTGATCCGTCTAGCGGCAACGAGGTGGTAGAACACCCTCTGACACAAAGCGAGATCGGCCTTTTCGAGGGGTTTGCACCTTGTGCAGTTTGCCACGGGAACATGATAACCTCAGAATCCCTGTATTGAGGGTAGGTTTGGGAGGCGCCAGATTCAGCCCGCGCATCCGCTCCAGAAGATTTCAGGTCGCTATATTCAGGTCGGGGAGCGACTATTATCGTCTGCTCGACTAGCGCCGATGTCAGCGGCCGAGTGAGGCTACCGTGCTGAACCATCACGTCTCGAACGTGGCTCTGATCGTCGCGGTGCCGCCGTCCGCTCAGTGTCTCTGATAGAAGGTTTCCACAGAATGAGAACGCCTTGGGCGGCTGGAAGTTCGGCGCAGAACCGAGGCATCCGCGGGGATAGTTGATATAGCGCCGAAGCCTGCTATGTTCTCTCTTTGTTTCGGCTTTGATTGATTGCCGATCCCATAGACTAGCGCTGAAGCCGCCATGAACGAACGATGAGCTCGACCCCCTTTCGAAAAATCGTCCACGTCGACATGGACGCCTTCTACGCGTCGGTCGAGCAACGCGATAATCCCGAGCTGCGCGGCAAACCGATAGCCGTCGGCGGATCGGCCGCCCGCGGCGTGGTGGCGGCAGCGAGTTACGAGGCCCGCGCCTATGGTATCCATTCGGCGATGCCGTCGGTGACCGCTAGGAGAAAATGCCCGGACCTCATCTTCGTGCCGCCACGCTTCGACGTTTATAAGGCGGTGTCGCAGCAGATCCGCGAGATCTTCGCCGAATACACGCCTGACGTCGAGCCCCTCTCGCTCGATGAGGCCTATCTCGATGTCACCGAAAATCTCAGGGGCATGCAGATCGCCACCGACATCGCCCGGGAGATCCGAACCAAGATCAAGCAGATCACCGGCCTCAATGCGTCGGCTGGAATTTCCTACAACAAATTCCTCGCCAAGATGGCGAGTGACCTCAACAAGCCCAATGGTCAGGCCGTCATCACGCCGAAGAACGGCCCAGCTTTCGTGGAGGCCCTTCCGGTCAAGAAATTCCATGGCGTCGGTCCCGCGACGACTGAGAAGATGCACCGGCTTGGGATCGAAACCGGCGCGGACCTCAAGCAGCAAACCCTTGAGTTCCTGGTGGAGCATTTCGGGAAGTCGGGACCCTATTTTTACGGCATTGCGCGCGGGGTCGACGAGCGCCAGGTCAGGCCGAACCGAGTGCGCAAATCCGTCGGCGCCGAAGATACCTTCTCCAAAGACCTCCATGCCTACGAGGCGGCGCGCGAAGGTCTTCAGCCGCTGATCGAAAAGGTGTGGGGCTATTGCGAGGCCAATGGGATCGGCGCCAAAACGGTGACGCTTAAGGTCAAATATGCCGACTTCAACCAGATTACCCGCAGCAAAACGATTCCGGCTCCTCTCGCGGCGATCACCGATCTGGAGGACATCGTCAGCCTGTTGCTGGCGCCGGTCTTTCCGCCTCGAAAGGGCGTTCGGCTGCTCGGCGTCTCGCTGTCATCGCTGGAGCGGCAGAGCTTCGGGACGGAACCGCAGCTGAGACTGGCGCTTTAGACCGCCAGCATCGGCTGGGCAGGCGCGCCAGCGTGGCGCTTGACCCGGAAGGTGCCCGCCGGCAGCGGCCGTAGGATTTCCTCTTCGGGGACAAGTCCGTCCAGCCAAGCCATGCGCTGGTCGCGTGTCAGCGCCGCCATCTGCCGGTCGTGGAACGGCGCGATATCGGCATTTGCCTCGATCGTCAGGACGGCATAGGCCTCCGCCCAATCCGCAGCTGTCGGCCGCCAGATTCCCGCGAAATAGAACCAGTCGCCATTGGCGAGCGAGAATCTGAAGCTCTTGTGGCGAAACTCCGAGACCGGCACCAGGCAGCGGTGTGTCGGAAATCTCCGTCCTTCCGAACGGATGACGTTCACCGCGCGCGGACCGCCGTCGCGTGGGCGCAGGCCCCACGGCAGTTCCACCATCTCCACATCGCCGTCATGGCGCCGGATGATGACGCGGCGCTCATTGAGCGGAGCATCGGACCGAAAAACGATCGCGTTCATAACTTCTGGAACATACCAAGAACACGCATATTAGACAAGACCGATGGATAAAACTGTGCTGATAATCGAAGACTGGTAGTCCAATGGATGCGTGCAAATGAGACTGTACTTCAGATGGTCATGCGGCACGTTCGCGATCGCCCACCCATCGTCGGGCGGCAAACTTTACTGATCAAAGACTGGTCGCGCTCCGCCTGCCGACAAAGAAGGCGGGCGAACGCCTCACCCCGGGGCGCATACAATTCGAGCATATTTTGCACCTGTAGCGCCTCAATGACTGGACCACACGTGAAGGGAAGAGCGATGTGCAATGATTATCGGCTGATGGTGGATGTCGCCTCGGTTGTCGAGGATTTCGCCGATCTCAAGATCAAGATCCGTTTCGGTGAAGGCGCGCCCAATCTCGAAGCGCGCGAAGACATCAAGATCACCGATATAGGCCCGATCGTCAGGACGATCGATGGTGACCGCGAGGAAGCCGAGCTCGTGCAGCGGCGTTGGAGCTGGCCCGGACCGAACAAACGGCCGGTTTATAACTTTCGGTCGGAAGGTCGCGAGTTCACTTCCAATCGCTGCCTGATTGTTGCCGGCGGCTTTTACGAGTTCACCGATCCAACAGACCCGAAAAAGAAGCGCAAGGACAAGTGGCTGTTCACGAAGAAGAACGAACCGATCTTCTGCATTGCCGGCATCTGGCGCGAAACACCGGAGTTGGGCCAAGCCTTCACCATGCTGACGATGGAGCCAGGGCCGGACATCGCGCCGTACCACGATCGGCAGATTGTCATCCTGGAACGCGGCTCCTGGGCAGATTGGCTTGACCCGACCGTTTCCGCGAAGTCGTTGATCAAGCCGCTCCCGGGGGGCACCCTTTCTGTCGAGCAGGTCGGCTGAGTCCCCGGATCTGCTACGCAGAGCTGACCATGAGCCGCGGCCTGGAGTAGCAGACGGCCCTGATCGTCCTGTCCGCTAACGGTGGCAATCATCTGTGACGCCCAAGGTCGGTCGCCTGTTTGAAAAGCGCGGCAAGCGGTCAGCGGATAAGCAGATCGCCGCGGCAAGGACCATCAGTCCCATGCCGATAAATCTTTGCGGTTCAGCGGGCTCGTCGGCGAAGATCACGCCGACTGAGACCGCAATGGCAGGAGACACGAAAGCGAAGCTGCCTGCTCTTGCAGGGCCGGTGTCGCGCAAGAGCTGCATATAGATGCTGTAGCCGAGCAGCGAACCGAAGATGACGAGGAATAGCCAGCCGGCAACCGCTTGCCATTCCCAGGGCGTGACCAGGCTCTCGGCCGACCGAGGCTCTATCGCGAGCGAGGCAATCAGCAACACGGTACCGCCGATCAGCGTCGTCAACCCGGAAAGGCGCCAGCTGCCATAGTTTGATATCAGAGGTTTTGCCAGCACGGATCCCCAGGCCGAGGAAACGGCTGCCCAGGCGATCGCCCCGAGCCCGATCATCGGCGAACCTTTCTCAAGCCCAGTCAGATCGACCGACGGCGCGAAAAGAAGGCCAAGGCCAAAAGCGCCAAGGAGCATGGCGAAGGCGCGAAGGCCATTCCAATGTTCCTCCCCCAAGGCAACGCCGAAGGCGAGCAGTGCAAGTGGGGTCAGCGACATCTCCAGAACCGCTGCGGTCCCCGAAGGCACGAACTGCATGCCCCAGAACAACGGCCCGTAGCAAAGCGTGATCATCAGCAGACTGACAATGATCAGGCGTCTTATATCCGCCTTTGCGACGGCTTTTCCTTGTCCTCTCGCCCACGCCAACACGATGAAGGCAGCACCTGCCACCATGAATCGCGTTGCGGCAAACACCATCGGGGGCACCGTTTCGACACCGAGCTTGACGGCGATCCAGGTCAGCCCCCATACGCAGCATAAAACAGCAAATTTCAGAAAATTGCGCCTAGACATGTTCCGGCCTTGCGATTGTAACGGTTAAAGACCATTTATACCGTTACAACTTTATTCTCCGGGAGTTGTTCCAGGCATGGCCAATTCGACAGCTGACATGCGCCTGAGCGGCGGTCATCCGGCCCTCGACCTCGCCAATACCGTGGACAGCCGGCGCGGCCGCTGGGGGCCGGACTTTCTGCGGTCATTCGACGATTTGCTTGTCCTGGCCGAACGGCTGGACCTTGTCGATCAACAAGCGGCGGCGCGTCTTCGCAGGCAGGCGGAAAACGATGCGACGAAGGCGGCTGCAGCGCTGGCAGACGCTCTGACATTGCGTGAATCGATCTACCGGCTCTTTCTTTCCGAAGGCGCCGGAGAGCCCCACCCAATCGCAGATCTTCACCTCGTGGAGGACTGGGCGCGACGCGGCCGGGCCCATCAGGTCCTCGCGGCAAATGAAGCTGGTTATGCGTGGACTTCACCCTTTGACGATCTTCCCCAACTGGTCCAGCTCTTTGCGATCAAGGCGATCGATCTGTTGCTGGAGCGCAATCGGCGGCGCGCGGTGCGTGAGTGCAAGGGCAGCAACTGTGGATGGCTGTTTGTTGATCAATCCAAGAGTGGGCGACGACTGTGGTGCTCTGACGCGAGCTGCGGCAGCCGCGCTCGTATCAGACGCTTCCGATCCCGAGTGAAAGGCACATAAGGGCCTGACCTCACCGCGCGACGACGGTTGCGGCCGCGCCGACCAGATACTTTCCATTGGCATCGTCGGCGACATGGAACTTCTCACGCTCCGCTTCATAGTCTTGCCCTTGTAGCTTTTCGCGAGCTTGGGTGCGGTTTGCCTGTTCGAGTGGGCTGGGGAGTCGTTACCAAATCTATTGCGCCGTGACGCGCTGCGATCGCACGGTGATGGGAACCGCGGTCAGATAGCGTGACATCTTTCTGAGATAGGCTTCGCGTTTTTTGAACGAGGATGAAGCTCCTCATCCCCACTCAGAGAGTCGTCCGGGCACGACGAACCCGGAGCATAGAGTTCACTGCGTGCAAATTCGCAATAGCAGGACTTGTTTTCCGATGAGCATCCGATGGCAAGCCTTGGCGGCTCATGATGTGGGCCAATAAGGAGGCGGCTCAAGCCGCCTCCTCCTTGTTGAGATCCGGCTGCAGGTCATGCAGGTAGTCGACGGCCCGTTGCGCATGAGCTGCCGCTGAAAAGATGGCGCGCTTGTCGTTGCCGAGAACCTTGAGCCAGCTGTCGAGATAGCTCGCGTGGTCGGGGCGCGGTTCGAGCTCTGGAACGACACCAAGATCGGCGCAGAGAAAGCAGCTGCCAAGTTCGGCAATGAGCTCTTCGCGGGCGCGTTCGCTCCTGTCTTTCGCGTAGCGGCTCAGATCCCGATCGAGCCTTCGCGGTGCAGCGGTCCAGTGCGTCATCTCGTGACTGAGGACGGCGACGTAGGAGGCATCGTGCCGGAAGGCGTCGACGCATGGCATCTGGATGTAGTCCCGAGCAGGAGCATAATAGGCCGCCGATCCACCGTGGCGGATCAGGGCGCCGGTATTGGCAAAGAAGCGGCCGGCAGCACCGATGCGGCTCATCCAATCCTGGTCAGGCGCGATGGAATGGGCAAGGCCATTGAGCCCGGTGATCTGATCGGTGTTGAACACGGTGTAGGTTTTGAGAAAGGGGATATCCCGTTCGATTTCGGCGCCTGTCTCCGTCCTCTCGGCGCGAATGAAAGAGCTGGCAAAGACGACGGTCGTGCCGGTTTCGCCCCTGCGAACGGCGCCGCCAAGCTCGATTGCCTGACGAAACGTCATCCACCTTGGTGATGCGAAGCCGCGGGCGATGGCTTCAGACCAGAGGAGCAGAACATTGATGCCGGTGTATGGTTGGCCATTGTGGCGCAGTGGCCGGCTGACCTCGGCCGTCCCGCTTCCCGCCGTCCACGGCTTGGTCCATGGACGGACGCCCTGTTCGAGATCGGCGATGATCTTGGTGGTGATGCGGCTGTAGATATCGGATCGTTGATTGGATTGCTGCCTGTTCATGTCTGAACCTCCGTTCGAGGTCGCGGCCATCGCGACCTCGAACGGAGGTCCAAAAGCCGGGCTGCAAGCGCGGCCCGCATCCGCAGGGCCGCAACGAAGTGGAGGACGGCAAAGCCGTTGTGGGCGGCGCGAGCCTGGCAGGACCAGAGCCGGGGCAGGACGCGATGGCTGAAAGACGACGGCCAGGTTTTGACGCAGGCAGAAATGGCAAATCCAATCCCCTATCTCGCCGCGCCGCGCACATGAAGAGCATCGAGGATGGCTACATGCCGGGCGCGGCAGTGAGCGGGCGATATCGACGATGTAATCGCGCAATGCAGTCCCACTTCCCCGAGGACTTTGCCGTCAAAATCAAGATGGTTGTTCGGTCTCTCCAATTCAGGTGAGCACGGATCAAAGAGATTCGCCACGAGAGGATATCCCCCATGAACAAGTTCGTTTTCGCGCAGTGCTTCTGGGCGCTTCAATAATGCCGACCAATCGCCACGGCGATTATTCCAACGCAGGTGAAGGCGCGGGTGCTGGTGCGGGTATCGGCGCCGTCGGCGGCGGCACCGGCGGACATCTTACCGGCCTCGCCTTGATGGCAATTCCAAGACTTGGCCCCGTCGTCGCCGCTGGCTGGCTGGCGGCAACCGCCGCCGGTGCTGTCGCTGGCGGTGCCACAGGCGCATCATTGGCGCGATGACGAATTCCGGCGTGTACGCCGAAGGCGTCCGCCGGGGTGGCTCATAGGTCACTGCAAGGGTTCAAGACGCCCTTGTCCCCGAAGCGGGAGCGATCCTCAAGCGGTCCAACTTTGTCGACCCGGCTGAGCGCCGCGCCGCTTACATAGCAGAGGGGTGGACCAGGTTCGATGACGCGCTCGACCCCTATAGTCCCGAACAAGTGGCGAAAGAACGCAGCCGTTATCGGCTCTGAAGGTCGCGAGCGCGCCCCGCGAGGGTCGCACCGCTGAGTGATCAAGCTGTACTCCGCTGTCAAGGAAACGGTGAAGCTCCCCGCGAAAGCGAAAAGCTATGTGCATCCAGACGTCGTTTCTCTGATCGCTGTGCTGCAGATGGCAAACGCCGATGGCACCTTCACAAGACAGCTGGGTTGCGGGTTTTCACAGGCTCGATTTCGCGGAGTTCGCGTGGCGCCTTCATCTTACGCGAAGCGCTTCGCTGCTCTCGCGAGCGCCTTCGCGGCGACTTCGTCTCGATTTCGAGGAGGTTGAGAGGTCTCCAGCGAACTCAGCAGCTCCTTGGCGCACTCCGCGATCGTAAGGACAGCCTGCTCGAAAGCCGCCTCGTTGCGTTTTGACGGCTTGGTAGCTCCGCTTAGCTTCCGCACAAACTGAAGCGCAGCGTCATGAATCTCCTCATCCGTCGCTGGCGGGTCGAAATTAAACAGAGGTCTGATGTTTCGGCACATGGCTTGCTCCCGGTCGTTTCCCCTGGTGAGAGGGAGATTGCCCTTAACGTAGTCGCAAGAGCGTGAAATACAAACGGCTCTCCGACTGATGGGGCGTGGTGGAATCAGGACGCGTTTGTTGTCGGCTGTTTGAGGAGCTCTTCCGCCTGATCAAGGCGTTCCGGCCCGAATGATCAATGCGACCAGCCACACTTGCGTCTCGAAAAAGGCATCGGACATACCGCCCGAATAGGAGCCCAAGATCGTCGCAACCGTCGCCACCATGCGCAAGCTGCTCACCATCCTCAACGCCATCATCAGGGACGGACGACCATGGCAAAACGCTTGACAACGAAGACAGTCGCTCTCCCGCAACCTCGCCACTTTCATTGCATCGCCGCGGACCCAGACCCTTTGCCTTTAGGCTGAGGAGCGGACTCAATCGGGCAAGGGTATGAACTCCCCGCGGTCGTCGGCAGGAAGGTCGAAACGGCCCTCGCCCCATTTTCCGGCTCGCCATTCGGCCTTGGCGTCTTCGATACGTTCCATCGACGAGGCGACAAAATTCCACCAGATGTATCTTGGCCCACAGAACGTTGCGCCCCCGAGTATCATGATCCGGGCGCCCCGCTCGCCGGCCGCGACGGTTATACTGTCGCCGGGACGGAATACCATCATCTGCATCGTGCCAAACTCCTGTCCGGCGACCGAGATCGAACCTTCGACAACGTAGATCGCCCGATCTTCATGTTCATCGGGCATGGGTAGACGCGCGAGCGGATTCAGCTTGACGTCGGCGTAAAAGGTCTCCGAAAACATTCTGGCGGGAGCGTGCTCGCCGTAGGCATTTCCCAGGATCAGCCGCGCCGAGATGCCGTTGTCTTCGATCATCGGAAGCGTGTTCCTGCCGTGGTGCTCGAAAGAAGGCGCCACGTCCTCCTGCCCGTCCGGCAGCGCCAGCCATGTCTGGATTCCAAATAGGCTGTTTGGGCCGGTCCGGGCCGCCGAGCTCGTGCGCTCCGAATGCGATACACCCCTGCCCGCGACCATCCAGTTCAGCTCGCCCGGCTTGATGATCTGGTCAGCTCCAGTGCTGTCGCGATGGTGGAAGTCGCCGCGGTAGAGGTAGGTGACGGTGCCGAGACCGATGTGAGGGTGGGGCCGGACGTCGACGCCCTGCCCGGTCAGGAGTTCGGCGGGGCCGGCCTGGTCGAAGAAGATGAACGGGCCGACCATCTGTCGGTTCGGCGCAGGTAGCGCGCGTCGGACCTCGAAACCGCCGAGGTCGCGGGCTCGTGGAACGATCAACGTTTCGATCGCGTCCACGCCGACCTGATCAGGGCATCCGGGTTCGATCGCGGGGTTCCAGCTCATGTTCTACATCCTCCTTGTGGCCTGATCTCCGTTCGTAGAGGGAGAGCAAGCTGCGACAGAGCGCATCCCACTCTCCGTTTACGTCGGATTATACTCCTGCGCCAGCCCTTGGTGCCGCCGTGTTGAGCAACTGCTGCTCCCACAGATATGCAATCCCGCTACCGCCTGAATGCTGGACGATGACGTCCGTGATCTTCGCAGCCTGTTCGGCGCGCGCCCAGTCCCGCTGCCACTCAGCTGCGAGCGCCAGCCAGGTCATCATGTTGACGCCGGCTGCGATCATGCGCTGGATCGCGATCTGGTGCGCCTCAACCGAGACGCCCCCCGACGCGTCGGTGATCACCGTGACGTCCCAGCCCTCGCCGGCTGCCTGAATTGCCGGCATGGCAACACATACCTCCGTCCAGAGGCCCGCGATGATCAGTTGCCTGCGACCGGTCGCCTTTACGACATCGACGACCTTCGGATCCTGCCAGGTGTTAATGAACGTACGGTCGATGATCTCCTGGCCGGGAAACACGTCCGCGATCTGCGGGAAGAGATTGCCGCCGCGCTCCGCGATGACGGTCGTGAGGATCGTCGGGACCTCAAAGGCTTTTGCCGCCTTTGCCAGTCCGACCGTGTTGTTGACCACCATCGTGGGTTCGTGGCTGTTCACGTTCGCGAGTTGGTACGCCTGATGGTCGATGAGAACGAGTACCGAGTCTTGCGGGCGAAGAAGCGAGTTGAGGCCGTTACGAAAGGTCATGCAATGTCCTTGGCTGTTCGTTGAAACGAAAGGCGAGCGCTCTCTAAGGAGCGATCCACGCTGACCTTGTCAGTCCAGGACGCGATACGGTAGTCCTGAAAGGAGGCAAGCCGTGTTGCAGGTTGGGGAACGCCAATGGAAGTCGAGGATCTCAGGACCTTTGTGGAAGTCGCCGATGCGGGCGGTGTGACGCCTGCCGCGCAGCGCCTCGGCGTCTCGAAGTCCATGGTCAGCAGACGGATCGCCAGGCTCGAAGCCGAGCTTGGCGCGCAGCTCGTCTCGCGTACGACGCGGGGCATCGCACTCACGGAAGAAGGGACGACTTTCCGGGACTATGCCGCTCGGGTAACGGCCGAAATCGACGCCGCTCGCGAGACGATCCTGCCGGCAGGCGAGCTTCGAGGTCGCCTGCGGGTTGCGGTGCCGCTATCCTTCGGCCCGACGCACTTCGCCCCCGTCTTGTCTCAGATGGCGCGCCGACACCCGCAGCTTCATGTCCACTCCTGCTACACCGACCGCTTCGTCGATCTGCTCACCGAGGGTTTCGACTGCGCCATCCGGATCGGGTATCTGCCGGACTCGAACCTCATTGCCCGACGCGTGGGGCCTCTCTACGGGAAATTCGTAGCGAGCCCTTCCTACATTGCCGCAAACGGCGCCCCCGAAACGCCGGACGAACTCCTCGAGCATGAAGCCCTCATGCAGGGAACGGAAGTCTGGCAGGTGACCGATGGCGACCAGATCCTTAACATTCGCCCGCAAGGCCGCTTCAAGGCCGACAACGGGGTCGCGCTCCTTGCAGCCGCGCTCGAAGGAATTGGAATTGCAAGACTTCCGAACGGCCTGACGGACCAGCATGTCGCCGCCGGTACGCTCGTCGAGGTGATGCAGCGTCACCCGCCGCCGACGGCCGGCATATTCGTGGTCCGACCTCCCGGACAGCACCCGTCCCGGAAAGTACGAGTGCTGACCGAGATGCTGATCGAATGCTTCGACGCCGGCTCCAAGTCCTAGCTTCACGCGTTCACGGCCTTTCGCTAAGCCATAAAAAACTAAACAGACAGTTTGTCTGATGGCGATGGACAACGGATCTTGGGCTCAATAAAGCTTTTGAGAAACGCGCTCGGCCATGAAATCAATGAAAGCGCGAACTTTAGGCGCTCTTGCCGACATAGGGGGCCAGACAAGGGAAACGCTGCCACGTTCGTCCGTGTAATGTGCGAGGACGGCTTGGAGACGCCCCGCCGCAATGTCATCGCTCACGAGATAGCTCGGCACCTGAATGATTCCTAATCCACCCAGTGCGGCCGATGCAAGTGCCTCGCCGTCGTTCAAAATCGTAGACGGCTTGATTGGCGTTGCTTGGGGTGAATTCTTGAACGCCCAAACCTCAGGCCGACCGGTGGTTGGAAAACGATAGTATATACAGCAATGATTATGGAGATCTGCTGGACTTTGCGGAATGCCGCGGTGGGCAAGATATTCGGGTGAGGCGCACGTTGTGAACGTATGTGGTCCGATCCTTCGTGCGCGTAAGGTTGAGTCGTCCAGCTCTCCAAGTCGCAGCACCACGTCATATCCGCCCTCGATGATATCGACCTTCACGTCATCGAGGCTGATTTCGGTCGTCACCTCTGGAAACCGGGTTCGAAAATCAAGGAGCGCCGGCATGACGATCTTGCGACCTAACACTGTGGGCACGCTCACCTTTAGGCGACCTCGGGGCGCCTTCTGGACCAGATGAAGCTCTTGCTCAGCATCTTGCAGTTCTTTCACGATACGGGTGACGTACCGGTACAGGATGTCACCTTCGCCGGTCACGGCTAGCGACCTGGTCGTACGGTTCAACAACCGCAGACCTAGACGCGCTTCAAGGCGCTCTACCGCTTTGCCCACGGCCGATGCGGATAGGCCGAGCTTCCTTCCCGCAGCCGCGAAACTTCCGGTTTCGACGGCGACTGAAAATGCGACAAGGCCGCTGAGGGACTCTATGGTGACGATTGACGACATTATGTCCGGTATGATGCGACGCGTACCCCTATTCCGTCAACTACTACGATTGTTCAATATCAGGCAGCAAACGCTGGCGCAGATCGCCATAAAATGTCGAACTAGCTTTGGGAGGAAGTAGTCATGTCTTTCACTCGCGCACCCCTATCTACCAACGCGCCGGCTAACGGGTCGGACAAGTAATGACCCGGCTGCGACAGGCGATCCTAGAACGCTTGAAAACGACCGTGATGGTTTGGCTCGCCGTCTACCCGAGCGTCCTTCTGATTATTTGGCTTGTGGGCGACCGTACGCAAAACTGGCCACTGCCACTGCGTGTTTTGGGCGCAACGCTCATGATCGTACCGATTGTAACCAACGTTAGCCTGCCCACAGTCAGGACAGTTGTCGGGAAAATGGAAAAGGCAATTGTGCGGTGGCAATCGAGAAACCGGCTCTAATCTCGTCCTTCTTGGACGATTACTCGAAAGTCGAAGGATCCAGAGATATGACCACGACCCCTGACAGCATAGCGAGCCGCAACGCCTTCAATTGGATCAACGGATCTCAGTGCCAAGAAGGTCAGTTGAAACAGTCAATTGACCCAGCGACTTATAACGTAATCGGTCACTACCCCGACTATGGCCTTGAGGCAGCGAAATTTGCGGTGGCAGCAGCCTCTAAAGCCTTTCGTGAGACCATGTGGGCGCATGATCATGAATTGCGGGCGCGTGTGCTCGATCAACTAGCCTGCGCCTTTGAACGAAACCGCGACAGACTGCTTGAAATTCTGTCGCTGGAGAACGGCAAGGTGAAGGCAGAAGCCGCGTTCGAATTGGACATGGTTGCGAGCAAACTTCGCTACTCGGCAGCGACTGCCCTGGTCGAAGGTGGACGGGCATTGGCACCAAAGCCCGGCAGCATCTCCCTGATCCTTCGGCAACCGATGGGGGTCGCGGCGGTCATTGCGCCTTGGAACTCTCCGGTTATTCTGACGATCCGATCACTCGCCCCAGCGCTTGCTGCTGGATGCACCACGGTCATCAAGCTCCCGGCGCAAGTAGCACAGACAGCGAGCGTCATGGCGGAGGTCATGGCCGAAGCAGAAGACCTGCCGAATGGCGTGATCAATTTGTTTTTCGAGAGCGGGCCTGAGGGCTCTGCCTATCTCGTGGATTCGCCGGAGGTTCCGGTTGTCAGTTTCACCGGGTCGACACGTACCGGCCGAGCCATCAGCAGCACCGGCGCGAAGTATCTCAAGCGCTTCGGAATGGAGCTCGGCGGTAAGACGCCGATGATCGTCTTTGACGATGCAGACCTTGATGCCGCCTTGCCGGTTCTGGAAAAGGCGCTGACTGTCTTCAGCGGCCAATTCTGCATGACGGGCTCCCGCTTGCTCGTGCAAAATGGGAAATACGAGGCCGTTCGCGACGGCTTGGCTGAGCGGTTGCGCAACGTCAAAGTCGGCCCTGCCGCCGAACCATCCAGCGACATGGGGCCTTTGATCGACCGCGCTAACGTCGAGCGGGTCGATGGTGTTGTCGAGGCCGCTATCGCAGCCGGGGCGAAGGTGGTCGAGCGTGGCGGTCCCATCAAAGAGGGTTTGCTCGCAAGCGGAGCGTTCTTCCGCCCAGCCCTTCTGGAAGTCTCCGACAACAGTCTCGCCATCATCCGAGAGGAAACCTTTGGTCCGGTGCTGACGATTCAGCGGTTCTCAGACGAGGCGGAAGCGATCCGGCTTGCCAACGACAATGAGTACGGACTGTCGGCCAGCATTTGGACACGCGATGTCGATCGATCCTTGCGCGTTGCGCAGGCGCTCGAAGCGGGCTCGGTGTGGATCAATGACTGGGCGAAAGTTTACGACGGTACCGAAGAGGGCGGGTTCAAGCAGTCTGGCCTTGGCCGCCTGAACGGTCTGGCGGCGCTCGACGATTTCATCGAACACAAGCACATCGCGCTCAAGCCGGGCTTGACGCAACGCTAACACCCCAAGGTCGCTCAAAAGGAGGAATAACCATGTCTACCGATACGAACGCCGAGAAGAAGTTATCGAAAGCAGAACCAGCGTCGCCGACATCGCCTTTGGGGGTGTTGCAGTCGATCCTGTCGAACCCGACCGACCTGGAGTTCGTCAAACAATTCACGACAGACGATTTCATTTATGTTTCGCTGAACTATGAGCACCCGGAGCTGAAACGGATCATGCCTTGGGCTGGTACCAACGAAGGTACCGAGGGGCTAGTTCAGACTTTCGTCGATGTCGGCCGTTACTGGACAACAGACAACTTCGAAATCCAGGACAGTTTCGAAAATAAGAACGGCGCGGCGATCTTCGGCACGTTCACCTACACATCAAACGTTTTGGGTAAAACGGTGACGTCGCCCTTCTCGGTTCTGGCGCGCGGCGAGAACGGCAAATTGTCCTACGTGCAGTTTATGGAAGATACCTTCGCAACCGTCCGCAGTTTCAGAGATGGCGGTGGGTATTCTATCAAAGCGAACCCGGATGGGTCCGAAATTACCGTCTGAAGGTAAGTCCCCTCGCCCGGCTTCAACTAACGAGCAGCTCTCTCTCTCAGCCGGCAGTCCCATCGTCCGGGGGGCACGGCACCATGCTTGATTGCAAGCATATGTGTGGGGCGTGACTGAAAACAGCGCCGATCCGCAAAAGATGGTCGAATGGCTCATGGTCGAATCCTGTGCCGAGCACCTGCGCCAGCATAGGCGGTCTCGAATGCCGAGCCGATCTGCAGGGCAAGCTTCTGACTTATCTCGATGGTCCCGGCAAGCCGTTCGTGCGCCATTTCCTGGCGATCAACCGGTGGGGCAAAGCCTGATCCAAAGCCGTCTTTGGAAGGAACAGGCATGATCGCGCCCTCCCTATAGCGGGAGGACCGGCGACACCGCAGCGCAACGTAGTGGGAGTCCTGCCGAGAACTACGGTGACTGAGTTTTTTGACAATTAAATATCGATATCAGGGGACCTCGATGCCGACAGCGTCATGCAGTTCGTCCACGTAACAGGGATACTCCTGCCGCTGGCGGGCAGAGACCTGCGCGTCAATGTCAATGAGCATGATGGCCGAACTGGTTTCAGTCCGCCCAGCCAGACCGCCCGCGGGAGTGATGGCAAAGCCGCCCCCGCCGAAGCATGGACCATCCCCAGATTGCCCAATCCTGTTCGAACTGACGACATAACTCAGTGAGGTAGCGGGGCCACGGTGACCGGCACTGCTTAGCAGCTACCGGCTAGACAGTGACGTCGCAGCGGCTGCATTTTTAGCTTCTTCGATGGAAAGGCGAACCGCTCGCTTCATGGCATCCTTTTCCCCGAATATCGCAACAAAAGCCGTGGCACCTTCCAAACGGGCTAATGTGTCAGTCGCGATGTTCCGAGCTACATCGGCTGGCATGGCGCGGGACAAGATGCTCGCCAGATTATCGCGGTGCGCTTGAAAAAAGGCTCGAACTGCATCCTTGGCAATCGGGGTCTCGTCACTCGTGCCATAAGCAAGATGCAGGCCTACGCATCGCCCGCGATCGGCGAGAGTGGTTGCAATCAGTTCTATGACCTCGAGGAACTCGGCGTCCCATTGCCTTGATCCTAGGTCTCTTTCACCGAATGTCTCTTGCAAGGTGAGATCCAGGACCGCCGGAACGAGAGCTTCCTTGTTGGGGAAGCGGACGTATAGCGATGATTTCTTCAGGCCCACGGCATCCGCGAGGTCGTTCATCGATGCGCCGGCATACCCTCTCGATCGAAACAATTCCCTCGCCGTCGATACGATCGTTTCTCTCATGACTTTCATACGTCTTCTCCGAGCCAGGCTTCTACGACACTTGATACAGCAACCTTGAAGGGTTGACAACCGACCGTTCGGTCGTATTTTACATCCATCCGTTGACTGTTGGTTTGCCGAGACGTTTGAGAAGGAGTTCCAAAAATGGTCGTAAGCTACAAAACGCAAAAGGTTAGAGACATCGAGGTTTTCTACAGAGAGGCCGGTTCAAAGGAAGCGCCGGTCCTACTCCTGCTCCACGGTTTTCCGTCATCCAGCCACATGTTCCGTGATCTGATCCCGCTGTTGGCAGATCGGTACCGCGTCATCGCACCAGACCTTCCTGGGTTCGGTCGAACGATCTCACCTCCACGTGGGGATTTTGCTTACACATTCGATAATCTCGCCGCTGTCGTGACTGGGTTCACAGAGGCGCTCGGCCTCAGCCGCTATGCACTTTACGTGTTCGATTACGGCGCACCGGTCGGGTTCAGGATGGCGACGGCCAATCCGGAGCGGATCACCGCCATAATCAGCCAGAATGGCAACGCCTACATTGACGGGTTCAGTGATGAATGGACTGCGTGGGAGGCCTATTGGCGGGAGCCCTCCACCGAAAACAGAGAGACATGTCGGGCCTCGTTGTCTTCGGAGGTTATCGAGAACTGGCAATACCGCACCGGTACATCAAAAGAGCGTCTTTCGCCCGATGGTTACCAACTCGATATCGCGTTCATGTCGCGGCCGGGTGCGGAAGACATTCAACTCGATCTTATCCTCGACTACAGAACAAACATCGACCGGTATGGGGAGTTTCAAGCGTATTTCCAGGATCATCAACCACCGTTCCTGGCGGTCTGGGGCAGACATGATCCAGCATTCGTCCCGGCGGGTGCCGAGGCCTATAAGCGTGACCTGCCCGCCGCGGAGGTCCATCTGCTCGATACCGGCCATTTCGCTTTGGAAACACATGCAGAGGAGATTGCTCAGTTCATCCGGAGCTTCCTGATCAGACACGTCTAAGCCCGATACGACAGTCTCGTGGTCGAGTTTGGCTCCAGGATCACTGAAAAGGAAACAATGGGTGAAGCTTCGCGGGGGAGACAGGTTCAGGTTTTATGAACCAGTCCCAGCGTTCCAGCTCACGCAACAGAGTTTTGCACGTCGCGCACCTACAGGATGCCAGCAAGCTCCACGAAATATTGTTCGCTAGTTCGGTTCGCAGCTTCGGCATCTTTCGCAAATGACTTGAAACACATCAACTTACCGTTGGAAGAAAGGAACAGATACATGATCAATCTTGAAGGCAAACGGGCATTGGTAACTGGCGGGTCGCGAGGCATTGGTGCTGCGATCGCATTGGCGCTGGCGGAAAACGGCGCAAATGTCGCGTTCACATACCAACGCTCCGCCGAAAAGGCTTCAAAGGTAACTGAAGCGATCGAAAAGATGGGGCGCCGCGTCGCTGCAATCCAAGCTGACAGTGCCGACCCCGAGGCAATTGCTAGCTCAGTAAGGGAGGCCGTCTCCATTTTGGGCGGGCTGGACATCCTTGTGAACAGCGCTGCGATCGGCCACAATGGCATGATCGTCGACCTAGATGTCTCAGCGTATCAGACGTTGATGGATGTCAACGTACGAGCTCCGGTCCTGTTCGCGAAAGCCGTCATCCCGCATCTCGGCAAAGGCGGCCGCATCGTCACAATCGGCTCGGCGCTGGGGGAGAGGGTACCGTTTCCCGGCATTACTCCCTACGCAATGTCCAAAGCAGCACTCACATCCTTCACACGCGGTCTTTCGCGTGAACTTGGTCCGAGTGGTATCACCGTCAATCTCGTGCAACCCGGAGCAACCGATACGGAGAGCAACCCGGCGGATGGACCAGCTGCAGACTTGCAGAAGAGCTTGACGTCCTTGGGGCGTTACGGCGAACCGCGGGAGATTGCCAACGCCGTGGTGTTTCTCGCAAGTCCGGCTGCGAGTGTCATTACGGGTGCCATTCTAACCGCAGACGGCGGAGCGATCGCCTGATTTTCTCTCGTGAAATTCCGAATAGGATAATGGTGCCCACCGTTGATCGCCTGTGCATGCCGGCCATTGATCACTTCGGTGGGCGTCTTCTCCATGCTTCTACTTTTGACAATAGGAGACCTTGATGGCCAAGCCTGAACTTTTCGTCACACCCGGGTATGGGCAGAAATTTCATGAGCTTTTGCACTTTTCACAAGCGCTCAAGATTGGTGATCGCATCGAGATTTCCGGCCAGGGCGGATGGAACGATGAGCTTGAAATCCCGGATTCGATCGTGAGCGAGATCGAGAGAGCGTTTGAGAATGTCCAGCGAACCTTGGCCACGGCTGGCGCGAAGTGGAGGGATGTCGTCCATGTCAATTCTTATCACGTTGGAGGCTTTCCACTGATTGTGAACGAGACGATTGCCGGTCTTTTCCGTAAGTACATGCCCGATCGCGCTCCGATTTGGACGCAAACCGGTGTGGAAGCCCTTGGGCTCCCCGCCATGCGAATTGAGATCCGTGTCACTGCCATCCTGGAATGACACTGGTGCCTGCCACGGCTGCATTAGTGCGCAATGACTAGTCGCGCTGAGCAACGGCCGAACCAGGGCTGTAGCCAGCTGACGCCTCAACGCGACCAGAACCTCAGCCTTCCACCAAGGAGAATGTGATGAAGACCGACAGCTGCCCCATTCCCACACCGCAGGAGCGCTCCTTCCTAGCCATCCAGCAAGCCGCCGAACAGACGATGCTTGAGAAGGTGGCGCGCGCCATCTCCGATGCAACAACCGAAGTTGCAACGAACGTTCGGGACGCCGGTTTGGGTTTCGAACCGACCAGTGAAGGCTACTTCATGTTTGCGGTTCAGCAGGCAACGTTCGTGCGCCTTTGTGGAGGCAATCCGGATACGCTGCGGGGAGGAAACCCGGAGGTTGGCGATCATGTCGTTCGGAACTGTCGCAACATCATTGACACCTATTGGAAGAGCCAAAATGCACACACCACGAGCTGCAAATTGGGATTAGCGGTGAATGACAGTTAGCCGTGCCGTTACGGAAAAGGAAGAACAGATGAAGGCTGCAGTCTATGACAATCCTGGTGTTTCGGCCGTTCTCGAATATGTCGACATGCCGGATCCCGTCTGCGGGCAGGGCGATGTGCTCATTGCCGTCGAGGCTATTTCCATCGAGGGAGGCGACCTCATTAATCGCCGTTCGACGAAACAGCAATCGCGGTGGATTGTCGGTTACGCCGCCGCGGGGACAATTGTCGCAGTCGGCGAAAACGTGAGGAACCGAACCGTCGGAGAAAAGTGGCGGCCTTCGACATGCAAGGGATCGCATGCCGAACTCTGGGCGGTGCCGGGAACACGCACATGGCTGGTCCCCGACGGCTTGAGCATGGCCGAGGCGGCGGTAGTGCCGATCTCATTCGGTGCGGCCTATCACTGCGTAATCACCAAGGGCCAGTTGAAGGCCGAAGAGGCGGTGCTGATCCATGCTGCTGCGGATGGACTCGGGATTGCTGCGGTTCAGCTGGCGCGTCAAGCCGGGGCGAAGGTGATCCGCGGGGCTCTAATCGCCGTTGGATGAAGCCCCCGCGGCCAAAGCGCTTCCTCATGTACTTGGCCATCGCAAAGGAGGGTCGAACCATCGCCATGTCGGTGACCGCCGACAAAGATGTTTTGAACGAGCTTGTGCCGGCCGCAGAAGCCATCGCGCAGTCATCTCTATTAAGCCTGGCAACTAATTTTGGGAGCGCCTCGCTCACGGCTGCGTCTTCGCCGCGGCAACAGACGCGACGAGCGGTACCTAGGCGCTGTTATCGCCTTGAGCGGACTCGAACTGTCGGCACCATATTCATCTTCATTTGTCTTCGCCACTTCGAATCAAATCAGCTGCTTAGCCTTGAAAGACGGCCTACTCTCCAAACGGAAGCTCAATTTCTTCGCGGTTTCTTTTGCGCCCTCGGTCAGGACCGTGTTGAGCCGCTCGGCATCTTGTGCTGGCAGCATTCCCGCCCCGGTTCGAATACCTTCTCGCCATGTAGGCCCGCGCTTCCATGCTTCGTTGTAGACGAGCGCCAAGTCGCTAGATCGCCTTGTCTGCCGCAGCGCTTCGAAGAGCAGCGCAGCTTGTCGGATGTCCTTCTCACGCTTCGCCGGCCCCTGCCCGTCGGTGTTTCGGCGGCTGGCGACTATCAGCTTGTGGACGGCATACCGGGACGGATCAGGGACGACGACCGGAACACCGCTTCGGTGGAGCAGCATTGTCCTGACTGGTTCGCTTATGAGGAAGTCGAGAAAGCGCAGTGGATCCGCGCTGGCGCCACCAAGAGCGGGCATCTTCGCCGGCTGATCGATGTAGTCATCCGAACCACGGTTCGACGTCAGGAACTCAACCCTGTAGCCGTCGGCATTCTGAAACGCTGACGAGACCGCGGCTCCCGATCGATGTGGAACTGGACGAAAGCTGGCGTCGACGCCCTGCAGCAACTCAAGGATCGGAGGCAGACTATCTTCGACCTCCCGACTGATGGCATAGTCCTGGGCGATGTCAGCATCGCCGGTCAGGATCGCAGCCATGGGAAGACGGACACCGAGCAGCCCTGAATAGCACTGAAAGGCCACCGTGCCTATGAGAATACCCCGGAGCCGAAAGAGACCGCCATCGGCAAGAGCCTCGACGATATCGCCCGACATGGCGTCAGGGGCGATCATCCCGCCTTCGCGGGTCAGGGTATTTACCAAGCGCCTGCGAGCGCGTAGATCGTCCTTGTCCCGCTTATGATCAGCTACGCGCTGTGCGATAACCGGATCATCAGCGGAACCGACGTAACGACGTTTCGTACCACCATGTCCATTCGGGATGTCGAAATACCAGTACTTGCGCCCCTTGATGTTTGCCGGTGTGAACCGACCCTCCGGAGGGAAATCGGCCGTCCAAAGCGGCGTCGAGCGACCGCTGACCGAGCTCAGCGAGCATCGTCTGATACATGAGGTCGATAGACTTCGTAGCTCGTCCCCAGTGTTATACTGTTTTTCAAAAACAGTATAACAGTCGTGAGGATAGGATGCCGCCTCTATCGCCTTGAACAGACTCGAAGCGTCCAATCTGAGACGTTCACCGCAACAGGCTTGCAATCGATCCTGGGTTAAAAGGCGGGCAGCGCGCCATGCTCACCGTTCGAACCGCTCCAGCATTTTTCTCAACTGCGCGTTTTGCAGCGTTAGCTTTCTGGCCAACTGATCCCTGAGCACCCTGATCTCGTCGTCAAGGCTCGTCTCGTTTGCAGTGTGGATAACCTGGCGATCGTTCGCTATCGCCACCGCTTCCTTGCCACGACTCCGTTGCTTGCGCGGTGCGACCTCGACTGTTCTCTTGGTCCTATGGGTATCATGTGCAGCGGTGACGGCGATACCAGTACCATCGGATAGAGCGGGATCAGCGACCTTCACGATTTTGCCGACGACTTCGCCGTCGAGCTTGTCGTGGACATCGTTCTCGGCTTCTTCGGAATGCACAGGCACCGCAGAGATTGCAGAGGCTTGATCGTGAGGAGGTAGCTCATCGCCTGCCGGTCGAGTAGCGCTAATCAGGCTCTCCTCGGCAGGCGTTTCAGTCGGACCGGAAATAACCAAAGGGTCCGGCGTAAACTCATCTGTCGAGCCGCTTTCTCTCTTTTGTGCGCGTCCCGGTGAGATCAGTCGGGTAAGGAATTTCCAGGGAGACGCCATCTATCCGACCTCGCGTTTTATCCCGCAAGCAGGCAGTGAGTATTAGTTTCAGCAACAGCATTCACCGTTGCCAAATTCTACGTCTTGATAAGCATGGAAATGCGGCGGGCGGTTGACCGGCTGCTTTTATCAATCGAGCTTCAGCCGCTTGCGCAGATCGGCATTTTCAGCGCGAAGTTTTTCAGCCAGAAGCTTGCGCAGCCGTTGATTTTCCTCTTCCAACTGCAGGAGATCTGCCATCTCATCGATCGCCGTCATCGGCGCGGTCGCGGCTGCCTGCACCGCCTTTGGAGCACGGCCCACAGGTGCACGCTTGGCGCTCGCCGCAGCTTCGATCCCCTTTGTCTTGCGCCCTCTCCTCTTCGCACCACCGGCGCCGGCCAGAGCAGCTGCTGGCTCTGCCGTAGTGTCAGCTGACGCGGTTTCGAGTGCCGCGGCTTTCTTGGCGCGGGGCTTGCGCTGTTTCTTCGGCGCAATCGGCGTTTCGACAACAGTCGGCCCATCGGCACTGGTTGTCGTAGCAGTCTCGTCGGTCATGCTCATCTCCTGTGTATTTGATGCAGTTGTTGACGGCCCGAGGGGCAGTGTCAACAACGACTCGGCTTGATCTGCTTTTGGCAAAGACATTTCTTTGTTGGAGCCACTCTGAGAGCTACCCGACAGATAGGGCAATGCCTCTTCCTCTAAGTCGCGAGCGACAGACTTTAGATCCACGTTACCCCAGATCGAGTTTGACCTGGTATCGAGTTTTCGCCTGCCGCTTCTGTATTCGACGGCAAAACTGCGTTGCGCTTTTTTCAATATAAGAGACCTTGGAGAATCCACGGATGGTGTGGTGATGCGCTGGTCCATCACGAATAGCGCCAACCGGACTGCCAGTCTATACCACCGTCACATCCGATTCACCGCAGCATCTCCGGGGTAGAATATGTGGCTAATCTAATAGGGGACGCTATACGCTCAAAGCTATGAACGGAAGCGGCGGCCAGTGGTTCGAACATTTTTCAAAAGGTTCCCGTCGATCCATTATGCGATCTTTCTGGCCCGGAACGTGAACACCATAGCAACAAGCGGGCTGACCTTGAAAGCTCACGCTGTGCCAGCGACATAGGAGCTGCCCAATCGGCCGAAACGGCTGTGGACTGACAGCTAGACCGATATCTCCAGGTCACGAAGTCGATCGTCGAGGAGACCTGTAATGCGCGGGCGACCTAATTCTTTTGGGTCGCTTTTCGCGCACCGTACACGCGTTATAACAATCTTGGCCGGAAATCCGGAGAGGGGTTAGAGGTCGGCCGGTTCACGCCCCTTAGCTGATCATCGGAGCTGCCGCAGGAGGCTTTTCGCACGCGCATAGTCCACTTGGGATTGCGCATCCATGCCGTGAGGGATCAAGAGCAACGAACTGGAACACATCGTCGACCTTCACGCCAGTCGGGCTTGCCCTGCGCGGCCGACCAGCCCACAAGGTGGTGTGCACGCTCGGCGACGCAGCGCATATCCTGATTAAGAACTGGCCTTCCGATGACGGCGAGGAATACGTCAGCGCAGTGAAGGCCTGCGTCGATGCGATCAGCGGCCAGATTGCTCCGGAGCAATTTCGCCAAATATTTTTGCGTGCGGCCAATGAGGCAGGTATCGCCGCGCTAGCCGTCGTTCACCGATGAGAACTCCTGTGGAAATGCTGAGCCATCATACTCAACTCTGCCTTCGAACATCGGCGGGCTGTTCTTACGCCCATTTGCCACTGGCTTGAGACCGAGTGGCCCCGGTCAGTCGCGGCGCCATAAGCTCGCGCGCTCGCCGGGGTCGCCTTGCGGCTCGTGCTGAGAATAACTAAGATTGCTGTGCTGGCTTTCTCGCCTTGAAACACCCCGAGCCGCCGACACATCGGGTTAGATTGTCGATCTGGTTCGGGAGAAGGTCTGCCCCTCGTTTGATTGGACGTCCTACCGCGCGCGCCACGTTCTGTCCCCTCGCTTAGAGCGCCTTTTCCAGTTCCGGCAGAGCCTCGAACAGATCGGCGACCAGACCGTAGTCGGCAACCTGGAAGATCGGCGCCTCCTCGTCCTTGTTGATGGCGACGATCAGCTTCGAATCCTTCATGCCGGCCAGATGCTGGATCGCCCCGGAGATGCCGGCGGCGATATAAAGCTGCGGCGCGACGACCTTGCCGGTCTGACCGACCTGCCAGTCGTTCGGCGCATAACCGGCGTCGACGGCCGCACGGCTGGCGCCGACGGCAGCCCCGAGCTTGTCGGCAAGCGGCAGGATGACTTCCCGGAACTTCTCCGCCGAGCCGAGTGCCCGGCCGCCGGAAAGGATGATTTTCGCCGAGGTCAGTTCCGGACGATCGGAAGCCGACAGCGCATCGTCGACGAAACGCGACAGGCCCGGATTGGAGATTGCCGCGATCGCCTCCACCGTTGCCGAGCCGCCTTCCGTGGCTGAGGCAAACGAGGCGGTGCGCACGGTGATCACTTTCTTGGCATCACTTGCCTGCACCGTCTGGATGGCATTGCCGGCATAGATCGGCCGCTTGAAGGTGTCGGGGCTGACGACCTCGATGATCTCCGAGACCTGGGCGACATCGAGCAGGGCGGCGACCCGCGGCAGCACGTTCTTGCCGACCGAGGTGGCGGCCGAGAGGATGGTGTCGTAGGCGCCGGCGAGCGAGACGATCAGGTCGGCGAGCGGCTCGGCCAGATTGTTAGCCAGTTCGTCGCTTTCGGCGAGCAGCACCTTGGAGACACCGGCGAGTTTGGCCGTGGCATCGGCCGCAGCCCTGGCGCCCTTGCCGGCGACGAGAATATGAATATCGGAGCCGATCTGGCTTGCGGCCGTCAGCGCCTTGGCGGTCTGGTCGGAAAGGCTGACATTGTCGTGGTCGGCCAGAAGAAGAATGGTCATGATGGTGTTCTCTCTTTCCTGCCTTAAAGCACGCCGGCTTCGTTCTTCAGCTTGTCGACGAGTTCGGCGACCGACTTGACCTTGACGCCGGCCTTGCGGCCCGAGGGCTCCTCGGTCTTCAGCACCTTCAGCCGCGGCGTGGTGGAGACGCCGAAATCAGCCGGGCTCTTCTTGTCGAGCGGCTTCTTCTTCGCCTTCATGATGTTCGGCAGCGAGGCATAACGCGGTTCGTTGAGACGCAGATCCGAGGTGATCACCGCCGGCAGCTTGATCTCGATCGTCTGCAGGCCGCCATCGACCTCGCGGGTGACCGTTGCCTTGCCGTCACCGATCTCGATCTTCGAGGCGAAGGTCGCCTGCGCCGAACCGAGCAGGGCGGCCAGCATCTGGCCGGTCTGGTTGCTGTCGTCGTCGATCGCCTGCTTGCCGACGATGACCAATCCCGGCTGCTCGGCATCGGCCACGCCCTTGAGGATCTTGGCGACAGCCAGCGGCTCGACGGCATCATCGGTCTCGACCAGGATCGCCCGGTCGGCACCCATGGCCAGCGCGGTGCGCAGCGTCTCCTCGGCCTTGGCCGGACCGATCGACACCACCACCACTTCCTCAGCCTTGCCGGCTTCCTTCAGCCGCAGCGCCTCTTCCACCGAGATCTCGTCGAACGGGTTCATCGACATCTTCACATTGGCAAGCTCGACACCGGAACCATCCGGCTTCACCCGGATCTTCACGTTGTAGTCGACGACGCGCTTGACGGGCACGAGAATCTTCATGGCCTATCTCCATCTTTGCCAATGTGTTAGCTGTGCCGACAAAGCTGCCCACTGCGCCGCGGCGGGCTTATGGCGCAGGCATCTCACGTCGATATTCAACACGCATTCGCCGAGCTAGGTCTTCGATGACCAATCAAAGGGAACCGCGCCATTGTGCTCACCCAACTTGGGCGATCTCCTGTTGGAGGTAAGCGCAGTTCCAGAGAAGATGATTGGTGTCCGGATGCCTGCAATCCCGTCATTTATGATCGACATTCCTCGATGCGCGACTTGCGGATCCGCGAAAACGTCTTCCACAGTGTTTATCGGTCCGGCCGGAACCCCCACGCGCGCCAGGTCGGCTAGCAAATCCGTCCGTTTGAACAGCTTCGTCCGCGCCTCCATCACCGACGTGAGTTCCTCTCGATGACGAACCCTGTCCGCGTTCGTCTTGAAACGGGCGTCGGCGGCCACAGACGACAGCCGCAGGACATCGCAGACGCGTGCGAACTGGCTGTCGTTTCCGCAGGCGATAATGATATTGCCGTCTGACACCGGGAATACCTGATATGGCGCGATGTTCGGATGCGCATTGCCGAGCCGCGTCGGCGCCTTTCCGGAGGCCAGGAAATTCATCGCCTGATTGGCCAGCACAGCGACCGTGCTATCGAAGAGGGACATATCGATATGCTGTCCCTTACCTGTGCTGTTCCGGAGGATCAGGGCGGCCTGGATTGCGATGACCGAATAGAGGCCGGTGAAGATATCGCCAAATGCCACGCCAATTTTCTGCGGTTCCCGGCCCGGCTCACCAGTCAAATCCATGATGCCGGCCATGCCCTGGACGATAAAATCATAACCTGCACGCCCGGCATATGGGCCGGTTTGGCCGAAGCCGGTAATAGAGCAGTAGATCAGCCTCGGATTGATCGCCTTCAGACTCTCGTAATCGAGACCGAACTTCTTCAGCCCGTCGACCTTGAAGTTCTCGATCACGACGTCCGCGTTTGCGATCAGTGCACGAAGTCTGTCGACGTCTTCCGCCGAGTTGAAATCCGCCGTTATGCTCAGTTTTCCGCGATTGCAGCTATGGAAGTAGGCTGCAGCGACATCATCGCCATCGCTGATGAAGGGAGGTCCCCAGCGGCGCGTATCGTCGCCCTCCGGACTTTCCACCTTGATGACGGTTGCTCCCAGGTCGGCAAGTGTCTGTCCAGCCCATGGACCGGCCAGGATACGCGCCAGTTCGACGATTCGAACGCCTTCAAGCGGAAATTGCATCGGTAACTCCTTTCATCATTCCCAAGCCCGCAGACCAACATCCTGCCCTACATGTTCGGATAGACCGGCCCCTCGCCGCCCTGTGGCGGCACCCAGTTGATGTTCTGGTTGGGGTCCTTGATGTCGCAGGTCTTGCAGTGCACGCAGTTCTGGGCGTTGATGACGAAGGTGTCCTGCCCGTCCTTCTCCACCCATTCGTAGACCCCGGCCGGACAGTAGCGCGTCGACGGGCCGGCATAGATGTCGTGTTCCGAACGCTTCTGCAGGCCCATGTCCTTGACCTGCAGATGCACCGGCTGATCCTCCTCGTGATTGGTGTTCGACAGGAACACCGAGGACAGGCGGTCGAAGGTCAAAACGCCGTCCGGCTTCGGATAGGCGATCGGCTTGTGCTGCGCGGCCGGTTCCAGGCTTTGCGCATCGGTCTTGCCGTGGCCAAGCGTGCCGAAGAAAGAAAAGCCGAACAGCGTGTTCGTCCACATGTCGAGGCCTCCGAGCGCCACACCGAGTGCCGTGCCGAACTTCGACCACAGCGGCTTGACGTTGCGCACCCGCTTGAGATCCTTGCCGATGTCGCCCTTGCGCCAGTCGTTCTCGATCTCGGCCACCTCGTCATGGCTGCGGCCAGCTTCGATGGCAGCGGCCAGCTTCTCGGCCGCGAGCATGCCCGACAGCACCGCATTGTGGCTGCCCTTGATGCGGGGAACGTTGACGAGACCGGCCGAACAGCCGATCAGCGCTCCGCCGGGGAAAGACAGCTTCGGCACCGACTGATAACCGCCCTCGGTGATGGCACGCGCCCCATAGGAGAGCCGCTTGCCGCCCTCGAAGGTTCCGCGGATCGCCGGATGGGTCTTAAAGCGCTGGAATTCCTCGAAGGGATAAAGGTAAGGGTTCTTGTAATTGAGATGAACGACGAAGCCGACCGCCACCAGATTGTCTTCGAGGTGATAGAGGAACGAACCGCCGCCGGTCTTCATCCCCAGTGGCCAGCCAAAGGAGTGCTGCACCAGGCCCTGCTTGTGGTTCTCCGGCTTGACCTGCCAGAGTTCCTTGATGCCGATGCCGAACTTCTGCGGCTCACGATCCTTCTGCAGATCGAACTTGGCGATCAGCTGCTTGGCAAGCGAACCGCGCACGCCTTCGCCGATCAGCGTGTACTTGCCGCGCAGCTCCATGCCGCGGGTATAGTTCGGGCCGGGCTCGCCGTTCTTCTCGATGCCCATGTCGCCGGTGGCGACACCGATGACCGCGCCCTTGTCGTCGTAGAGCACTTCGGCGGCGGCAAAGCCCGGATAGATCTCGACGCCGAGCTCTTCGGCCTTGCCCGCCAGCCAGCGACAGACGTTGCCGAGCGAGACGATGTAGTTGCCGTGATTGTTCATCAAGGGCGGCATCAGCGCATTCGGCAGGCGGATCGAGCCGGCCGGGCCGAGCAGCAGGAAGTGGTCTGATGTGACTTCCGTCTTGAACGGATGATCGGCCTCGTCGCGCCAGCCGGGCAGCAGCCGGTCGATGCCGATCGGATCGACCACGGCGCCGGAGAGAATATGGGCGCCGACCTCGGCGCCCTTCTCCAGGACCACGACCGACAATTCCGGATTGACCTGCTTCAGCCGGATCGCCGCAGAAAGACCGGCCGGACCACCGCCGACGATCACCACGTCGAATTCCATGCTCTCTCGACCCTCGCCTACGTGTTCTTCGCTCATGATCGATGCCTGACAATCTCGAGGTTGAAATGCGATGGGATCAGCGGGTTGGCCGCGCCGGAACGTAGCTGTAGTCGTAGAACCCGCGTTGCGCCTTGCGGCCGAGCCAGCCGGCCTCGACATACTTGACCAGCAGCGGGCATGGGCGGTATTTGCTATCAGCCAGTCCTTCGTGAAGGACCTGCATGATGGAAAGGCATGTGTCCAAACCGATGAAATCGGCCAGTTCGAGCGGCCCCATCGGATGATTGGCGCCGAGCTTCATGCCGGTGTCTATGGCTTCCACGTTTCCGACACCCTCATAGAGCGTGTAGATCGCTTCGTTGATCATGGGGATGAGGACGCGGTTTACGATGAAAGCCGGAAAATCCTCGGAGACGGTGACGGTTTTGCCGATGGATTCGGCGAAATCCCTCGCAATAGCAAACGTCTCCTGATCCGTACCGATGCCGCGAACTAGCTCGACCAGCTTCATAACCGGTACCGGATTCATGAAGTGTATCCCTATGAAACGATGGGGCCTGTCGGTCGACGCGGCGAGCCGCGTTATGGAGAGCGACGATGTGTTCGTCGCCACGATCGCCTCGGGCTTCAGGGCGGGGCAGACGCCCGTGAAGACCTTTCTCTTGACGTCTTCATTCTCACTGACCGCTTCGACGACCAAATCGGCGCTCGCCAGATCCGAGAGCGAGAACGCTCCCTTTATTCGGGAGATCGCTTGCGCAGCCGCCTCGCCCGGCATTTTGCCGGATTCGACCTGCCGTTCGAAATATCCGGCACTTGCTTCGATGCTCGCTCGCACTCGATTGCCATCGAGGTCGTAGACCATTGCCTCGTACCCGTGTTTCGCCACGACTTCCGCGATGCCAGTCCCCATCTGGCCGGCGCCGATGACGGCGACGGTAGATATCTTATTCGCTATAGGCATGCTGCCTCTCGTTGATCCGGAGATTGAAGGACGATCTCTGCCAAACAGTTTATGGGGAATTAGAAGAACGCCTGGAGGCTCGTCTGGGCCCGCCCAAGGATCAGGGCGTGGACGTCATGGGTGCCTTCATATGTGTTGACCGTTTCCAGATTCTGCGCGTGGCGCATGACATGGTATTCGATCTGGATGCCGTTGCCGCCATGCATATCCCGGGCCTGCCGCGCGATATCCAGCGCCTTCCCGCAATTGTTGCGCTTGACGAGCGAGACCATTTCCGGGGCCATCTTGTGCTCATCCATCAGGCGGCCAACCCGAAGCGAACCCTGCAGTCCGAGCGTGATCTCGGTCATCATATCGGCGAGCTTCTTTTGATAGAGCTGCATCCCTGCAAGCGGTTTGCCGAACTGCTTGCGGTCCAGGCCATATTGACGAGCGCGGAACCAGCAGTCCTCGGCCGCTCCCATGACGCCCCAGGAGATGCCGTAACGGGCGCGGTTGAGACAGCCGAACGGCCCCTTGAGACCGGAAACGCCGGGCAGGAGCGCATCCTCGGTAACCTCGACACTGTCCATCACGATTTCGCCTGTGATCGAGGCACGCAGCGAAAGCTTGCCGCCGATCTTCGGAGCCGAAAGTCCCTTCATGCCCTTTTCGAGAACGAAGCCGCGTATTTCATTGTTGTGGGCCTCGGATTTTGCCCAGACGACGAAAACATCGGCAATCGGCGAGTTCGAGATCCACATCTTCGAGCCGCGGAGTCGGTAGCCGCCTTCAATTTTCTCGGCGCGGGTTTTCATACCGCCGGGATCGGAGCCGGCATCGGGCTCGGTCAGGCCGAAACAGCCGATCAGTTCACCCGAAACGAGGCTCGGCAGATACTTCTTCTTCTGCTCGTCAGAGCCGTAGGCGAAGATCGGGTAGATGACCAGTGAGGATTGCACGCTCATCATCGAGCGATATCCGGAGTCGATGCGTTCGACCTCGCGAGCCACAAGGCCGTAAGCGACGTAGGATGCGTTCGCGGCCCCGTACTCTTCCGGCAGCGTCACACCGAGAAGGCCGGTCTGCCCCATCAACCTGAACAGCGCCGGATCGGTCGTTTCCTCGAGATAGGCGTCGTGGACGCGCGGCAAAAGTTCGGATTGTGCGAAAGCCGCAGCGGACTCGCGGATCATCCGTTCATCTTCGGTCAACTGGTCATCGAGCAGAAAAGGGTCATTCCAAGAAAAGGCCAAGATCGTTATCCTCCCGTTGAGGTTTTTGGCAGTTCAATTTGATGAAATAAAAGCCGGTTTTCCACCATCGAGAAAGCGAGGTTTACTCATCGGCCTATGAGCTGTAGTAATAGCCCATGGCAAACCTCTCGCGACGGCTCCTTCCCTCGACCTCCGCTCTCGCCGCTTTCGATTCCGTCGCACGGCTGAACACCTTCTCTGCGGCGGCCGAGGAGCTTTCGCTGACGCAGGGTGCCATCAGCCGGCAGATTGCCGCGCTGGAAGAACAACTGGGCGTTTTGCTTTTCGAGCGCACCAGCCGTGGTGTCATCCTCACCGACGCCGGCACCGACTATGCGCGGGCAATTGCCGCCGCTCTGGCGGAAATCCGTTCCGCGTCACTGCATGCCATGACCAAACAGCATAACGATCAACTCAATCTGGCGATCCTGCCAACATTCGGCACCCGCTGGCTGATGCCGCGCATTCCGCAGTTTGTCGCCAGACATCCGGAGATCACATTGAACTTCGCGACGCGCATAGGAGTGTTCGATTTCGACCGCGACGACATCGATATGGCGATCCATATCGGCCAGCCCGACTGGCCGGGTGCGGAAAGCACATTTCTCATGGAGGAGATGGTGGCGCCGGTCGCCTCCCCGTCTTTTCTGAACTCGCATCCCGTCCTGAAAGCTGAAGATCTACTTCGCCTTCCGCTTCTGCAGATGGCATCGCGGCCTGGAGCCTGGAGCCATTTTTTCGAAAGCCTCCAGGTCAGCGGGGCCCCGTCGCAGGCGATGCGGTTCGAACAGTTCAGCAGCGTGGCCCAAGCCTGCATTGCCGGGCTGGGGCTCGCTTTGATGCCGCTTTTCCTCATCGATTCCGAGCTTGCGAATGGCCAGCTCGTTCAAGCCTTCCCGCATCAGGTCAAAAGCCCCAGCGCCTATTATGCGGTCGCGCCGCTCAGCAGGAAGGACTTCCGCCCTGTCGTCGCATTCCGAGCATGGCTCTTGGAAGAGATCGCGCGTTACCAGCAAGGCGCTGCCGGCTAATCCGGAGCTATTCGACCCTTCGCTCCTGCTCGATTGCAAGCATTCTTGACTCTTCGGCCAAATCCTGCCAGTTTTATGCTAACGTTAGCATAAGGAATGCACATGTGGATCTTCAAGTGAGAAAAACAGGCATGCCGGGAAGGCGCCTCACGGCCAGGGCCCTGGTGAAGGATGTTCGACTGCTCGGCCGCCTTTTGTGCGAAGCCATTGAAGCCAGCGACGGCAGGGAGACCCGGGAGACCGTAGAACGCGTCCGCGCCCTCTCGGTAACCGGCCGCAGAAAGACCAGCCCACGCCTGAACGGCGAACTCGCCCCCTTCTGCGCAGACATGCCTCCCCGCACCCTGAAGCGCGTGATCCGCGCGTTCAGCCAGTTCTCTCAGCTCGTAAACATCGCCGAAGACGCTCATCAGGCCAGAGTGCAGCGCTTCGGCATCGCCGATGGCGAACCTGCCATGCCGGGAACGATTGCCAGATCGCTTTCGGTTCTCGCTGCCGCCGGCGTAGAGGTGGAGGATATCCGTAAGCTGCTGTCGGAAGCGATCGTCTCGCCCGTTTTTACCGCGCACCCCACCGAGGTTCGGCGAAAGAGCGTTATCGACATCGAGCAGGAGCTTGCACGATGCTTGAGCCGGCTCGACCATGCCGGCCTGACGGCGCAGGAGGCGGATCGATATCGGGAGGATTTGGAAAGAGCGACGACGACGCTTTGGCAAACGAACAGCCTGCGAGGGCGGCGGCTGCAGGTCGTGGACGAAATCCTCAATGGCCTGTCCTATTACGACAGTACCATTTTCCGCGTCATCCCGGAAGTTTATGGGGCTCTCGAAAATCAGCTTCGAGCCTCGCCCTGGAGCTTCGGTCATGACGCGCTGCCGCCATTCCTGCGCATGGGTTCGTGGATCGGCGGCGACAGGGATGGCAATCCCTATGTCAACGGCGAGACCCTGAGGGAGGCGCTCCGGCTGCAGAGTGAGAGAGTTTTCTCGTTCTATCTCGGCGAGCTGCACAGCCTTGGCGCCGAACTTTCCTTGGATGATCGGTATGTGAAGGTCTCGCGGGACCTTCAGCGCCTCGCGACCGTCTCTCCCGATAGATCGGAGCAACGCCGGCACGAGCCATATCGCTTGGCGATCTCGGGTATCTATGCTCGCCTGGCGGCCACGGCCCGTAAATTCGGCAGCACGGAGCTGGTTCGCGAACCTGTAGCCGCCGCCCCTCGCTACCAGAACCCTACAGAATTCGCCGCAGACCTGGCGACGATCAGCAAATCGCTAAAAGCCAATGGCGCAGAAAAGATCGCCGCTGGGAAGCTGCGCAACCTCCAACGCGCCGTAGACGTCTTCGGCTTTCACCTTGTCAGCCTCGATCTGAGACAGAATTCCGAGGTTCATCAGCGGGTTATTCATGAGCTTTTCGAGAACGTGCGCCCCGGCACAAGCTATGAAGCGCTCGCCGAGAGCGACAGGATCCGCTTGCTCACCGAGGAACTCCGCTCCTCCCAGCTGCTGGTTACACCGCTCAAGACCTATTCGGCCGAGACGATGTCGGAGCTATCCGTCCTGCGTGAAGCCGCCGAGGCGCATAAGCATTATGGCAGCGCCAGCATCCCGAATTACATCATCTCGAAGGCGGCAAGCCCTTCCGACCTTCTCGAGGTCATGATCCTATTCCGCGAGGTGGGAATGTTCCGGCCCGATGAGCCAGAAGCGGCGTCAGTCAACATCATACCGCTTTTCGAGACAATCTCGGATCTTCGAAACTCGCATGACGTGATGCAGACGGTTTTGGCCACAGAAGCTTATCGCACATACTTGAAGGCGCTCGGCGGCAAACAGGAAATCATGCTCGGCTATTCCGACAGCAACAAGGACGGCGGTTATCTGACGTCGGGATGGGAACTTTATAAGGCAGAGATGGCCTTCATTCGGCTTTTCGAGCGTGAGGGCATTCGCCTCAGCCTGTTTCACGGCCGCGGCGGCTCCGTAGGCCGCGGCGGCGGTCCGAGCTATGAGGCCATCACCGCCCTGCCGCCCGGCGCGGTTGCCGGATCGATCCGGCTGACGGAACAAGGCGAAGTCATTGCAGCGAAATATTCCAATCAAGCACTCGGCCGGCGAAATCTGGAACTGCTGATCGCCGCGACGCTGGAAGCGTCTTTACTGCCTTCCGACGCACACGAGCCGGATCCCGAATATCTCGACGCCATGGAAGAGCTGTCCGAGCTCGCTTTTGCCGCCTATCGCTCTTTGGTTTACGAGACCGAAGGATTTGAACGGTTCTTCTGGGAAGCCACAATCATTGGCGAAATCGCAAAACTGAACATTGGCAGCCGCCCAGCCTCACGCAGTTCGTCTCACCGCATCGAAGACCTTCGCGCGATCCCATGGGTGTTCGGCTGGTCGCAAAGCCGCATCATGCTGCCGGGCTGGTTTGGATTTGGCTCGGCCATCGGACAGTGGCTGGCCAGACACCCCGACGGATTGCAAACTCTTCAAAGGATGCGTCGGGATTGGCCTTTCTTTCAGACGCTGATCGCCAACATGGAGATGGTGCTGGCCAAAACCAACATGACGATCGCGGCAGGCTACGTGGCCCTCGCCCCTGATGCATCCGCCCACGAGAAAATCTTCGCACGCATAAAAGACGAATGGGAAGCGACGACGGCCGCATTGTTCGACATAACGGATCAGGCCTCGCTCCTGGAGAATAATCCGGCGTTGAAGCAGTCGATCCATCATCGCTTTCCATGCCTCGATCCACTGAACCACATGCAGATCGACCTTCTTCGCCGCCACCGCGCCGGAGAACGAGATCAGGATACGGAGGAGGCGCTGCACCTGACCATCAATGGAATCGCCGCCGGGCTGCGAAACAGCGGCTAGCGAGCCGTCAATGCGGATGGCGTCAGCCTATTTTTCTTGACCACGGTGAAATTATTGCGCTAACGTTTGCACAAATTGGGAGGAAATCATGACGCGGACCGTACTGTTGACGGACTACGCCTGGCCGGATGACAAGGTGGAGCGGGAGGTGATCGAGGGAGCCGGGTTTACCCTCGTCAGCGGCCCTGCCGAGCCGTCGCCCTCTTCCGATATCGACGCTTTGGCCGCAGAGCATAAGCCGGACGCCATCCTGACCTGCTGGGCTCAGGTCAGCGAGACGGCGATCGCTGCATCTCCCAATCTCAAGATCGTCGCGCGTCTCGGAGTCGGCCTGGACAATATTGCCGTCGATGCGGCCACCGAGCGGGGAATATGGGTCACGAACGTGCCCGACTACTGCGTCACGGAAGTGTCCGATCATGCCATCGGCTTTGCAATTGCCTGGGCCCGCGGCCTGATCCACTTCGATCGCGAGGTTCGCGATGGCCGCTGGGACCCGGCTTCGGCAAATCTCCGCCGGCTTTCGGAACTGACCTGCGGCATCGTCGGCTTCGGTCGCATCGGCCGTGCGACGGCGGCAAAGATGCAGGCGCTGGGATGCCGCGTGACGGCGCACGATCCCCATGCCTCGAACGTGCCTGATAATGTGGAGCTTGCCGACTTCGATACGCTTCTGGCCAAGAGCGATATCGTCATTGTCCATGCGCCGCTTTCGCCTGCGACGCGTCATCTGATCAACAGGGACGCCATCTCGAAGATGCGGCGTGGAAGCCTGCTGATCAACGTCAGCCGAGGCGGCGTCGTGGATACCGCCGCCGTGATCGAGGGCTTGGCCGCCGGCATTCTGAGCGGTGTCGGCCTCGATGTGCTCGAGGATGAGCCACGCGTTCCCCCGGAGTTGATTGCTCACCCGGGCGCGATGATCACGCCGCATGTCGCCTTCTCCTCGGATGCCTCGCTGATCGAGCTGCGCCGCCGGGCAGCAGAAGAGGTCGTCAGGGTTCTCTCTGGAGAGATGCCCGAACAAGCCCGCAACAGCCCCCGCCGCTAATGCCGCAAGGACACTGAATTCATGTCTGCAGCCGAGACCACGATTTTCGACGATTTCCTGCTGAAGAGCGGCCTGAAGAGCGCTTCCGAGGAAGCGATCTATAAGCCCCTGACGGGTGGCGTTTCTTCAGATATCTACCGCGTGGAGCTTCCCGGCCGGCTTATCTGCGTGAAACGCGCACTTGCCAAGCTTAAAGTATCCGCCGATTGGCAGGCGCCGGTGTCGAGAAATCTATACGAATGGAACTGGATCTCCTTCGTGGCCGAGCATTTCCCTTCCGCCGTTCCGAAGCCTCTCGCGCACGACGGGCCGTCTGGTGTTTTCGCAATGGAGTTTCTTCCGAGCGACGACTACCCGCTCTGGAAGACCAACCTGCTTCATGGGAGCGTCGACCGAAAGGCGGCAGAGGTCATTGGCCAGCGGATTGGACAGATCCATTCCGTCAGTGCCCGCACTCCGGGGTTGCCGGAAAAATTTGACTCCGGATCGAACTTCTTTGCGCTTCGGCTGGAGCCCTACCTGGTGGCGACTGCCGCCAAACATCCTTTCGTCAGCGATCGCCTGGCCGAGTTGGTTCAGCGCACGGCCGAAACAAAGCTGGCGCTGGTCCATGGCGACGTCAGCCCGAAGAACATCCTGCTGGGCAGGAACGGCCCTGTGTTCCTCGATGCCGAATGCGCCTGGTTCGGCGATCCGGCTTTCGACCTGGCCTTCTGCCTGAACCATCTGCTGCTGAAGAAGATCGTTGCCGCAAAGGCGGCATCCGAGCTCGCATCGTCATTCGCGGCCTTGACGGCAGCCTACATGGATCAGGTCGATTGGGAAGATCGGGACGCTCTCGAGGCCCGGGCCGCAAGCCTGCTGCCCACCCTCTTCCTCGCCCGGGTCGATGGCAAATCGCCCGTCGAATACATAAGCGACGAATGCCAGCGCGAGGCGGTCCGCAAGGCTGCTATTCCATTGATCGCGTCGCCTCCGCAAAAGCTCGCTGACGTGGCGCAGGCCTGGTTTCCGTAAGGAACCCAGGCTTTTCCGGAGCAGTACGCTTTTCACTGCAGATGAAAAAGAAAAAGCCACCGCGCTGTGTTCGCGATGGCGGATGAAGTGTTGCTCTGCTGCGGCTCAGAACCGGGCGACCCAGCTTTCGAACGCAACCAGGAAGCTCTCGATGAACTTCTGGGTTCCTTCGTTGAGGAATATCCCATGGTCGCCCACCAATTTGTCGGCCGTGCTGAGGTAAACTTCAGGCTGGGGCATAGTCGGCACGTTGATGTTGGTCAGGATAACTCGGAGCTGAAGTGCTGCCGCTGCGCCGCCGATGAGACCGGGAGAAGCGCCGGTCACCGCGCCGGGCTTGTGATCCCACACGCTATTCCCATACGGCCGGGAGCCGACTTCGATCGCATTCTTCAATGCCGCAGGCACGGATCTATTATATTCCGGCGTCACGAAGATTGCGCCATCGCAAGCCTTGATGCGCTCGCGGAAGGACGACCATTCCACCGGCGGCGTTTCGGTCTCAAGGTCCTGGTTATAGAGCGGAAGGTCGCCGATCGGCACGATTTCCAGGTTCAATCCGTCAGGCGCCACTTTCTGCATGGCACGGGCGAATTTCAGGTTGATCGAAGCCTGACGAAGGCTCCCGACCAGGACCGCGATATCTTTCTTGGACATGTTCTCTCTTCTCGCGTGAGGGAGGCGCCGGCCGCAGCCGGCGCCGGTGATTGTTATTGCCAGACGGCGGGAACCGGCGGAACGACCACGTAGTTGCTGAAGCCGCCATCGCGTTCGCCGATGCCGGAGATGGCTTCGTTCACCCGCTCGAGCGGATAGACCTTGTGCTCGAGATAGGAGAGGTCGAGCGCACCGGTGCGGACCATGTCGGCCATTTCCTGCCCCTGGGCAGCGCTGAACCAGTTAGAGCCGATGAGCTGAACCTGCTCGTCCATCAGCCACTTCACATCAACAGGAACATCTTCCGCGACGCCGCCAACCACAACCACACGGCCGCCTCGACGAACGCCGCGCATGGAATCGACCACGGTCGCGGCGGGGGCTCTGGCACCCAGCGCGCTGATGACGAAATCCACCCCCTCGCCGCCGGTTTGGGCCTTTGCCCATTCTCCGGTCGAGCCCTCGCCGAGCATGATCGTGTCGATGCGATCGGGAGCGATGGCCTTTATGCGGTCCATCAATTCCTTGTTTCTGCCGGTGCCCAGAATTTTGGAGAGGCCCATGGCGAGAGCGAGCTTGGTAGCCGCGACGCCAAGCGTGCCGGTAATCCCGTCGATGAGGCAAACTTGGCCGGGTCCGGCCTGTGCATTCTTCAGGGCGCCGTAGGATGTGCCGAGATAGCCGAAGCGGCCGGCCTGTTCGAAGCTGAGATTATCCGGCAGGCACACGAGTGAATATTCCGGGGCAGTCATGTACTGGCTGAAGCCGCCATAGGGATAAAGATCGAAGATTCTTTGACCATCGCGGCTGGTGCTGAAGTAGCCGTTCAAGGTGTAGTAGCGGCATTGGCTGCGGTTGCCTGACCGGCACGCCTTGCAGGAACCACAGGATCTGAGAGGGCTGACATAAACACGATCGCCAATTTTGACATTGGTGACCGCCTCGCCCACTTCGGCGACGACCCCGGCCGGATCCAGGCCGAACACTGCCGGAAACTTCGGCAGCGGCTGGTGGGGAAACCAGGTTGGCCAGTTATTGATGACGTTGGCCATGTTGGGCACGATACCGCAAGCCCTGACCTGCACCAGGACGTCGTTGGGCCGGGGCGTGGGAACCGGAATCTCATCCAACGACATCGGCTGATGCAGAGCATGCAGCCGGGCGGCGATCATAGTTTTAACCATTTACTCCTCCATAGGGACATCGGTCGAACCGTGCCCGACCGAATGCATTTTTTCAGTTTCAGACAGGTGCGCGGCAGCGCCGAGCGGTTTCGTCAGAGGGCGGCCAGGAACTCCTTGCCGGCCGGTCGGAAGTCCGCAGGCCAGACAGTCACCCAATCCTTTCCTTGAACTTGCTTGAGCTTCGTCGATGGCTTTCCGGCATTGAACTTGCCGTCGAAAGTCCTTGTCCCGACGACCGTCTCGACGGGATTTGCGCGCAGCCACGCAGCCATCGCGGCATCGTCCAGCTTCCCCGCCCCTTCAGCTGCCGCCGCAAGGATCTGCCACGCAGCATATTCGACGGCGGCCTGATATTCGGCGCGCGGATAGGGGAAGCCTGCCGCCTTCGCCTTTCCGTCATAGGCGCTTACGAACTCCTGGGCGCCGTGATTTTTGAGGAATGGTTCGTGCTCTTCGAACCAGGTCAGCGAGGTCAGGCCACTCGCTTTGGGGTGCGCCGCAGTCGGGCCGGGCGCCGGGAACAGATAGAACTGGTTTCTTGGCTGGTAATCGATCCGGCTCATCGCATCGAGAAGCTGCACGGCCTCCATGCCGATCGCACCGGACCACAACAGATCCGGATCTGCCGCCTTGATGCGGTTGGCGATGGCGCCGAAGTCCTTGGTGCCGAATTCGTATTCAAGCTCCAGCACGTTCTTGATGCCACGCTTCTCGGCGACTTGCTGGCCGCCCTTGGCGATTGTCAGTGCCGACGGGAATTTGCTGGTGACGAAGGCGATCGTCTTGGGAGGGGTCGGCAGGCTCGCATAGGCATCGAGAACGACCTCGGTGTCGGTCAACTGCGGCTCGGCCCCGATCGGAAGCGACGGGAACTGCAGCGGATAGGGCGCGAGGCTCGGGTCGCCGAGGCTGCTCTGAACGAGCATCTTCTTGAACCGCGCGGCAACGCCCATCGCCGCGATAATCGAGGAGGTGCCATAAGGCCCCATCAGCAGATCGACCTTATCGGCCGTCACCAGACGCTCGTAAAGGGTTCGCGCATTGGCGGGAAGCGATTGGTCGTCGAGAAGGACGAACTCCACCTTCCGTCCGAGAATACCGCCTTTGGCGTTGATCTGTTCGACGAACACCTCTGCCGCAAGCTTATGGATTGCGCCGACGCCTGCAAGCGGACCTGTCAACGGCAGCGTTCCGCCGACGCGGATGGGCCCACCTTGCGCGAAAACCTTCGGCATCGCGCCGAAAGCCGCCGCGGCGGCGGCAGAGCCGAGAAATGCACGTCTGTTCAGTTTAATGGAATTCGCACTCATCTCATCCTCCCAAGTGTTTCCGGCATGGCATCGCGCTCACGGGTCCGCGGCGCCTCGGTCTCCTGCCGCCGGCGGCAGGTCTCAGCTCTTCGCGAGCCCTTCCGCGTAGCGTTCCAGCGTCATCGGGTTCGGCATTCTCTCGGGGTGCTCCAGCGGTACTCCCGTAAATTCGCTGGCCTCGAAGAACCACTTCGAGACGGCCGGCATGCCCCAATGGACATTGGTGCTCAGAGATGCCGCGTCCCAGCGAATGGGCTCCAATTCCGCATCTATCGTGGTGTAGTGATTGTTGAAGAACTCCACCCGGTGGCCATCCGGATCGCGCAGATAGACGAACAGGACTCCCGAAGGGCCATGACGGCCAGGCCCTCGCTCGACGCTGTCTCCATATCCGTAACGGCTGGCAAAGTCGCAGACGGCGAAGATGTCGCTGCTTTCGGGAACCGTATAAGCAAAATGATGCAGCTGCGGGCCGATGCCGGGCACCAGGGCCAGGTCGAGGCAGACACCTTTGCGATACATGAAGTTCGCAATGAGATCGTCGCCCGCCGCGATATATTCCGACGTCCGGAAACCGAGTTCGCCATAGAAGGCGCTCAGACCCAGCGGATCGGCGACGATGACCTGGCAATGGTCGAGCCCCTGGGCCCGGGCGCCGCGATGTTCATGCACTTCGAGAAACTTGCGGGGATGAACGCTCATGCTGGAGCAAAGCTCGATGCGAGCCCCCGAGGGATCGCTGACAAGCAGGGTCCGCCCCTGGTTTCGAACGTCGATCCATTCCGCCGGAAGCCCCTTCTCCTCGAAGAAGACCTTGGCCTTGTCCAGATCCTCCTCCAGGAACACCCTGTAACCGATCCGCCTGCACGCCGGCTTGCCGCCGGCGGGTGCGAGCACCAGGCTGTGGTGACAGGCCTCTGACAGTCCGCGAAGGTAGGAGACACCATCTTCGAATTCCGTTTCGACGAGGCCGCCGACATTGACATAGAAATCCCGGCTGCGTCCCACATCATTGACCTCAAGCACGACATGGCTGAAGCGCGTGATGTTGAAGGGAGGTTTCAAATTAACAGCCGGAAGCATGTCATCCTCATCGAGTTTTGCTAACGTTAGCATAAAACGGCCGAGTGTTTTGTCAACGCCTGTTTTTACGCGAGACCCGCACCCGGCCCATCCAAATTCTAACCGACGGCGGCAACGACGGCTGGCTTTTCAGCCAAGTCCAGCGCCGACCACCCGGCGAACGAAGCCTCTTTTCCAAGCGCCTCCTCGATCCGAAGAACCTCGTTCCACTTGGCCATCCGCTCGGAGCGTGAGAACGATCCGACCTTGAGCTGCCTGGCATTCCAGCCGACCGAGAGATGGGCGATCGTCACGTCTTCCGTCTCGCCTGATCTCGCCGAAACGATTGTCCGGAAACCCGCTTTCTTGGCGACGGAGAGCGCCTCGAAGGTCTCAGTGATCGTGCCCGCCTGGTTCGGCTTGATCAGAACGGCATTGGCGCTTTTATCCCTGATCGCTTCGGTTACCCGCGCCGCGTTCGTCACGAAGAAGTCGTCGCCGATGATCTGGCATCTGGAGCCGTAGCGGGCGGTAAATTCCTTGAAGCCGTCAGGATCGT
The DNA here is from genome assembly GCF_001664485.1 of Rhizobium sp. N324. NCBI lineage: Bacteria > Pseudomonadati > Pseudomonadota > Alphaproteobacteria > Hyphomicrobiales > Rhizobiaceae > Rhizobium > Rhizobium sp. N324. Next base: position 140,502 of record NZ_CP013632.1, on the reverse strand, counting down.
CCTCGGCGAGCGGATCCTCGATCGAGACGATCGGATAGGCCTTGAGCCAGCCGCCAAGCATATCGATCATCTTGGCCGTATCGAGCTGCCGATCTTCCAGCGCCAGCGAATACTTGCCCTTACGGCCGAATTCGGAAGCCGCAATGTCGAGCGATATCGCAACTTCGGCGCCTGGCTTCAGCCCCGCAGCCTCGATCGAGCGCACCAGGGCATCGAGAGCCTCTTCGTTGCTGGTGAAGGCTGGCCAGTAACCTCCCTCGTCCGCCACGCCCTGGAGCTTGCCGGCACGTTTCATAATCTCACCCGCGGCGCGGTAGACTTCAGCGGTCCACTCCAGAGCCTCCGAGAATGTCGAGGCGGCAGGGCACATGATCATGAAATCCTGGACATCGACCCGGCGCGCCGCGTGTGCTCCGCCGCCGAAAATCTGGATTTCCGGCAGCGGCATGGTAATTCCCTTGTCGGAGCCTGCAAGATATCGCCAGATCGGTTGATCGGCCGCCGCCGCTGCGGCGTGAAGCAGCGCCATCGATGTTGCTACCGATGCATTTCCACCCAGCCTGCTCCGGTTCTTAGTGCCGTCAAGCTCGATGATGGCGTGGTCCAGCTCGGCTTGATCGCTGGCATCCCGACCAACCAGCAGCTTGGCGATCTCGCCATTGACGGCAGTCAGGGCCTTGTTGATGCCCAGGCCGGCAAGGGCGCTGCCGCCGTCACGAAGGTCGAGAGCTTCGCCGGTGCCGGTCGATGCGCCGGCGGGTGCGATGGCCCGGCCGATGGCACCGGAGGCCAGCTCGATTTCTACCTCGACGGTGGGCCTGCCACGAGAATCCCAGACGCGGCGGCCCTGCACTTTTCGGATTTCGGTGTTGGTCATGTTCAGTTGGTCCACATGGTCAGATTGAAATTTTGGCTCATCGAGGCCTCGGAGGCCGTCATCTTAATCCGTCGTATCGGCGGTCCGTGCGCCAACCAGCACCACGGCGATGGTTGCCGGTCTGTCGCTTTTGTTTCGCCAGGCATGGCGCGTTCCATTCTGTACGAAGGCGTCGAACTGGCCCAAGCGCGTCTCGTTGCCATCGTCGAGTTCCATCCAGATCTCGCCGTCGAGAACGATTCCATAATCGACGGTGGGCGTTTGATGTTTGCCATCCGGTTCAAAGCGTTCGGCCAAACCGGGACTGACCGCCAGATTCTCCGCCATAGCTGCCGGACCGTCAAAGTCCGGCGACATAAAAACGGCATCCGGTGGGAACGTTAGCACTAAAAACCGCGTTTCGCCGGGTTCCGGGACGAAGCTTGTCACCTGCGAAGTGGGATCGGTTCCGTTGAACGGCACGGCCGTCGAAGCCGACGTCGACCAGATCATCCGCGACACCAATCCAGGGACCGTCCTGAATATATCCGTGCGCGGCGCGGCGCCGTCCTCAGCGAAGCTGGCAGCACCCTTATTGCCGTGCTCGGTCACAACGCGCCTAATATGCACGGGGACTCTCCCGCTCGACGTTTCAGATGCCAAGATAGGCCTCCCTGATGCTTGGATCGTTGACGAGAACCTCAGGCGCTCCGGAGGCCGTCACGCGGCCCTGCTCGATCACGTAGGCCTGATGGGCGATTTCCAGCGCCTTGTTGACGTTCTGCTCAACGAGCAGCACGGCTACGCCTCGCTCGTTGATCATCTGGATGATTTTGAACATTTCACCGACGATCAACGGCGACAGCCCGAGCGACGGCTCGTCCATGAGCAGCACGCGCGGCTTGGCCATCAGGCCGCGGCCGATCGCCACCATCTGCTGCTGCCCGCCCGACAAGGAGCCAGCCAATGAAGCCTGGCGCTCTTTCAAAACAGGGAAAAGCTGAAACACCTCAGCGAGCGTGGCGTCGCGCTCCGCACGAGCGAGCGAGCGGTAGGCACCGAGCAGCAGGTTATCGAGGACCGTCATCGCAGTGAAGAGACGGCGCCCTTCCGGGACCACCGCTATGCCGTAGTCGCAGACCCGGTGGCTCGGCACTTTCGAAACGTCGTTACCCTCGATAACGATCTTTCCTTTGTGCGGCCGAAGAATGCCGGCGATGGCGTTTACCAGCGTGCTCTTGCCCGCGCCGTTCGGGCCGACGACCGAAACAATCTCGCCTGGCCTTACACTGATGGACAGGTCCCACAGAGCGATCGCATCTCCGTAGCCGACCTCGATCCTATCGACCTCAAGCAGCATGACTGCCTCCCAGATATACGCGGACCACTGCCGGATCCCGCATCGTTTCGCTTGGTTGTCCAAGCGCCAGAACTTTGCCCTGATCCAGCACCGCGACACGGTCCGCCAGCGCGACAACCGCCCTCATGAGATGTTCGACGAAGATGATCGTCGTACCGCCGGCCTTGATCCGCTTGATCATTTCGACCGCGTGGTCGACCTCGGCCGGATTCAAGCCGCAAAGCACCTCGTCGAGCAGGAGCAGCCGCGGTTTTGCAGCCAGCGCCCTGGCGAATTCGACAAACTTCCGGTCATGCAGGTTCAGTGCGTCGGGCAGAACGGTGGCCTTGTCGGCCAGGCCGGTGAAGGCGAGCGCCTGCCTGGCGACTGCGTCGGTCGCAGCCGCGCCCATGCCATCCGCACTGCCGAATTTCGCGCAGAGCTCAACGTTTTCGAGGACGCTCAGATTGTCGAACAAACGCGGGATCTGGTAGGTCCGCGCCACGCCCTGCTGCGCGATCCAGTGCGGTGATCGACCGGAGATCTCCTCGCCCTCGAGAGTGATCGTACCTGAGGTCATGGCGTAGTGGCCGCTGATCATGTTGATCAGTGTGGATTTGCCGGAGCCATTCGGCCCAACCAGGGCTAGGATTTCGCCCCGCCAGACGTCCAAGCTCACGCCGGTTAAGGCGCGGATACCGCCAAAGGACTTCGTGACATCCTCGCATTTGAGAAGCACCGGATCCGAACCTGCCGCGGTTGACGGGGCGAGCTCAGTAACGGCCTGGGCAGCCGCCTTAGCTGCGCCAATTCCGCTGCGTTTGCCGGCGAACCTGCGAATAAGGCTGGGAACGATGCCTGACGGCAGCACCAGAATGACGACGATCAGCGCAAGAGCCACGCCCGCACGGCCGAATTCCGCATGAGCGCCGCTGACGATAGCGCTCTGCAGCACGGTGATCATGACCGCGCCGATCGCAGGCCCGGCCCAATGGCGCGCACCGCCAAGAATGCTCATGAGCACGACATAGAGGGGCACGGTCACAGCAAATGTCTCACCAACCGTGACGTATCCGACATATACGGCGTGGATCGCACCCATTGCGCCGGCAAGCGCCGACGAGACGGCAAACGAGATCAGCTTATAGCGGAACGTCGGAACGCCCTTCACCTCTGCGACGTCTTCATCGTCGTGGATTGCCAGCAAGCCCAGACCGAATTTGCTGTGAAAGATGAAGTATGAGGTGGCCAGCGCCGCAAGAGCCGCGATAAGCCCGAACATATAAAGGGAACCGGACGCCGTCGCGCCGATCATCGGGATTTCGATCCCCGAGAGGAAGACGCCTGTGCCGGAGTCCAGAGAGGTGTTCGACACAATGGCCGCGATGACAAACGTCACCGACAGAGTCAGCAGCGCAAAAAACTCACCGCGCAGAGCGCCTGAGCGAAAGACGACCAAGCCAATCAGGACGGCGACCGCGGCCGCCAGCAGGGCCGCGGCAGGAATCGTGGCGACGAAAGGCCAGGACAACTGCGTCGTCAGCGTGGCCGTCGTATAGACACCAATCCCGAAGAATGCGGCGTGACCAAAGCTCCAGTAGCCCGTGTAACCGCTGAGGATGCCCCAGCTCGTTGCCAGCACGACCCAGAAGAAGATGATGTACAGGTAGGAAAGGTAGTAATCCGCCATTCCCAGATAAGGCAGCGAGGCCAAAATCGCCACGATCGGTGCTGTGATGAGAAGCTTTTTCATGGTCAAATCACCGGTTTACGCAGGAGGATGACGATGAGCACGCTGAATGCCACGAGCGGCGCCCAGGCGGGATTGACGACGGACATGGTAAGGCTCTCGGCCACGCCAATCAGCACTCCGGCACCCAGCGCCCCGATGGGGCTGCCCAATCCGCCAATGATGGCGACAGCAAATACGACGCCGATCCAGGCCTCGATTTGAGATGGCGCCAAAGTTCCGATCAGGGCAATGAAGACGCCGGCGATCCCGGCTGTCGCCGAGCAAAGGCCGGCCAGAATATATGACACACGCGTGGCATTGATTCCGAATGCTGACGCTACGGGGGCGTCATGGGCAGCGGCACGCAGCGCCTTGCCGAGCATGGTCCTGTTCAACGCGTACCAGGCGCCCCCAGCAAGCACGCCGGCGCAGACAAAGGCCGAAAGGTCCAGCACGGGCACGAAGATCGGGCCGAGCCGGATGGTGGTTTGGGCATAGGGTGTTTCGTAACGAAGGAAGTCGGCCGACCAGACCCATTGGATCAGCGACTCGATCAGGATCGTGACGCCGAACGTCACCAGCAGAGAGGCGAACTCCTTCACCTTGAAGCGCACGAACACGCTGTGCAGGGCAACGCCGAGCGCAAAGAACAGCGGTGCAATCAGAAGAGCGCTCAAGAATGCCGGAACGCCATAAACGGTGCCGAGTTGGTAGGTCAGGTAAGCGCCAAGGAAAGCCAGCGCGAAGTGGCTGAGATTCACCAGCCTCAACAGGCCCCAGCTCAGGCTGAGACCCATCGCCAGCAGGCCATAGATCCCGCCCAACAGGACGCCGCCAACAGCGGATTGCAAGAAGAGAGCGGCGGTCATCAGGATCCACGCCCTGCTGAGGTGATGACCGATGCCAGGAACACCAGAATATCCATACGTTATGCCTCCTCCCGCTTGCGCTAACGTTCGCACAAACATTCGTGCCACAGCAAGGGCCTCCTGTCAACGGCTTTGACGACGTTAATTGGCTCCGAAGCGCCTGCGCGAGCGCGCCGCCGTCGGCGCAGCAATCCCGACCGATAGACTTAAGTGTCTGAAAGATTTTTACTTAAAATCGCGATCGGCGACGCCGGCCAAGTCATGGGGGCGAAAAATCAAATGATTGCTACTTAAACGGTATAGAAGGTTTGACAACCGCGACGCCAATGCTATCGTTGGCCAAAGCGACAATTCCGAGCTCGACACGATGGTAACAATTAAAGACATCGCCGCGATACTTCAAGTTTCCCCCTCGACCGTGGGCCGCGCCCTGGCCGACGATCGCCGCATCAGCGCGGAGATGAAGCGAAAGGTGAACGAAGCCGCCGCTCAAGCGGGCTACGTTGCCAATCGTGCTGCACGCATGATGCGTGGGGTGCAGAGCAATCTCGTCGGGCTGATCGTTCCAGATATCCGGAACAGCTTTTATTCGACGATTGCCCACGCCCTCTCGCAGTGCCTTCTGTCGGCGAATTACCAGCTGACCTTGTGCGAAACCGATGACGACAGAATGCACGAGCTTCGCCACATCAGGGAACTCACGAGCGTCAACGTCGCCGGGATCATTCTGGTCCCGAGTGCAAAACCTCATCCCGATTCCGCGCGAATCCTGAAGATGACGCCGCATATCCAATTGCTGCGAAAGGCGCCGCTGCTCGGCGACCAATGGTTTGGGATCGATGACAGACGGGCGCTTTACGAGAGCACCGAACACATCATCAACGCAGGTCACAAACGCATCGCCTATATCGGCGGCACGGAAGAACTGCCCACCGGCGCGGCGCGCGTGCAGGGTTTCCGGGACGCCGTCAAAAGCGCCGGCCGAGCCATAACCGTTCACGAGGAGCTTGGCGCGCCCTCCTTGCCCGAATTTGGACGGGAGGCCGTGCGCCGCCTCCTTTCCCTAAAGGATCGACCGACGGCGCTTGTGATCGGCGCGGTGCAAAATACCTCCGGCGTCATTGACGAAATCCAGGACCAGGCCTTGAGCGTCCCTCGAGATATTTCGGTCGTCGGATTTGGCGATGAGCTTGGGTATCGGTGGTGGGGTCCGGGACTGACGACAGTCCAATTGCCCGTTTCGGAGTTGGCGACCGCCTGCGGACTTTGGTTCCTGCACCACCTTCAGAACAAGGGCGACCTCAGCAAGCCCTACAGCTTCATCTCCCCGCCCCACCTGGTCATCCGCGGCAGCACGGGCACTCCGTGAAACGCCGGCAGGCCAGAGATCTCCCGCTGCAAGCGGGATCGGAGAGAGGCGCCCGTCCGGCGACACGCACCTCTCTTCGATCGGCTGCGACTCATCCCGTATCCAGGGTCGGACGCTGAAAGCCCTGGAAGATCTCGATGATCGCCGCTAGACCATGCGGCAAGCCGAGGCGGCGCGGCTTGCGCGCCGCCTGGCTGCTCAGCGGTATCCCTCTTCAAGGTCGATCTTCAATGCGCCCATGAGGCGAACGCCGGAATTGTACCAAGCGACGTTGATCGAGAGCTCGACAAGTTGCTTCTCCGACAGGAACTTTGCGACTCCGTTCCACACCTCATCGGGAACATCGACGTTCAGCGTCGATTCCTTGGCAAAGGCCATCACAGCCTTTTCCTGCTCGTCAAAGAGATCCGAGGTCTCGAAATGCGGAATTGCATGGAACTGCTCCTCCGTCAGGCCGGCCTTGAGCCCATGAGAGTGGTGATGCTTCACCTCATATTCGGAGTTTGTGCAGTACCCGACCGTCAGGATTGCCATCTCCCGCAGCTTCGGGCTGAGGTCGGCAGCCCGCACCGCATTGGCGTAAGTGAGGAAATCATCGAGGATCGCGGGAGCGTTGGCGAGCGCCAGGAAGATATTTCCGGTCGGAACTTTCCTCTCCTTCAGCAAGCGCTCATTGAGCGCTGGCTGCGTCGCGGCCAGCTCGGTATTCGAGACATATTTTACGCGTGCCATTTCTCCACCCTCAGCTTTGTCTTCGCAAATCTCCCTGTCCAAGGCAGCCCGATGTGGAACCAGTCTGCTCAACAGGTGCTAACGTTAGCATTAATAGCGCCAGAGATTCTGAGGTCAACCAGAATTTTCGGCCGCAGCCGAACCCCTGCAAGAATCCCCGGTTAGTGCGGTGCCGCAACCACTGGATTCGTCAAGATGCCGATACCGGGAATCTCTACCTTGAGTTCGTCGCCGGGAATGATCGGCCCAACGCCCGCGGGCGTCCCGGTCATGATCACATCGCCGGGCAGCAGCGTCATGAAGCGGCTCAAGTAGGCAACTATGTCGGCAACCGAATAGACGAGGTCTCGCGTATTGCCCGACTGTTTCACGGTGCCGTTCTGGCGAAGGATGACGTCAAGGTTCGTCGGATCGAGATCCGTGACGATGGCCGGCCCCATCGGCGCAAACGTATCGTAACCCTTGCCGGCCAGCAGGCAGCCGAACTTGCTTTCCTGCCGCTGGATGATGCGGTCGCTGATATCATTGCCGCATGTGTAGCCGAGAATGTGCTGCAGGGCCTGCTCCTTGCCGATATGGCGCCCGCCTTTGCCGATGATGGCCACCAGCTCGGCCTCGTAATGAACAATTTCGCCATCGCTCGGATATTCAATGGCATCTCCATTGCCGCTCGCTGCCGTGCTCGGCTTCATGAACAGCACCGGAAGCGTCGGCTGCTCTTTTCCGGACTCGTCAGTGTGCTGCCGGTAATTGTAGGCAACGCCGAATATCCGGGGCCGTTCGACCGGGCACAGCAGACGGATGTCGGCAAGGTGATCCACCTTTCCCGTCCGCTCGACAGCCTCGAACGGATCGCCGACGATCCGCTCAATCCTATCCTCAGTTTCGATCCCATAGTGAATTCCGTCGACGGCCCGGTAGCGCACAATCTTCATATTGATCTCCATTTTTTGCTAACGTTAGCGCAATAAAGCCGGAGTCGTCAACAGATGACGGTCCCCGGTCGGACCACCGTTGCGCGACGACTATTGTCGAGGGCGCAAACGGAGCATCAAAGAAGATGTTGATCGAGGACGACCCTGGGCTTTTCAAAGTGCCGGGCGCTTTGATGGGGAGCCGCTACCACAGGACTTACTCAGGATTTTTTGTTCGTAGCGATTGATGATCGGCTTGCTCAATACGGATGATTCTTCCTGGCACGACTCTGATTCCGTTCTTCAGGAAGATACGTGGAACGGCAACACGGCCAGCCAGTCGATGTTGTCGAGCAAATGGCCCGGACGTTTGGGAGCCGGCTGACGCCGGCTCTTGCGGTCTAGGCCGGCAGAACGCCGCTCTTTTTCGCCGTCCAAGTGGCGATGTAATCCATCAGGCCAGGAGACAGGCAATCGTAAGGCTCGAGCTTTAGTTCGCGAAGGCGGTCGCGGACATTGCCCATTTGTGCTGGGTCGGAACCACTCTCGATGACCGACGATACGAATGCCGCAAAACCGGGCTCCGCCCAGCCGTCCTCCTCGAAGCGCTCCGGATGCAGGAACGAGAGCCCCTTGAACGGATGATCGCGCTCGACGGGTCCGTGCATGTGAACGCCGCATTCCTTGCAGGCATGCCGCTGGATGAGGGCATTGGCATCGATAACAGCAAGCTTGTCGCCGTTTTCGATGACCTCGACGCTCTCAGACGGGGCAATGGCAACGATCGAGAAAGCCGCGCCTTCAGGCTTCCAGCACTTGGTGCAGCCACAGGCGTGGTTATGGGCGATATCGCTCTTGATCCTCACTTTCACCGGATTCGTGGTGCATTCGCAGATCAGCGTGCCGCCCGCAAAGGATGCCGCATCCTTCTTCAATCCCCCATCGAGGTAAGGATGTATGCCGATATTTGCCATTGTTTCTTCCTTCGTTTTTGCCGGGCACCATGCCCGGCCTTCTGGCGGCAGGCAGATCAGCGGTTGAGCCGCTCAGCGTGCCACTTCAAATGGTCTTCCATGAAAGTCGAAATAAAATAGTAGGAGTGGCCATAGCCCTCCTGCATTCGAAGGTTCAGCCGGATGCCGGCTTTTTCGCAGGCTCTCTGCAGTTCAGATGGACGCAGTCCGTCCTCGATAAACCCGTCGACCGTTCCCTGGTCGACAAGGAGCTCGGGGAAAAGAAAGCCGTCTTCGATGAGCGCGCAACTGTCGTATTGCCGCCAGGCGCCTTCGTCAGTGCCGAGATAGCGCTCGAAGGCGGGGCGGGACCACCCAGCCACTGTGGGCCGCGCAATCGGCGCGAATGCAGAGCAGCTGCAGAAGCGGTCGGGGTGCTTCAGGGCAAGCGTGATCGCCCCATGGCCACCCATGGAATGTCCGAACACGCCCTGGCGGGCCATGTCCGCGGGGAATTCCGAAGCAATAAGACGGGGAAGCTCCTCCGAGACATAGGAATACATACGGTAGTTCACATCGGCGGGCATGTCGCGTCGAGATAAAAGCCGGCACCACTGCCAAACTGCCAATTGCCGGGATCGTCCGGCACGCCGTCGCCTCTTGGGCTTGTGTCTGGGCAAATGACGATCAACCCCAGGAGTGCGGCGACCCGCCGATACTCACCCTTTTCCATGGCATTGGCATGGGAGCAGGTCAGTCCCGACAGATACCAGACCACTGGGCACGGACGCTCCTGCGCTTGCGGCGGCAGATAGACGGCGAAAGTCATGTCGCAGCTGCAGGTGTCGGAGCGATGGGCGTAGACCCCTTGGGTGCCGCCATACGACCGCTCGAGCGAAATCGTCTTCATGTCATGATCCTCGATTGCCTCCGGTGTCAGCGTTTCAGGGACTTCATGAAGCTGCCGATATGCGGGAACAGTTCCTTGAAAGGCGGATCCGCCCGGTGTCTCATGAGCACCTCTGCGAACAGCTTCAATCCGACAGTAAACTCTGCTGCCTCGTCGTCAGGCAGCAGCTGCTTTTGGCGCACTGCCGAGAGGATTTTGAACAGATCGTCGTGGTTGGTGGCGTGGAAAACGAGAGCTTCGTCGGCAGCCGAAGGGACGTCGCCCTCCAGCCGCTCCACCGTGACGCGGTAATTGTGAGCCATTGACGCTTCCTTACAGTTCGATGGCGTAGTAGGTGAACCCGCCCTCGTCCTTGCCGACGCCGGAGATGGCATCATTGATCTTCTCCAACGGCCATACCATTGGCGACATGACCGACATGTCGATGATTCCAGCCTCGACCATCGCAGCGATTTCCATGCCTTCAGCGGCGGTGAACCAGACAGAACCGATCAATTCCATCTGCTCGTCCATCCACCACTTGACGTCGACGGGCAAAGCTCCGGAGGTGCCGCCGATGTTGACGATGCGACCGCCGCGTTTGACGCCGCCCATGGCGTCCAGCATGGAATCCAAAGGGGCCTTTGCGCCGAGCGTATCGAGCATGAGGTCGGCGCCGCTTCCATTGGTCTGCTCTTTGACGAAGCCTCCCGACGATCCATTGACATTCGAGAAGGTGACGATCCGGTCGGGAGCGATCGCCTTCAGCCGCTTAAGCAGCGTCTCGCCCCTAGCGACGGCATAGATTTTTGCGACGCCCATGGCCAGCGCGAACAGCGTGGCTCCCAGCCCTAGAGTGCCGGTCGCACCGTTGATGATCAGGTTCTTGCCCATCAGCGGCCCGCATTTCTTGAGGGCGGCGTAGGCGGTGCCAAGATAACCAAGGCGAGAGCCTTGGACGAAACTCATGTTGCCGGGGATCTTGATGACCTGCGCCTGTGGGGCGAGCATGAATTCGCCGAAGCCACCGTAAGGATAGCGCGCGAACATCTCCAGGCTTTTTTGATTGTAGCCGAAGTAACCGCCGAGGGTCCAATGTTCGCAAGCCTGCGGCTTGCCCGACGAACAATGGTGGCAAGCTCCGCAGAATCGACCGGGGTTCACATACACCCTGTCGCCCGGCTTGAGGTTGACGACCTGGGGGCCGACCTCATGGACGATCCCGCTCGGATCGAGGCCATGGATTGCCGGGCGCGGCGGGAGTGGCATCTGCGGATACCAGGTCTCCCAATTGGCCAGGACGTTCGCCAAATTCGGGACCATTCCACATGCCTTCACGCGGACGACGACATCGCTTCCCGTTGCCTTCGGCCGCTCGACTTCATCAATCCTCATCGGTTGACCAACGGCATGCAGGCGCGCAGCAAGCATCATTTTCATAAGCTTTCCCTCCCAAACTCAGAGATCGAGTCGTATTGACATCCTAACTGGATTGTGAATACCGTTTAGTATTTGAAAAAGCAAGCGAGGATTGCCAATTATCCTCGCGGACGCGGCGAGAGGCCGGCGTCAAGGAGGAGACATGGACTTCGTGTTGGTTGACTGGCTCCGCATTCTTTGCGGCACTTGGCTTATTCCCCATCTCCTCGGCAAGGGACTGCATTATGAGAAGGCCGGTGGAACATTCGAGGCGGCAGGCTTCAGGCCCGGGAGACTGTTCGTTGGCCTCACCATGATTGCGGAGGCGTGCGCGGCGGTCGGTCTGATTTTCTCGATATACCCGCGGGTTGCAGCCCTTTTCGGCGCTCTGGTGCTGCTCGGAGCGGGCTATGCGGTTGTGAAAATCAACGGCAAGAATTGGCGCTGGCAGAAGATGGGTCCCGAGTATCCGATTTTCTGGGCACTCGTTTGTCTTCTAACGGCTCTTGTGTGACGACCTCGTTTTGAGGTACGCCTCGGTGTCTGGATACGCACGAAACGGATTTGCGAATGGCACGGCTGACACGTGAGCAAAGTCAGGCTCGCACAAAGGAAAAGCTTTTGGCGTCCGCTTACGAAGTCATGGCACGCTACGGCTATGCCGGGGCTTCGATCGAACGCATCGCCGAAGAGGCGGGCTACTCGAAGGGGGCGTTTTATTCAAATTTTGCCAATAAGGAAGATATCTTCCTGCAACTTCTTGCCGGTAACGCGGGTGGCGACGTCGTTCAGCTGACCGAGCTCCTCGGAAAACACGATGACCCGATGGGACTGATCGATGTCTTGGCAGGGTGGGCAAATGATCGCGGCGACGATCGCCGATGGGGTATGCTGGCGATAGAGCTTCTTCGGATGGCCCAGCATGACCACACGCTCGGAGACCGGCATATAAAACTATTCAGGGATCAGTGGGAAGGCGTCGGCAAGATCCTTATCGACAAGCTGAACCTTGTTCTGCAGCCGCCGGCGAGCCCATTTTATATCGGCGGTATCGTGCTCGAGCTGACTTATGGCGGTATTTCGAGCTTCCTCAAGGACGGCGCTCCTGGGGACATGGTCCGGGTCGTGCTGAGGGAAATGTACCGGTCCTCACGCGCGTCGACGCCCGGCAAAGCGGCTACAGCATAACCAAAATCATCCACGATCTGATCATGTGAAGTGCGCGCCGCGGCCGGGCGCGCTCTTGAGCATGAGCAATAGCTCGGCTCATGTCGAAAGGACTTGCCAAGCGCGGGAAAGCAAATCTTTCCGGGCAGATCGGCTTGACATGGGATAACTCAAAGACTAGCCTTCATCCAGAAACTATTTGGTATGTGAAAATCAAATGGTATTTGGGCCGGGAATGGCGACCGCTGTTAAAGAGCATGCGGGTTATGGGGGGATCATGGACAAAGTCATAATCGTGACGACCTGTCAAAGTGCACGAGCCGCAGGATAAGACACCACCTGGTCGTGCGCGTCAGCGGCACGTCGTGGATTGGCAATTCGGAAAATCACTACATGCTTGGATTTGGCAACTCCCCTCAGGCGGCGCTGGTCGCGTCCCTGCTCGCCATGGCGCTTGTTGGCTTTCTTGTGTCGGGCCTGATGCGCTGGCGCGGCTTGGCTCGGCCGACCGACCTCTTGATGCCCGCAGCATTGCTGGCAGCCTATTGGCTCACCTACAACAAAGTGCCGACGTTTCCGCCCGTCGGTGCGGTCAATAAGGTATTTTACGTGATCGTTGTCGGAACGGCGCTCGGCTTTGCCGCCGAGATAGCGGCCCCACGCGCGGTGCGCCTTCTCGCGCTTCTGCAGCCGGTCGCGGCCGCATTCTATGTCGGTTCGCCGCGAGTGGGGACAGCGTCCTGGGAAGTCGCGCTCGCCGCGGTCGCCGGAATGGCGATCATGGGGATGGTCATGTTGCGCAGAGCAACAGGCGCAGAGGAGGGCGTGAAGCGAGGCGGCGGCGTTGCCGTACTTGCTACCGGCTTTGCACCGATTGCCCTTCTCGGCGCCTCATCTTCCTCGTTTCAGCTCTGCCTGATGTTTGCGGCTGGATGCTTCGGAATTCTAATTGTTCACACAGCAAAGCCGGCCTTCCGTTTTGGCGGCGCCTCGTCCCTCGGCGCCTTGGGCGGCCTCATCGCCATCGCCGATACCGTCGTGCTGATCACGCGCAAAGCCGATCTCATCGGACTTGCGGTACTCGCTCTCTGCGCTGTGCTGCCGGCGCTCTCGGAACGTATCTGCCTGAAGCTCGGCCTTTTTCGGCCGTTTCCACGCCTTTTCGTCCATGTCGCCTTGGCTGCACTGCCGGCTGCAGCGGCGTTTGCCGTCGCGTTCGTCGATTATGGATCGAGCTTTCCAGTTTAACAGGAGGAGGAGAATGAAAATGAAATACAGATTAGCAGCATTGCTATTTTCGATGACGGCGCTCGCCGGCGTGGTGTCGCCCGCCTCGGCCGCGAAATTCGACATCGATCCGGTGCATTCGGGTATTGCGTTCTACATCGACCACCTTGGCTTCTCAAAGGTGATCGGAGTCGCGCAAGAGTTCTCCGGCACGTTCGATTTCGACGCTTCCAAGCCGGACGCCAGCAGTCTCGATGTCAAGGTCACCGTTGCGTCGATCTCGACGAATAACAAACAGCGTGATGGCGACATCCAGGGCGCCGACTGGTTCAACGCCACGGAATTTCCGGACATCACATTTGTCGGCAAGGAGTTCAAAAAGACGAGCGACAACACCGGCCAGGTCGTCGGAGATCTGACGATAGCGGGAGTGACGAAACCCATGAGCTTGGACGTCACGTTCAACAAGGAAGGGCAGAACCCCTGGGATAAGAGCCACGTTGTCGGTTTCAGCGCCACGACCAAAGTCAAACGCAGCGATTTCGGCATGAAGGCCGCGCTCGGCATGATCGGCGATGAGGTGGATCTCGTGATCCAAGTGGAAGGCCGCGAACACAAGGCGTGATGCGAGACCGTCAGGTCGCCTCCCGAAACGGCGCCGTCGTGTTATCGCGACGGCGCCTTTTTTGTTCAGCTTCGCCTCAGGCTGGCCTCGGCCGACTCCGCCGAGACGGCGATCGCGCCCGCTACTCCGTCACCGACAGCGGCTGCGGATTTGGCGATCAGCCCCTTGATTTCCATCGCCGATTTCGCTGAGCGCTGTGAAGGTTCGTAGGCATGCCTGAGGATCCGTAGTCGTTCAGATACTTTTTAGTATGCAGATGCTATTTGGTATGTTAACGAGGAGCCAGTGCAGTTTGAGAGTGAAGACGTTGCTGCGCCGACCTGAAGGAGGGCTACGATTTCTACGATTGCGATCTCGGTCACGGGAGCCTCTCCGTATCCTTTTCCTGGACGTGGCTAGCCCACTTCATTCCCTGGTTCCTCCGGCATCGGACATTGATCACTGCTCCATCGAAGCAGGTTTGGTTTTCATTGAAAGGAAATTCTAAATGGACGTTCGCGCCGCCGTAGCCGTTCAGGCCGGCAAACCGCTCGAAGTGATGACCGTGCAGCTCGACGGCCCGAAGGCCGGCGAAGTCCTGATCGAGGTCAAGGCGACCGGCATCTGCCACACCGACGATTTCACCCTGTCGGGCGCCGATCCGGAGGGCCTGTTTCCGGCCATTCTCGGCCATGAGGGTGCCGGCATCGTCGTCGATGTCGGCCCTGGTGTGACCTCGGTCAAGAAGGGCGACCACGTCATCCCGCTCTACACGCCCGAATGCCGCGAATGCTATTCCTGCCTGTCGCGCAAGACCAATCTCTGCACCGCCATCCGCTCGACCCAGGGCCAGGGTCTGATGCCGGACGGTACCTCGCGCTTTTCGATCGGCAAGGACAAGATCCATCACTATATGGGCTGCTCGACCTTCGCCAATTTCACCGTGCTGCCGGAGATTGCGCTTGCCAAGGTCAATCCCGACGCCCCCTTCGACAAGATCTGCTATATCGGCTGCGGGGTCACCACCGGCATCGGCGCGGTGATCAACACCGCCAAGGTGGAGATCGGTTCGACGGCGATCGTCTTCGGTCTCGGCGGCATCGGCCTCAACGTGCTGCAGGGCCTGCGGCTTGCCGGCGCCGACATGATCATCGGCGTCGACATCAACAATGACCGCAAGGCCTGGGGCGAGAAGTTCGGCATGACGCATTTCGTCAATCCGAAGGAGGTCGGCGACGACATCGTGCCGCATCTCGTCAATATGACCAAGCGCAATGGCGACTTGATCGGCGGCGCCGATTACACCTTCGACTGCACCGGCAACACCAAGGTGATGCGCCAGGCGCTGGAAGCCTCCCATCGCGGCTGGGGCAAATCGATCATCATCGGCGTTGCCGGCGCCGGCCAGGAGATCTCGACGCGTCCGTTCCAGCTGGTCACCGGCCGCAACTGGATGGGCACCGCCTTCGGCGGCGCCCGCGGCCGCACCGACGTGCCGAAGATCGTCGACTGGTACATGCAGGGCAAGATCCAGATCGACCCGATGATCACCCACACCATGCCGCTCGACGATATCAACAAGGGCTTCGACATGATGCACAAGGGCGAAAGCATCCGCGGCGTGGTCGTGTACTGACGCAAATCTCCGAACGGAATGCGGCGAAGGTTTTCATTGGTTTAGCCTCGGCCGGACCGAAACCCAGCGTCGCGTCGGACCAGTGACTTTCTAATTTTGAGGGAGGGATACGTGCTAATAGGGTCGCCTCGAGAGAGGCTGGAAGGAGAGGCGCGCGTTGCAATGACGCCTGACAGCGCCACACAGCTTCAGAAACTTGGATATCAATGTGCCATCGAAACTGGCGCCGGCAAACCCGCGGGCTTCTCCGACGATGCCTACCGCGCTGCCGGGGTAACGGTTGTCGACAGCGCCGAAACGCTCTTTGCAAGCGCCGACGTGATCGCCAAAGTCCGCCCGCCGGAGTCAAGCGAGGTGGCGAGGCTTTCGAGCGGCAAGACGCTGATCTCGTTCTTCTATCCGGCACAGAACAAGGACCTGCTGGACCAGGCGAAATCGACCGGCGCCAACGTGATCGCCATGGATATGGTGCCGCGCATCTCGCGCGCCCAGAAGATGGACGCGCTCTCCTCCATGGCCAATATTGCCGGTTATCGCGCCCTGATCGAGGCCGGAAATAATTTCGGCCGATTCTTTACGGGCCAGGTGACGGCTGCCGGAAAGATCCCGCCGGCCAAGGTCCTGGTCATCGGCGCAGGCGTCGCCGGCCTTGCGGCCGTTGGCACCAGCGTTTCGCTCGGCGCCATCACCTATGCTTTCGACGTGCGGCCGGAAGTGGCGGAGCAGATCGAATCCATGGGCGCGGAATTCGTCTTTCTCGACTTCGAGGAACAGCAGCAGGACGGCGCTGCGACGGGCGGCTATGCTGCCCCCTCCTCACCCGAATTCCGCGAAGCGCAACTGAAGAAGTTCCGCGAAATCGCGACTGACATCGACATCGTCATCACGACGGCGCTAATCCCGGGCCGCGACGCGCCGAAGCTCTGGCTTGCCGACATGGTCGCCACAATGAAGCCGGGTTCGGTCATCGTCGACCTTGCCGCCGAGCGCGGCGGCAATTGCGACCTGACAGTCCCGGACCAGAAAATCGTATCCGACAACAGCGTCACCATCATCGGCTACACCGACTTCCCAAGCCGCATGGCCGCACAGGCTTCGACGCTCTATTCGACCAACATCCGCCACATGATGACGGACCTGACCCCAAATAAGGATGGCGTCATCGTCCACAACATGGAGGATGACGTGATCCGTGGTGCGACGATCGCTTTGAAGGGCGAGATCACCTATCCGCCGCCGCCGCCAAAGATCCAGGCGATTGCCGCCCAGAAACCCAAGGAAAAGCCCAAGGAGCTGACGCCTGAAGAAAAGAAGGCCGCGGAGGCCGCCGGCTTCAGGTCTGCGACGCGAAACCAGGTCGGGCTTCTCATCATTGGTGGTCTGCTCATGCTCCTCATCGGCGCTTTTGCGCCGCCGGTGTTCATGGGCCATTTCATCGTCTTCGCACTCGCCTGCTTCGTCGGCTTCCAGGTGATCTGGGGCGTGTCGCACTCGCTGCATACGCCGCTCATGGCAATCACCAACGCCATCTCCGGCATCATCATCATTGGAGCGGTCCTGCAGATCACCGCGGGCGGTTGGCTGGTGACGGCGCTTGCTGCCATTTCCGTGGCGATCGCAACGATCAACATCGTCGGCGGGTTCATGGTGACACGCCGC
Organism: Rhizobium sp. N324; assembly: GCF_001664485.1. Classification (NCBI taxonomy): domain Bacteria; kingdom Pseudomonadati; phylum Pseudomonadota; class Alphaproteobacteria; order Hyphomicrobiales; family Rhizobiaceae; genus Rhizobium; species Rhizobium sp. N324. The sequence continues at coordinate 123,137 of NZ_CP013632.1, read as the reverse complement.
ATGCTGAACATGTTCCAGAAGTCCTGACCGGGTCGAGGGAGAATTGACAATGTCTATCGGTATCCAGACCGCGGCCTATATCGCAGCCTCGGTTCTCTTCATCCTCGCGCTTGGCGGTCTTTCGGGCCAGGAAAACGCAAAGCGCGCCGTGTGGTACGGTATCGTCGGCATGGCGATCGCCGTCATTGCGACGATCTTCGGGCCAGGCGTCGGCCTTTCGGCGGTACTCATTGTCATGCTCGTGATCGGCGCCGTCGTCGGGGCGGTCATGGCGCGGCGCGTCGAAATGACCGGCATGCCGCAACTCGTGGCGGCCCTTCACTCCTTCGTCGGCGTCGCCGCCGTCTTGATCGGCCTCAATTCCGATATGACGGCGCATGAATTCACTGCGCATGCCGAGCAGATCATCCACGAGGTGGAAATCTTCCTCGGAGTCTTCATCGGAGCTGTGACCTTCACCGGTTCGATTATCGCCTATGGGAAGCTTTCAGGCCGCATCGGCGGCAAGGCGCTAATCCTGCCTGGGCGTCATGTCTTCAACATCGCGATGGTCGCCGCCTCGTTCGGCCTCATGCTGCTCTACATGAACGGCGCGGGCTCATGGACGCTTTATATGATGACGCTGATCGCCTTCGTCATCGGTGCGCATCTCGTCATGGCGATCGGCGGGGCCGACATGCCTGTCGTCGTTTCCATGCTCAACTCCTATTCCGGCTGGGCAGCGGCGGCGACCGGCTTCCTGCTTGGAAACGACCTTCTAATCGTCACCGGTGCGTTGGTCGGCTCCTCCGGCGCAATCCTCTCCTACATCATGTGCAAGGCAATGAACCGGCAGTTCCTGTCCGTGATCCTCGGCGGTTTCGGCAATGCCACGGGCCCGGCGATGGCCGTCGAAGGCGAACAAATCGCGATCGATGCCGAAGGCGCTGCCGCGGCGCTCAACGATGCGGACTCGGTCATCATCGTGCCGGGCTACGGCATGGCCGTTGCGCAGGCGCAGGGTGCAGTCTCCGAGCTTACCCGCAAGCTGCGTGCGACCGGCAAGGACGTACGCTTCGCCATTCATCCCGTCGCTGGCCGCCTGCCCGGCCACATGAATGTGCTTCTGGCCGAAGCAAAGGTGCCCTACGACATCGTTCTGGAAATGGACGAAATCAACGAGGATTTTTCGAACACGGACGTCGTCATCGTCATCGGCTCCAACGACATCGTCAATCCCGCAGCACAGGAAGATCCGAATTCGCCGATATCAGGCATGCCGGTTCTGGAAGTTTGGAAGGCCAAGCAGGTCTTTGTGTCCAAGCGCGGCCAGGGCACCGGTTACTCCGGCATCGAGAACCCGCTGTTCTACAAAGAAAACACCCGGATGTACTACGGCGACGCGAAGGACTCGATCAACAAGCTGCTGCCGATAATCAACTGATCTCCGCTCCAGGAGGGAGGAGTCTCGTCTACCTGGCGACTAGCCTCCCCCCAAGCAGACTGCGGATCCCATCGGTTCGCATGCGAGGGCCATACGTCCGGCTCGCTATTCATCATTTCAGGTGCGGTGACCTCCAGCAAGCCGCAGCCGATACCAAGTCTATCTTGATTGGCGTTCGGACGATTCAAAACTTTGTCCGCGGCAGCGTTTGCTGACCCTTGCTGCGCCGGTTCCTGCGCCCCAGCTGGCCGCGACCTACAGTTGACCACCAAAAGAAGCCGCAGACCTTTGAATTCCTCACTTGGAATTGTTCACCCATGCATCCGATACCGCGACCGGTTCAAGGCAGGCCTTTTTGTTGTTCTTTGCCGATCGAGATGCTTACCTCATCGCCGAGGTGTTCAACATGAAACTGGCTCACATAAACTTGGTTGCGTGAAACGCCGAAGCGCTCGCATCCTTCTACGCAAATGTCTTGAGGTGCAAGCACCCTCGGGCACCCAAAGTCTTGTCAGAAGAAATAGTGTCGCGAGGCAAGGGGATTGCCAACTCAGAAATATACTCGATCTGGCTCAAGTTCCCCGAACTCGACAGCCCGTTCCTCGAAATACACGAACACAAAGTCACGTTTGATAGAGAGCAGCCGAGAGTGAATGAACCCGGTTTCGGTCACCTGTCGTTCCAGACACCAGATATCGGCAGTAGCTGTCGGAAATCACTCGAGCGGGTGGCGCGCAGATTGGCGAAATCACGGACTTCAGGATGGCGGAAAAGCCAGTTCTCATCGCCTACGCACGCGATCCCGGGGAAATGTCCTTGAGCTTGAGCAGACCTGATCGTCAGGTCTACCAGGGCGGCGTTCAGCCGCCCAGGATGTTCGGTAGATTAACGTGCACCATCCTCACACCCTAGTCTTCGGGCGCAATTCCAATCACGATGCCACTGAGTGTCTCGTCGAACGGTAGCTGACAGGAAAGCCGGGAGTTCTCCTGGCGGTGGTCGGATCCCTCGAGCAGCTCGGTCTCATCGATCGAGGATACCGGCAAATTTGCGCTCGTGGGAAGCTGCTCTACATACACGTGACAGGTGGCACAGGACAGACAGCCGCCGCACATCGCCAAAAGTTCATCAAACCCAGCATTCCGGATATTCTCCATGAGCGAGGCGCCTATCCGACCGTCGAAGCTATGAAGCTCTCCGTCTCGGGTCCGTACTGATATCGTAGCCATTTTCCCTCCACTTTTTCTGCGCCTGACGCGTCACGATGTGACGAGGTCGATTTCCTTGAGTTGTCTCGATGTATCCGCCAAAGCGGCGGGATCGATCCTTGCCGCGCTGTCGACAAGCTTTCGCCCCTGGACGTAATCGCGCGGCGAATTGATGCAGTCGAGGGCGAGAACCGCCCCGTTCTTCAGATAGATGACACTGAAGCTTCGGGAGGCGGGATCTCCTCTCGTGACGACACTGTCGAAGCCGTAATTGAGGCCGACCGTCTGCATTTTCAGGTCGTACTGATTGGACCAGAACCAGGGCATCGCATCGTAAGGCTTGAACTCCCCGCAGATGGCTTTGGCAGCCGTGGTTGCCTGATCAGTCGCGTTCTGCACAGATTCAATGCGGATGCCCGGACCGTATTGCAGACGCGCGCAGTCGCCGACGCAGTAGATGTCGGGCAAGGACGTACGGCAAAACGCATCGACATCCACACCGTTTGGACCTTCAGCTCCGGCCGCCTTAAGAGGCCCGTCCGACGGAATAATGCCAATTCCGACGACGACGATGTCGGCTGCAATCGCCTCGCCGGAGGCAAGAGCAACGCTCGACACGCGGCCGTTCGTTTCCTCCAAAGAGGTGACGCCGCTGTTGAGACGGATGTCGACGCCGCGCGCCCGATGCTCGTTTTCGTAAAAACGTGATATTGGCTCCCCCGCAACGCGCGCCAGCACACGGTCAAGGGCCTCGACCAAGGTCACGTCCTTGCCGATCTCCCGGAACACTGCGGCCGCTTCCAAGCCGACGTACCCGCCGCCAATGATCACGATCCTTTGCGCATCGGGAAGAACATCGAGCAGTGCGTCGCAATCCGCCTTGCTGCGGATGTAGAAAACGCCTGTCAGGTCGCTGCCGGGACAGGTAAGCTTCCGCGGATCGCCCCCCGCGGCCCAAACCAGCTGGCCGTAGGAAAAATGTTCGCCGCGATCGGTCATCACGGTGCGAGCCGTGGGATCGACCCGGCTAACGTGCCGCCCAAGCAACAATTCCACATCGCGCGCGCCCCAGAAATCCTGGGGGCGCAGATGCATCCTGTCGAACGTCTTCTTGCCGGCCAGGTAGTCCTTCGAAAGTGAGGGGCGGTCGTAAGGAATTTCCGGTTCAGCGCCAATCAGCGCGATGCTTCCCGTAAAGCCGCACTGCCTGAGTGCGGCCGCCGTCTGCGAGCCGCCGTGTCCGCCACCGACGATCACGCAGTCGAAAGATTGGGTGAGGTTCCCCGGTTTCATCTCACGCCACTCTTTCGGCGCCGATGAGGACGAAGCACATGGTGGCGGGCCTGTCGCCCTTGTTGCGCCAGGCGTGGCGGGTTCCGCACTGGACCACGACATCGCCCTGCTTCAGCAAGGTTTCAGCGCCGTCGTCGAGTTCGAGCCAGATCTCGCCGTCGAGCACAATGTCAAAATCGACCGTATCGGTGGTATGCATGCCGGGCGCGTCAGGTTCGAAAGCGTGGATCAGGCCGGGGATGTGGACTGTCTGCTCCGCGAAGACGGAGGCGTGATCGACGGTTGCGAACACCGAATCCGGCGGGAAGACGACGATCATGAGTTTCGTCGCTCCCGGCTCAGGCGTGATCAATATTTGCGGCGGCGCCTGCTCAGCCTGGTCTTGCGGGAGGACAGGTTTGGCGGCGGTGGCGTAAAGAACCGACGTCAAATGTCCCGGCACAGAATCGTAGGCGTGGGCGTTGGGCGTCGGGCCGTCGCTGACAAACACCGACTTGCCGTCCCTGATACCCGTGACGATGCGGCGAGGAATGCGCACTTCAGCCGCCTTATTCATAGATCAGGCCTTTCGCTTCGAGCTGCTGACGCATGTTGTTGATGTCGAGGCTGAGTTGGCCCGACTCGTAAAGGCCGCGCTTTTCGTCTTCCATCTGTTGTCGCTTGCGGGCCTTTTCGAGCACCTGAGCTGCCTCATCGCGCTTGACCACGCAGACCCCGTCGTCATCGGCGATGATGACGTCACCCGGTTCGATAAAGGCGCCGGCACAGACCACGGGCACCTGCACGTTCGCCAGCGTTTCCTTGACGGTGCCCTGGGCTGATATGGCCTTGGCCCATACCGGAAACTTCATCGCACGAAGATCGGCTACGTCGCGGACGCCGGCGTCGGTCACCAGGCCGAGAATCCCTCGCGCCTTGCAGGAGGTGGCGAGCAGGTCGCCGAAATAGCCGTCGATGCATGGTGAGGTCGGTGCGACAACCAGGACGTCCCCCGGTTGGGCCATTTCCAGCGCCACATGGATCATCCAGTTGTCGCCGGGCGGAACCTCGCAGGTCAGTGCCGTTCCACCGATGCGCGCGCCGTCGATTACCGGACGCAGGTGCGGCGCCAGCAGCCCTTTCCGTCCCTGAGCTTCATGAACCGTGGCGACGCCGAGCTTACCCAGCGCCTCACATATTTCGCGGTCCGTCCGCGGGGTCTTTGTCATTACTTTCATCGAAAATCTCCTGGTGTGACCATGGAACGCTCCTCAACAGATCGCTTAGCTGGATGCAGCTTCGAGGAGACCGCGATCGAATACGTCCCCCCCTAGAGGTCTGGCGGCTTCGTCAAGCAGGTTCGCGCGGATCATAAGGTCGATGGTCGTATCCATCGCAGCTTGTGGGATGGACAGGTCACTGGGCCACATACCCATGTCGCGCATATAGCGAAGCCCATGTGACGCCAGATCGATATCCTCCTTCGTCGTGATCCGCTGGAAAATTGGCAGCGTGACATCGTCTCGACTGGGATCGTTGGTGATCGCATAGGCATCGATGAGCGCCCGCAGGAAACGGACAACCTTGTCGCGGTTGCCGTCCAGCCAGCTCTTGCGGCCGATGACCGCGGCGAAGACGATTTCAGGGATGACGTCGTTGATCTCGCCGATCAGGTTAAAGCCGTCCCGCTCGGCCAGGAAATTCCAGGGTGCCGGCTGCGGCGCGCAGTCGATCTCCCCTGCCTGGAGTGCTTCCCAGCGCTTGGTGTGGATGCCGGCGAGTTCGAATTCATAGTCGCCTGGATAATGCAGCCCATCCTTGGCGAGCAGCATCTGCGTGTAGATCGCAGTGCCTTCGGTGAGCGACGACGTACCGATCTTCTTGCCCTTGAGGTCCTTGATCGACTTGATCGAAGGCTGGGCGACGAGCGACATCGGCAGACGGTTCGAGTTCGACGCGATCACACGCAATTCGCCGCCCTTGACGAAGTTGGAGACCGCGCCTTCCGGCGGCGTGATGGCAAGGTCCGCTTCACCCACGAGTACGGCGCTGGTCGCCTTGTCGACAGTACCCATCTTTTTATATTCGATGGACAGCCCATGCTTGGCGAAGATGCCGAGTTCTTCGGCGACGAAAATCGGTAGCCAGTTGAACCCTTGCGCCCCGCCTGCGAGGCTCAGATGTTGGCTCGAAGCCATGTGATTTCTCCCTGGTAGTTGCGCCTTCAAAGGCCGCGCTTGCGTAGTCTCTTGTCCAACAGCGGATAGACGCGCCGCGCGTTTCCTTCGAAGACTGCGTGTCTCTGGTCGTCGTCGAGGGCGAGCTGGTCGATGTATCTCTTTGTGTCGTCGAACGGATGCCCGGTCTCGGGATCGATCGCCTTGACCGCGCCGAGCAACTCCGAGCCGAAGAGGACGTTCTTGACATCGACCACCTTGAACAGAGTGTCGATGCCTGCCTGATGGTAAACGCAGGTGTCGAAGAACAGGTTGTTCATCAGGTGCGTGTCGAGGCTCGGCTTTTCGAGCATGATCGACAGACCTCGGTAACGGCCCCAATGATACGGCGCAGCCCCGCCGCCATGCGGTATGATCAGCTTGAGTTCCGGGTAACGCTCGAACAGATCTCCCTGGATGAGCTGCATGAATACCGCGGTGTCGGCGTTGATGTAGTGCGCTCCCGTCATGTGGAGGCAGCGTTCGCAGGAGCTTGACACGTGAATCATCGCGGGAAGCTGGAGGGCGACCATGGCCTCCCATATCGGGTCCCACCACGGATCGTAGATCGGCGGGGCGCTCCACCGTCCGCCCGAGGGATCGGGATTGAGATTACAACCAACGAAGCCGTTCTCGACGCAGCGCTGCAACTCGTCGATGACCGCAGAAAGGTCGCCGTCGATCGTCTGCGGAAGCTGGCAGACGGCGGCGAAATTGTCAGGAAACATGTCGACGATGCGGCCGACATTGTCGTTCGACAGACGCGACCACTCCTTGGCCACTGCCAGGCCTGGAACGTGGTGGCCCATGCCGGAGGCACGCGGGCTTAGGAGCGTCACATGCGAACCGCGCTCGCGCTGTATCTTCAGCTGGTTTTCTTCGATGATGTCATGGAGCTGCTTGTCCGGAATGCCGGGATAAATGGGCTGCTCGGCCGCCTTGCCTTCCGCATAGGCGACCTGCGCCGTCCGGAAGGCGTGGTGCTCCGGTGGCTCCGTTGTGAAGTGGCCGTGGCAGTCGATGATGAGCGACATCAGGCGTTCCACTTCGCGGGCAGATCGGAGATGCCGCGGAACCGCCAACCCTTGCCCTTCATCTCGTGCGAGGGGTCGAGCCGGAGGTCAGGCAATTGCCGGAATACCTCCGCCAGTGCGATCTCGCCCATGGCCCTCGAAAGGAAGTGGCCAGAACAGAAGTGCGGGCGGAAGCCGAATGAGAGGTGCTGCTTCTTCTTGCGGAACATGTCGAACGTGTCGGCATTTTCGAAGCGGGTCTCGTCACGGTTGGCAGAACCCAGGACGATCGCCACCGACGCTCCTTGTGGAATGACAGTTCCCGCGATCTCGAAATCCTCCCGGGCGACGCGCGGTGTGACCCCGATCGGAGCAATCCAGCGGAGGCCCTCATCGAAGGCGCGCATGGCGTTTTCCTGTGGCTGCTCCGCCATCATCTTCGCTTGAGCGGCATTTGTCAGAAGGCCTGCGCAGGCGTTCGCTGCGGCGTGGCCCGGCTCCTGCAGGCCCCCGAGAATGATGACGCGCATTGTGGGCGAAATTTCTTCCCAGCTGCGGACCTCGCCCTTCGGCATGCCGCCATACATGACGTGGCTCAGAAGCGAGTTGTTAGGCTTGGAAAGGCAGGTCTGATAAAGATCGCCCATCTGACTATCGATGTCGGCAAGCGCATCGTCGAGCCGCTTCCAGACTGCCGCGTCGTTGCTGACATTCTGCAGGCCGAGCGCCATAGCGTGGAACCACTCGACGAGCGTCTCGTTGGGGGTTTCCGTCAGGCCGATAACGTCGCCGATACACCGCACCGAGATCGGCTCGAAGAGTTCGGCCGTGAGGTTCGCTTCTCCATTCTTCTTGACGGAGTCGATATAGCGCTCCACGACCGGGCGTGTCAGACCCTCGACAAACGAGCGCACGCGCTCCTGAGTAAGGTTCTGATCAATGCCCTCACGAAGGCATTGGTGGTCTTCGCCGGACATGGTCAGGACGTTTGGCATGCCCATAACACGGGCCTCGGGGCGGTCGGCCGATCCGGATGGTCCGAAGATCTTGTCGTTGCCGCCGACTGTTCGACAATCGTCGAACCGCGTGATGAAATATTCCTTCGTTCCCTCGAAGAAAGCGACGGGCCGCTCTGAGCGCAAACGCGCGTAGACGGGATACGGATCCCGGTAGAGGTTTTCGCCCGTTAGTTCGGTATGTGATCGCGTCATCGATTTCCTCCCAGAACTCCCGCTTGGGGAGTTGTCGCCAGTTCTCCCCGGTCTCCAGCCGGGGGCACGCATCTCTGGACGTTTCGGGAAAGCAATCGAACGAGATTGAGACTTGACATACCGAAACGTCTTCAGATACGAACTGGTATCCAAAGCGGGATTGGCTGTCAACAACAGAAATTGACGGACAGGAGGAGAAGCCGCTTCAGGAGGGAGGAATAAAGTGAACGACAGCAGCATCGAAGAGGTGCGCCCGGTGCTCCAGGCGCGGGGTGTTTCCGTGCAGTTTGGCGGCGTAAAAGCGCTGACAGACGTGTCGCTTTATGTAAGGCCGGGTGAAATCTGTGGCCTCATCGGGCCGAACGGCGCCGGAAAATCAACTTTTCTCAACGCCGCGACCCATCTCGTGAACTACGCAGCCGGATCGATCATGCTCGACGGCCAGCCGCTCGAAGGCGTTGAAACGCGCGACATGATTGGACGGGGCGTCGCACGGACGTTTCAGAATTTAGGCATCTACGCATCGATGACGGTTCTCGAGAACGTCATGCTGGGCGCCCACCATCGGTTTGGCGGGAATTTCGCAAAGGCGATCTTCGCACCGCTCCGCGCAAGAGCATTGGAGCGGTCCACGCGTGAAAAGGCGATGGCGGTGCTCGATGAGGTCGGCATGGCGGATCTGGCCCCCCGCGCGGCCGGTTCGCTGCCCTATCCCCTGCAGAAACGGATGGAAATCGCCCGGGCGCTCGCCGCGGAGCCGAAGATCCTCCTGCTCGATGAACCCGCCGGCGGACTGACCCATGGCGAGGTCCACGAATTCGGCGCGCTCGTCGACGGGATAAGGCGCAGACGCAATCTCTCCATCCTTCTCATCGAGCATCACATGGGTTTGGTGATGAGCCTTTGCGACCGGATCGTCGTTTTTCACCTCGGCCGCAACCTGGCCGAAGGCACTCCTGCCGAAATCAAGTCAAACGATGCGGTGATCGCCGCTTACCTCGGGAAAGCGGCATGACCCTTTTGGATATCAAAGATCTGTGCGTTTTCTACGGAAAGACGCAGGCACTGTTCGACTGTTCGTTCTCAGTGGGCGAAGGCGAATTCGTCGCCCTGCTCGGCGCAAATGGGGCCGGAAAGACGACGCTGCTGCGCGCAGTCTCAGGCCTCCTGTCCTTCAAGGGTTCGGTTTCATTTGCCGGCAAAGCGCTCGATAGGATCTCCGCCCAGACGCGCCTTGCCCTCGGTGTTGCGCATATCCCGCAAGGTCGCGGCACATTCACGGAGTTTACCGTGGAGGAAAACCTGTCGCTCGGCGCCACGATCCTGACCAGCCGCTCGCAGGTAAGGGAAGACAAAGAACGTTGGTACGAGACGTTTCCGAGATTGCGGGAACGGCGCAACCAGCTCGCCGGAAACCTCAGCGGCGGCGAACAACAGATGCTCGCCGTGGCTCGGGCTCTGATGTCCAGGCCGAAACTGCTGATGTGCGATGAACCATCTCTCGGATTGGCGCCGTCGATCACGCAGGAGATCCTTGCGATCTTCAAGTCCTTGAACAAGGAGGCCGGTATGACTTTGCTCGTGGTCGAGCAGAACGTCGACATCACCCTTCAATATGCAGACAGGGCCTTCGTGATCGAGGCTGGCCAGATCGTCGCGAACGGCGCCGCGAGCGAGCTGATCGGCAACGAAGACATCAAGAAATCATATCTGGGAGTCGCCTGATGAGCCTCTTCTTCCAGCTCGTCGTCAGCGGCTTGACCACGGGTGCTATCTACGCGGCGCTCGCACTGGCGCTCGTCCTCATCTTCAGGGCGACGAACGTCGTCAATTTTGGCCAGGGCGAGATGGCGACATTCTCGGCCTATGGCGCCTGGCAATTGATGCAGTGGGGTGTGCCGTTCTGGCTCTCCGTCCTGGTGAGCCTCGCGGCGGCATTCGCCATCGGCATCGTGACATTTCGTCTAATCATCCGACCCATGATGGACGCGCCTGTGGAAGCGGTCGTCGTCATCACGCTTGGCATCCTCGTGTTGTTCCAGGCTGCCTGCATGTGGATTTGGGGGGCGGAACAGCTCTCCTTCCCCAGCCTTTTCCCGGATGGCGGGGTTAGCATCGGCGACGTTCGCGTGCTTGCCTCAGCCATCGGGACGCTGGCGATCCTCCTGGCGATTGCGCTGACCATGGGCTTTATCTTCCGCTTCACCAAGCTCGGATTGTCGATGCGCGCAGCCGCCTTCGACCGGACACGCAGCGTTCTCGTCGGTGTCGATGTCGAACGCATGCTGATGCTCGGCTGGGGCTTCGCCGCTGTCATCGGGGCACTCGCAGCGATTCTGATCGCACCCCGCTTGTTTCTCAGCCCTACGATGATGACGCCGATCCTCTTTTATGGCCTGGCGGCCGCGACCCTCGGCGGCTGGGATAGTCCGCTGGGCGCCATCGTCGGCGGCCTCGCCGTCGGCGTCGCCGAAAGCCTGGGGGCAAGCTACCTCCCGTTCATCGGAGCCGACATGCGTATCGCGGTCCCGATCGCGCTGACATTGACCATCCTGCTCGTGAAGCCCGTCGGCCTGTTCGGCTCCTACAAGGTGACAAAACTATGAGAGACTTTTCCCTCTCAATCGCGATCAAGCTTGGTGTCTTCGCAATCGTCGCGGTATCGATCCCGGTCTTCGCGCCGGCCTATGCGCTCCAGCAAGTGGCCATAGCGATCGCCTATGCCATCGCGATCCTCGGCCTGAACCTTCTGATGGGATATGCCGGGCAGACTTGCCTTGCCCAAGGAACGCTGTTTGGTGTCGGCGCCTATGTTACCGCCATCCTGAACGCGACTTACGGCATTTCTCCTCTGGCCACGCTACCGGTCGCGGCTGCAGTCGCCGCCGCAGTCGGCCTGGTGATCGGCCTTCCGGCGCTCAGGCTTCAGGGTCTGCAGTTGGCCATCGTCACTTTCGGTATCGCGGCGGCATTTCCGCAGTTGCTCCTCAAGATGGGAACCCTGACCGGTGGCGTATCCGGGCTTCTCGTCGACGCTCCCGAAACGCCTGATTTCATGGCGGACGCTCCGGAGCTTTGGCTTTACCTGATCTCGCTCGTCTGTGCCGGCGTCGGTGCATTGCTCGTCTCCCGAATGCTGTTGGGCGACGCCGGTCGCGCTCTGAGGGCACAGCGCGACAACCCTCAGATTGCCCAGGCGCTTGGCGTGAACCTGACGCGTGCTCGACTGTGGGCATTCGCGGTCAGCTCGGCGCTCGCGGGACTGGGCGGTGGGGTGTTTGCCATCGTCAGCGGCTTCATCAGCCCGGAATCTTTCCTCGCGATCCTGTCCATCAACATCGTGATCGGAAGTATCGTCGGCGGCGCCACCAGCATCGTCGGCGCCTTCGTCGGTGGCCTGTTCATGGTTTTCGTTCCGAGCTGGGCATCCGACATCAACCTGAGCTTCGGCAACCTGATTTATGGCCTCGCGCTAATCCTCATCATGATGGTCGCACGCAATGGGGTCACTGGCTTCATCGAGAAATGGCTTTCGATGATTTTTCGGAGGGCGGCCGGCTGAGCTGACCGCCAATATGGGAGGAACTGAAATTGAGGTTGGTTTCTATATCGAAAGGATGCATGACGCAGCTGGCCGCCGTCGCGCTGCTCGTGGCTTCCCACGCCAGTGCTGCGGAACCGTCACCGGGCATCACTGACGACACGATCAAAATTGGTGTGACAGGACCACTCACTGGCCCGGTCGCAGTCGTTGGCGGCGTCGCAGAGGGCATTCGGGCGCGTGCCGAGCAGGCTAACGCCGAAGGTGGTGTCAAGATGGGCGACGGCAAGACGCGTAAGATCGAACTCGTTATCGAGGACGATGGTCTTGACCCTCAGCGCACCCTGGCGAATGTCCGGAAAATGGTGGAGAAGGACGACGTCTTCGCGCTGGTCGGCACCGCCGCTACTCCGAACAACCTCGCGATCGGACGCTACATTACCCAGAAGAAGGTCCCGAACGTCTTCATGTATTCCGGGGTTATCTCCCTGAATGCACCAAAGTGGGAAGTCGGCTTCGTACCGTCATTCTCAACCGAAGCTGACGCCTTCGCTGCATATCTCAACGCGACCAAGCCTGAGGCCAAGGTGGCCTTTCTCTATCTGAACACGGAAACCGGCCAAACGTTCATGAAAGCGTTCGACCGCGCCATCGAGGCCTCCTCGATCAAAGTGATCGAACGCCAGCCCGTGACATCCCAGGACCCCACGGTCGAGACGCAGCTGAACACGCTGAAGGCATCCGGTGCCGACACCCTGGTCATCATTGCCGCTCCGCGGCAGGGTGGCGAGGCGATCCGCTTCCAGTCTGAGAGCGGCTGGAAACCGTTGACCCTCGTGACAAACTTGTCGTCGGCTTACCCTGTCCTTCAGTCTGTCGGCCTGGAGAATGCCAAGGGCATCATCACCTCGGACTTTCTAAAGCCGATCATCAGCGACGAAAAGTCGGGTGACCAAGGCGTCGACCGCTATCTCGATGCCATCAAGGCAGCCAAGGTGAACTTCGTCTTTGCAAACACCATTGGCCAGACCGGATACGCAATCGGCGACGCCCTGGTCCAATCTCTTGAAAAGCTCAAGGAGCCGACCCGCGAGGAACTGATGAAGGTCGTCGATAACATGGACGGCTGGAAGAACCCCCTGCTCCCCGACGACATCAAGATAACGACCAAGGGGGACACCGACATCTACCCCGTCGAAGCGCTCCAACTCTATCAGTTCGATGGGCAGAAATACATTCCAATTGGTGGCGTTTTGGATTTCGAAGGTACGACTCACGAGTAGCGATGATCTTCCCCAAGGGTGCCGTTTAACCTCGGCGCCCTCTACTGGCGAATCCATAAATTGCCTCACCTTGAAGGGATATGAACTAACGACCGCACTATTTCGCATCCTCGCTGGAAATAGAATTGTTTTACAATTCAGATAATTAGCCCGACTAAGGGCTGCCACTTTGGCGAGCAACAGGTTCTGAACGCAAATATCAGGATAGATGCCGCTAACCGCTCCTTATGTTTGTACTCGGTCTCTAACCCATCGCAGACTTTCAGAGACCCGTTTTCGCGATGAAGCTGAGGACGTCAGCTTGGTTACTTTCACAAACGATGAGCTGGTTATTGTGAGGCGACGGGCCACAATCGACCCTCTGATCCATCGAAATATTGCGCTACGCTGACTTCCCCACCAGAGCTCTTCGTGCGAAATGTTTAAATTAAACGTTTGGTTGAAGAGAGCGGATAGTCAATCATGAGCGCGATAGCTCACACAACGGCTATTGTTTCCCTGTTGGAGAGGCGAACCGCAAGGAAAGACGGGATCGTTGGCTGATACTTTGCTTGCCCAGGACATTCTCGACGGCAAGATGCTGGTCGTTGACCCACCGCTTCAGATGAAACGTCTCGAACCGCTCTGCCAGCTGCGGATCCGTCAACAGCGCCTGCCGAGCAAGGTCCGTACCTGCACAGATCAGCGGCACCTTCAGATCATTCGCCAGAAACCGGATGACATTGAGGAAAATCCGCTGCTGCCGGTAGGTGCCGGTCAGCATCGCGTGGATCTCGTCGATGATCAGCATACGAATGCTCATGCTGCGCATCAGGTTGCGGCAGGTCGCCTTTAGCCGAAAGGTCGCGTCGCCCATCGGTCCAGGTGCGTTCATTGCATTGAGAAGCTCGCCATAGACGTCACGCTCTATCGGTTCGGCTGGCATTTGCATCGCCACGACCGGCATGGTCGTCGTGCCAGTGCCGCGATCGAAAGTTGGCACGCGATCGCGAAGGAATTTTCGGATGATCTTGGTCTTGCCCATGCCGGTGTCGCCGTAGATCAACAGGCATGGCATTCGGTCTCGCGGCGGGTACGTGAGCAGGTCGTTGAGCCTCGCAAGCGCCAGATGTGCATTTGGTGTTTCCAGCCACCGATCGGCGCGGATCCAGGCGATCCGTTCATCAGCTGTGAGATCCGCATATTGCCTGTATGCCGGTTGCAGGTGGGAGTATCGCGTCACGACCACTCCTCGACGTTGAGCGGAGGCAGCTCCACAAAGTGTTGGTCATCCCCAGAGTCCCGCGCAGGAACGGTAGAATGCCTCTCCCACGCCAGCGCCCGGGAGCGCTTTTCAGCGTTCCGTCGCACGCTGCGGGTCTGCTGGCTCGACATTTCGACGATCCGTCTCTGCCCGTCGATGGTCTTGAAGATCAGGTCGGCGTCGACGGAGCGCACGCCACGCTGCCTCAATAAAGCCAGTGCCTGCCTATGCTCTCCGAGCGTGATGCGTGGCCAGCCGAGATTTGCGAAGCGAATTGGCCAGATAGATCCGTCGGGCGCCTCGCCGTAAACCGTGGAGAGGTCGCGAGGATCATATCGAACGCGCATCTTGCATGGCCCGCCTGCCAGCGGACTGAGGACGTCATCCCAGTATTTGAGGCCGAATAAGTGCACACCGTCCCTTCGGACGTTTCGTTCCTCGAATGGCAGAAAGTCGAGGAGAAAACGGTGTTCGTCATAGGGTAGCCGTCGGGGAAGCGGGCGTGCAGCGACAGCATCTTCCCAGGCCGTATTTGGAGGCAGTCGCAAGGCGCGGTGGATGTTGGCATGATATCGACCGACGATCTGCAAGGCCAACCATTGCTCAAGCTCGTCGAGGGTCATGACGGCGTGTCTCTGTGCGTCGTAATCCGCGCGGCTGCTGATATCGCTGGATGTGGATCCCGGCAGGAGATGCACAGCGCCCATCATCGTTCCGATCAGTCGTTCGATATGGCCACCGAAGTGGGGACGGGCGACGGGACGATACTGAAGCTCTACGCCGTGTTCCGCAGCACCTCGCACCAGCGCCTTGCCATGAAACTCGCGGCCATTGTCGAGGTGGATGACGTCAGGCAACCCGAAGACCGGCCATTCCGCCTCGATTCCGCGCGACGCGAGCCAACTGTCCTTTGGTAAAACAACGTGTTGGACAGCCAGGGCGACGGATGCCGACGACGGGTTTTCCAGACTGAGATAAAACCCTGCGACCATCCGGCTCGCGACATCTATTGCCAGCGTCAGCCACGGCCGCTGAAGCGGTTGCCGGCTGACTGTATCGACGATGAACAGATCGACAAGGGTGTGGTCGATCTGAACGACCTGGAGCGCATATTGCGCCGAATATTCACCCACCACTGGCGCGAACTGCTGTCGGGCCGCCTTCGCACCCTCCCGCAACTTCATCAGCCGCCGTTGGTCGCTCTGATCCACTCGCGCTTTGACCGCCTTCCAGGACGGAGGGTACAGATCCCGCTGGTGGCAGGCTCTGAGAACGTGGTCATGAACTGCGCTGATGGTCGGACGTTCGCGAGCGCAATAGACGGCCTCGATGGCAAGCCTGACCACGTCTTCCTGATCGGCCGATAGCAGTCGCCTCCCCTTCTCCGGGCCGGGCATTTCGTCGAGAAGCGAACTGGTGACGGGTCGCTTGCGAAACTTAGCGACGAGCTCATAGAGCCGCGTGCGCTTCAGACCGAGTTGTCGGCAGGCCGAAGCGATATCTCCTCGAGATATCCGGGTTGCTAAGATCAAAGGCCTTATGACGGCCTCCCGTGCAACGGCCTTCTGCCAAGCCGGGTCACTCACGGTCAGCTTATCTGGTCTGTCCGCCATCGAAGATCTCTTCGTTCCTGGCTAAGGTGAGAAGCCGATTCCAGTTTTGGGGATTAAGGTGACCGCAGACCGTTACAGATCAAAGACAGCGACTTCTTCGAGTTAACAAAAATCCGCTTACCAGGTCGAATCCGCCGATCGTCCCCGAGTGCACACCGTTAAAAAACAGTTAATTATGGTCCGTCCCTCTAGGAGTCGTGGACTCTTGGGATTCCCAAAGGTGAGCAAATCAGATTCAAGACTGTCTTTTGGAGGCAGTCATGGGTGTTTTAGATCGTCTCATTCTTCGAGATGACCAGTGGGAGCGGATGTCTCGTCATATCATTGGCGACGATCGCACGCGCGGTTCGTCTGGACGTGACAATCGCATGTTTGTGGAAGCGGTCTTGTGGATCGTGCGGACGGGTTCACCCTGGCGCGACCTGCCGGAGGTGTTCGGTGATTGGAACAGCGTGTTTCGCCGCTTCAGCCGCTGGAGCCAAAAGGGTGTCTGGTGGCGTGTCTTTGAGGCGATGTCGGAGGATGCCGACTTCGAATATCTGATCGTCGACAGCACTATTATTCGCGCCCACCAGCACGCCTCCGGCGCAAAAAAGGGGCTGAAGATCAGGCCCTTGGCCGTTCCCGCGGCGGCTTGAGCACCAAAATCCATATGGCCGTGCGTGGCCTTGGATGTCCCGTTCGTTTCATTCTGACCGCCGGTCAGAAAGGCGATGCACCGCAAGCCGATCTCCTGATCGAAGACCTACCAGCCGAGGTCGTCATGGCCGATACGGCCTACGACAGCGACCGGCTACGCAAACTCATTGCCGACAAGGGCGCGCAAGCGGTCATCCCGAACAACCCCTCGCGTGCCAAGAAGTATCCGCTCGACAAGCAACTTTATGCTCAGCGCTATCTCGTCGAATGCTGCTTCTCGAAGCTCAAGCAGTTTCGACGCATCGCCACACGATATGAGAAAACCGTTCGAAACTACAAAGCCATGATCGCTCTGGCCGCAACAATCCTATGGCTCAGATAAGTGTCCACAGCTCCTAGGCCTGACAGGCACGACTAGTCCGTTGAACGACTACGCCGCGCCGTCGTGATCGTTGAGCAACTAAAGGAAAACATCTGAAGGGCCTGCGTAGAGTGGCTGAACGACATAGCCGTCCGATTGGCAAATATCCTCTCGGGGACGCGCATATTGCCGGAACTGCTCGTCCTCGTTTGCGTGCTTTGAGGTCCAGGCAAAAGGCTCGCTCTTGGAAGCGCTCAATGCCGCAAGAATAGCTGCCTTCATCCAGCCGTTTTGATGTCGCGTTGATCGCGAAGTCAGTTGCTCTAAGGGCCGCCTCAACCATTTCTGGTGTAACTTTTTTCATCGCCTACACTTCATTGACAGAACCAAAGAATTCCACGCATCCACCGAAAGCCTAGGGGAGGATTTGCAGGAAGCAACCACGATCCCAGCCCATATTTGAAGAACATCAGTGGGCAACTCGCCTTTAGCAATCAAATCAGGTTAAATTCCATCCAATGTCAGCGAGTCTTCTCAATTAGGAAGAGCTACTCGTGTGGAAAAACAATAACATGCAGTCCAGCGATCTTGGACAGACGACAGTCGGGACCAGTCATGCTCGGGCCGTTACTGCGGGCGCGGGTACGACTTATGGACCTTCGCGGGCAAATCAGGCTGCGGACTCGTGGCTCACCGACCGAAGGAACCTGAGATCACTCTCAGTCGAATTTTTGAACTCATCACACCGCGAATATCCGTCCCGGTGGGAGTCATCGCTATCTGGAGCCGATCTTCGCTGACGATCGACAATCAGATTTTTTCAAGCAACGACTTGAAACCGATTTTTTGCAAAACCAGATAATTTCCGCTGGACGCCGCAAGGGCCAGTTACAGCTGAGGTGCCGCTTGCTCGGCGCCTTCGTACCCATGTTGCTTCAAGGAGGATATGGCTATGGCAACATCTTACGATTATGCACCGCTTTTCCGTTCAAGCGTCGGGTTCGATCGGGTCTTCGATCTTCTTGAAAGCGCACAGCGCGCCCGCTCGTCGAGCGACTGGCCGCCTTATGACATCGTCAAAACGGGCGACGACACCTACCGCATCTCGGTCGCTGTCGCGGGTTTCTCGCAGGATGATCTTGACCTGACATTCCAATCGAACCTGCTGATCATCACCGGCGACAAGCGGGAAACGCAGAGCGACTGCTATCTGCATCGCGGCATTGCCGGCCGCCCGTTCGAGCACCGTTTCGAATTAGCGGATCATGTGCGGGTTTCGGGCGCCGATCTGACAAACGGTCTGTTGTCGGTTGACCTTGTTCGTGAAGTCCCCGAAGCAATGAAGCCGCGAAAGATCGAGATCCAAACGAACGCGGCCCAAACGAAGCCGCTAAATGCCCTCCCGATCGAGGGCCAGAAAGCGGCCTGACGTCCTAAAAATAGGGGCTCCGCTATCGGCGCCCCTTCCCTTTCAACAATCGGGCTTTTTGAAAGGAGCGCAAAATGAAACCCGATGCGTTCGAACCGCCGGTCACCATTTTGACCGGCCTGGGTATTCCGACGCCAGTTCACTCTGTAATGCATGCCTATCGACTTTTGCTGGACTGGCCCATTGGAAAGCATGACGCAGCACATGCGGTCGCGTTGAATGCCTGCAAGACGGCCATCAATGGCGAGATCGAACCGGATACAGCGAGAAGCGTATTTGTGGCCTTCGCAGAGAAACACGACCTTCTGGCGCCGGACCACGGTGTCCTTGTGGGAGCCCGCAACAGACACGGTAGTGATCCGCATATGCGATGAATGCCAGGGTGTAACGGGGAATTTCGGCACGGATTGAACGCCATGCTTCCTTGTCCGGCGCACCTCTTTCGAACTTGTGGGATGGAGTGAAGACCGACTAACCAAAAGCCGCAGCTGTAAGCTCTTCCGCATTCCGCCTGACGCTAAGGCTTTAGGCCTGTGCGCAGGATGTCTGTCTAAATTTAAGTTCTCGGATCACTTCCATTTCCGCAGAGAAACGGGAGCAGTCAGCAACCCACAAGGGCACCGCCTGCGGCGCCCTTGTGTATAGCTGCAGAGCTGCGAGCACTGCGCGTCTTGCGGGCGACAACGCGAGCCCTGGTAACAGCGGCCTTCTCATCGCTTGTGGGGTGGCGCGGGGAACAGCGGGGCGTTTTCGGAGTTTCCTCGAGGACCATGAGGACAAAACGATGCGCTGGCGTTCCTGGCTAACCGACCTAGGCACGTGGACTGCCAGTCCATATGCCTTCGCAATCGTGATTATCTACGGGCTTTCCTGGTTGGTATTCAGTCGTCAGACTCTTGAATGGCACGGCTTGGCCACCCTTGCCACGTGGCTCATGACCTTATTCATCCAGCGCGCCGAACACCGGGATACGCAGGCAATCCATGCCAAGCTGGATGAACTTCTTCATGCTCATGGCGACGCCAGGAACCAAATCACGCATCTTGACGAGAAGGAGCCGGAACAGATCGAGAGTTTCCGGGAGGCCCACACGGCTGCCGACTAACTGCCGACATCTTTCCGCCCGGCCTGACCATTCTGTCGCGTCGATTCTTGCGCCGATCTCTGAACTGCCGGCCGGGCCTTCTCACCTGCGCGACAGCGACGACGACAACCCGACCCCGGGTCTCCGCGCCTTCGAAACGGGTGATCCGCCTGCTAGCAAGACGCGGCCTATAACGCCCTCGGATCCTGCATTCTCGCTCTTTCGCTCGCAGGTTCGTCATACCCGGTTACTCCGGTTTCGTTGAAAAATTCCGCCGACGCCCGGACGTAGAAATGAAGTCAAAAAGAGCCTCGCGCGCCTTTCGCAATTGAAGTTCACCGGGCCCCGTTTGCCACATCAATAGCAGCCGTGCTTCCCCGCCGACACGGAACAGCCGTCACCGGATTGGCTGGTGACGACTGTAGGAGACGCATCAGTGGAGCGAGTCGGAAGAAGGCGCATTGATGCGAGTGGCGGCCAACCCCACATAGGTTCCGATCAACGTCGTCGACATTTCCTCCACCGAGCGACAGCCTTGATCATAAAGCTCGATAGCTGCGTCGCATAGAAACGACGACGCTTGATCGTCCCATTCGACCCCGTAATATCGGTACCATTCCCGGACAGCCTGCGACATAATGCGATGGTCGGCTCTATTGTTCGCCATGGGACACCTTAGAAGAGAACGCGCCCACGGAAGTGCAACTCGAAGGATCGCCAAGACTTTTCAGCGCTGATGGCGAGGGCTCAGTGACGGCTGATTTCGCCTTCAACTTTCTTCCGGGAGTTGCCAGCGCTCTTGACCGCTTACTTTACCGTATCCGTGGAAACACCTTCCTTTTTTGCTTCGTATTTCACTTCGTGATCTTGCCCGCCAGCAACGCGCGCGCGATCCTGTGTGCGGCCTCGGGATGTCTGGTTCTTTGCCATTGGATTTTTCCTCGGTGAATCTTCGCAAGGAGAGAAACTCGCGACGATTCCAGTAGTTCCCGTGCTCATCATGCTGCGCTTGAAGTGACGACCGGACGCCCTACGCAGGGTCGACGAAGAGAAGCTGACGATGCAGTATCAATGGACATGGGAGCGCGATGGGAGGGGAACCAAGCGGCCGCCTCCATACCGCCGACGCCTGAGCGACGTCCTTCGCGGCAAGTTTGCCGGACCATGCCACGGATTGGGTTTCGACGCTTAAGATGCAGACTATGTCGGCATAGCCGTTCATTGCTCACACCTCGGGTGGACGCTCCGCATAAAGCCGACGGCTTCGCTTCTTCTCAACCCCCGAGACAAGATTCGATCCGGAATCAATCTCTGAACGCATTTCGATAACCTGTTGAAAAATGATTCGTTTCGAGTCGGAACGAATCACCTTGAGACGTCTTTGAGTCGCGACGAAGTGATTCGGAGAAGCGTCATGGCAACAGGGCACCGCGCGCAGTGGAAAGGCTTCATAAAGTTCGGTGAGGTCAGCTGCGGAGTAGCGCTTTATACCGCGGCAAGCACGGCAGAGCGCATTACCTTCAATACGATCAATAGGGCATCCGGCAACCGGGTAAACCGCATCTTCATCGACAGCGAGACAGAAGATCCAGTTCCGAAGGAGCAGCAGACAAAGGGCTTCGAGATTGAGGACGGCCAGTACATCATCATCGATCCCGAAGAGGTCGCTGCCACGATCCCCGAGAGCAACAAAACCCTCGAAATCGAAGCCTTCATACCCTGCTCGGATGTGAACGACGTCTACTTCGACAAGCCCTATTACCTGACCCCTGACAGGATGGGCAGCGACGCATACGCGGCGCTCCGGGACGGCATGAGGAAATCCAATGTCGTCGCCATAGCGCGCACGGTTCTGTTCCGGCGAATGCGAACCGTGCTCATTCGGGCACATGGCAAAGGCCTTATCGCGACCACCATGAACTACGACTACGAGGTCCGCTCGGCGAAAACGGCCTTTGAGGACATACCCAAAATGAAGATAGAGGGAGAGATGCTCGATCTTGCCAAACACATCATTGGTACGAAGAGAGGTACATTCGACCCTGCGACTTTCGACGATCGCTACGAAGCCGCCCTCGCCGACCTGGTCAAGGCCAAAATGGAAGGCAAGGCGCTTCCCAAGCCGAAGAAGATCGAAGTGTCGAAGCCGAACGATCTTCTCGCCGCGCTGCGCGAAAGCGCGGGCGTGTTGAATGCCGCAAACAAGCCCAAGCGCACCGCCGCCAATGCCAATCAGGGCACGGGTCGCCAACGCGCCGTACGCGGAGCAGCTTCAAAAGCCCCTGCTTCCGGAGCGGCCGCGCGTCGCAAGGCAAGCTGAGGAGACCGCGTCATGGCACCGCGCTACTACTGGAAAGGCTACTTGAAACTGTCGTTGGTCACATGCCCTGTTGCGATGTCTCCAGCGACCAGCGAAAGCGAGAAGGTTCGCTTCCACACCCTCAACCGCGACACCGGAAACCGTGTCTTTTCACAGTACGTCGATTCCGTCACGGGCAAGCCCGTGAAAGAAGACAACGAGGTAAAGGGCTACGCACGCGGCGAAAACGACTACGTGCTCCTGAGCGACGACGATCTGGATCGGGTGGCGCTCGACACGGTGAAGACAATTGACATCGAGAAGTTCGTCCCGGCCGATAGTATCGACTGGATCTACTTGGAAAAGCCTCACTACCTCATGCCTGACGACGCTGTCGGGAACGAGGCTTTCGCCGTCATCAGGGACGCGATGAAGGCGGACAAGGTCGTCGGCGTTTCAAAACTCGTCATGGGCCGCCGCGAGCGCGCCGTCATCCTCGAACCTCGCGATGAGGGCATTGTTCTATGGTCGCTGCGGTTCGGCGACGAGATCCGTCCGGAGGAGAATTATTTCGACGACATCGAGGCCGAAGCCGATCCCGATCTCGTTCCTCTCGTCCAGAAACTGATCAAGCAGAAGTCAGCCCGCTGGTCGACGAATATGGTCAGCGATCCGATCCAGACCAGTTTGCTGAAGCTGATCGAGGAGAAGAAGAAGCTTCTGAAGCCGAAGAAGACGGCAAAGGGGAAAGCAGCGCCGGCGCCCGCATCGAATGTCGTCAACATCATGGACGCGCTGAAAAAGAGCATCCAAGCCGACCTCAAAGGTCGGAAAGCTGGATGAGATCCCGGCGTCAAAAGGACACCAGGTACGCACGCAGGCGCCAACCGGCGGCAATTTCGTTGGTGATGAGACTATGCGGCCACCATCACAAACAGGCGTAACTGGACGAAAAGACTGTGATAGAGCGGGGCGGAGCGAATTCCAGTTACCTCGCCAACGGAATTGTTGCGGGTCATCGATCATCAGATCGGGGCCGCTGGTCGCATCCTTCCCCGTCCGAACCCACGCGCTAGCCAAAGAGGTCGGCTACTGAAGCAGCTATAAGGTAGGCGTTTTTACGGCGCAGCCTCTCCTAGCAGTACGTCGATTTCAATGCAGGGTGACTGCTCGCGCTGGAATAGCGATCTCCTCGGCGACGAGGCGATTGAGCGCAACCGCCACCTCATCGAGAGACCAACCAACACTCAGAGCATGATCAATTATCTGGTGAAATTCGTTTTCGAGAAAGTCCTCGCAGTCGTGAAGACGATCAGACGAGACAATGATCTGGCGCGAATTTAGGATTCTGGGCATGGCCTTATCCTTTTCTGCGAACCTAACCGGTATGACACGCCATTGTTCCCGCCGCGATCTTGGGCGGGCGATCCCAGGTTTTGGGGTGCACGATCGACGCCAAGGCTCGCCTCCCATGCGGATACCTCACTTCTCGACCTTTTACGGCGATGGGTTCACCTTTACGTCCGTCCGCGCTGCGCCTACGAGCGGCCTCAAATGATGAAGCTCACGGTCGCCCGGCTGGTATAGCTTGATGATGATGGCGGCCAGCTGGCGGGGGTCCAGTTAGGCCAGCAGTCGCTTCGACCCATAGCTCTCACTTTGTCGCAGTTGCGCCACTGCCAAGCAACTCTTCCCTGCGAGCGTCTTCGTGTTCAGGCTGCACGCGAACTGCGGAAGATGGGTGGATAAGCAGCGTCACCTGTTTTCGAACACGGCAGTCGGGAACATTTTTAAGCGGCGGCGGTTCATTGGGCCGTCATCAACGGAGGAGATCCCATGGCGGACGCCCAGCACACATCCTTGATCATCACCGGCCTGAAGAACGCCCATGCAATGGAAAACCAGGCGCTCTCGATCATGAAGCCGCAAGTCTCCCGTATCGAAAACTATCCAGAAGTCGCGCGTCGACTTGAACAGCACATCGCCGAGACGGAAAGCCAGATCGCGCGTCTTGAAGACCTTCTCGATAGCTTCGATACAGACCATTCGACATTGAAGGACATGGCACTGTCGGTCGCCGGAAGTGTGGCGGCGATGGGACACACGATTGCTGCAGACGAGATCCTCAAGAACTCCTTTGCAAACTTTGCCTTCGAACACTTCGAAATCGCCGCATACAAGTCGATGCTCGTCCTTTCGGAGCTCGGTGGATACCGCGAAGTAACCGCGGTTCTGCAGACAAACCTGAAAGAGGAGCAGGCAATGGCACAGTGGCTGGACGAGAACCTGCGGGATGTAACATTGCGGTTTGCGTCCTTGAAGGAAAGCGGACAAACGGCAAAGGTCTGATTGAGCAAAGCGGACCACTTTGTTTACGGCGCCTGACCTCCCACACATCATTCCATCCTGAATGCCCGTCAACCTTTGTGGGAGGTCGGGCACGGTCCACCCCTTGTATCCATGACGAGTGAGTGGGGCCTGAAGTCGCCCTTCTATTTCTTTTGTACGGTGGCGGACACGGCCGCGACGGGACACGGACGCTAGAGTCTGTCAGGGTTATTCTGAACCATACCCTGCATGTCTGAGGTAGTTGGAGCACTCCTGGGGACTGAACGCCTTCAAGAGTTCTCCAATGCGTCTCCATGTAGTTTCAACGGTTCGTTCGTCTGCCTTTCTGACGAGTGTCTTGAGCTTTGCGAACATCATCTCGATGGGATTGAGGTCGGGGCTGTAGGGCGGCAGGAAAAAGAGATGTGCACCGACGTCTCGGATCGCATCGCGGGCCGGCTTTCCCTTGTGGCTTCCCAGATTGTCGAGGATGACGATGTCACCGGCTTTGAGTGTCGGGACCAGACATTGGCGAACCCATGCGGTAAAAGCGATGCCATTGATGGGACCATCGGGGACGAAGGGGGCAACGATGCTATCGCGGCGTAAGCCGGCCAGGAAGGTCAGTGTCTTCCAATGACCATGAGGGACTTTTGCAATGAGGGGCTCTCCCCGCTGACACCAGCCGCAGGTGCGCGTCATGTTGGTCTTGACCCAAGTCTCGTCGATGAAGACGAGACGGTCCGGATCAAGCCGGTGCTGATGGGTCTTCCATCGCATCCGGAACCGGACCACCTTCGGGCGGTCTTGCTCGCTTGCCACCATCGTTTTTTTTGAAGGTCTTGCCTTCGCTGCGCAGAAAGCGCCAGACGGTGTCGTGAGACACGTTGATCCCCGCAGCCTTCAGGTCCGCCGACAGTGCGCGCACCGTCCAGTCGGACTTGACTTGTAGCCGCTGACGCACGGCATCGGCGGCCGCACCCCTCAGTGTCGGTTTGACATAGCCGCCGATCTTCGCCGGCATCAGGCCTTTACCTGAACGATCGAGCTGTCCGATCCGTACCGCTGTCGCAGCCGATATGCCGAACCGCTCCGCTGCGGCGCGAACCGTCATGCCATCACTCAACGCTGTCGCAATGCGCGTTCGCAAATCCAGAGAAAGAGGTCGCACCATCATTGCCGGCCTCCACACCAGCAATGACCTTGAATCACAAAATCAAAGGCAAGGGAATCTCCGCACGATTCCGATTAGCGCTGACAGACTCTAGGAACTCTGGTTGATGCCTGAGGTTTGGGCTCCTGCAAAGATGATCCAACCCATAAAGGTGAAACTCATGATCTTGAAGATCCTTGCGACCTCCGCACTTGCTCTTGCTCTTGCCACATCTGCCATGGCCCAATCCTCGGGAAGCTCAGGCAGCTCCAGCGGCAGCACATCATCGAGCAGCGGTGCCTCCGGTACCAACAGCGGCGCCTCAGGCACCAACGCGACGGGCGGTGGCAACATGGATGGCAGCGCCGTTGGCAGCAGTTCTACCGGGGCTGGAGCTGACGCCGGCAACCCCTCCGATAGCAGCAGCAATTCCGGCGCCTCCGGCGGCGACCCGAACGACTGCCAGCGCGCGGCGGGAAGTGGCAGCGGCAATCCGACCCCCAATAGTTCCACACAATCAGGGGCGGCCAAGGCTTGCTGAAGCCATCCGGCTTGGCCGGCAGTTGCAGGCCGCGTCGCGGACAGGCACAGGCCCGTCAATTGACGGGCCTGTGCTCGACTAGCGACAGCTTTCGAGCGACCTTTGTTGAGGCCTCGGGTATGAAATTTCCAAGCGAAGACGGTGCCAAATATCGAAGGCTCGATGTGCTGGACACGACGGGCGTCCCTTTCATCGTTTACTCGGGCGCCGACGTCGAAGATGCCGCTGCCTTTTTTATCAAACTGACCACCCGCGCTATCTCCACGGGCTTGTCGAGACGTTCAACGGTCTTGAATCGAGAGGGGATTCCGCCGGTGCCGTATCCGGTGACGAATGCGAAGGGTAAGTTCCCAGCAGCCAGCTTGTCTGCGATCGGAATAGCGGACACTCCATCGAGGTTCAGGTCGAGTATGGCGAAATCCAGATGATCTGTATCGTCGAGAAGAGCAAGCGCGTCATTCAGGGAGCCAACCGGCCCGACGACCTGCGCACCGGCACGGGCAAGAGAGCGCGCCAGTTCGTCGGCGATGAAATAATCGTCCTCAACAACAAGAATGGCTAGGCCAGCAAGGGTTTCGACCGTCATCTGTCTTATTCCTTCCACGCACCGAGAGCGATCGGAGCCAGGATAGTGCAGCGGATGCCGCCGGCGCCCATTTCATAGGTGGTCTTGGCTTTGAGTTGATAGGGGAGTGCGCGCTCGATGAGCTCCCGCCCATAGCCAGAACCCTTGGCCGGCGCGTCTGCGGCCGGCATGTTGTCAACGCCAGTTTCCACCCACTCCAGGAGCAAGGCCGGCGATCCGCCGTCAGATTCATTTTCTAGACGCCATCGGATCGTAAGACCGCCTTGTGGAGATGCCAGCGCTCCGTATTTGACAGCGTTGGTCGCCAGTTCGTGGAGAGCCAGAGCGAATGTCTGGATCGCTCGCGATCGCAAACGGATCCCCGAAGGCCCGTCCAGCATTATCTTTTCCCTGTCGGTAACATGCGCGGCCAACTCGGCGTCAAGCAGATCATCGAACGTAATCCGTTCATGTTCGCCCAGCTGGGAGAGAAGGCTCTGGACTCTAGCAACTGCGGCCAGCCTGTGCCCAAAAGCCTCTGCGAAGTCTTCCAAGGTCAAGCTTGCTTCGATGGTCTTTAGCGACAGCGACCGTATGACCGCGACGATGTTGCGGGTGCGATGCTGGAGCTCCGCCAGCATCACCTCCTGGCTGCTCTGCAGTTCCTTCAGCTGCTGTACATCAGTGCAGGTCCCGAGCCATTCGAGCCCTAAGCCGCTTCCTGGAAGCGAGCGGCTGTGGTGCCAGATATATTCCCGGTCTGAAGCGCGACGGATACGATATTCGCATTCGAGCCCACCCTTGGCTTCCGCCTCCCGCCAGGCCGCAGTCACCATGTCACGGTCTTCCGGATGGATGGCGTTCAGCCAACCCATCCCGACGCTGTCTTCATCACGCTGTCCTGTGAACCGTTCCCACTGCGGGCTTGACCAGATGCGAAGGCCAGCGGATCGGGCCCGCCAGACCAGTTGCGGAACACCCGCTATGAGCGATCGCTGCAAGGCTTCGCTCTCCAAAAGCCGCTGTTCGGTTCGATGTTTTTCGGTAACATCCTGGCCGATCTTGAGGAACCCTCTTACCGAACCGTCGGGGTTTCGAAGGCACACGGTCGAGCCGTCGACGAAAACCTGCGAGCCGTCCTTGCGCACGTGCCATCGCACGTCGGGAGCCGAACCTTCGCGTCTGGCCGTCTCGATCTCCTTGCGATCCTCGCCCTGCGCCCGATCTTCGGCAGTGAAGAGTTCGCTGCAAGACATTCCGGCGGCCTCCTCTGCCGTCCACCCGAAGACTTTCTCAGCACCCTTATGCCAGTCGACGATCCGATCCTGCGAGTCCGCGACGAAAATCGCGTAGTCGCGGGCATTCTCGACGACCAGTGCGAAACGTTCCGCCGTCGATTGAAGGGCCTGCATCTTGTGGAGCCTGTCGATCACCGGACCAAGGATCGTGGCGTAGGTTCTGAGGAATTGTGTGTCTTCCTCACCGAAATCCCTCGGCTCGACGTCGTCGACCTGAAGCAGACCGAAAGTACGGTTGCCCGGTAAGAAGATCGGGACGTTGGCGAGCGCGGCGACACCGGCCGCTCGCATGAAATCGGGCGTTTTGAACCGCTCTTCCTTTGTGATGTCCTGAGTGATTACGGGCTCGCCGGTCCGGATTGAATAGGTCTCGGAGGAATGGTCCTCCATGTCCAGCTCGAGACCGACAATGTCAGGCTGCCATCCAACTGCGGCTCGCACGCGCAGCCTTTGACCACCCTCCTGAATTTCCAACACCTTGGAGCGGCGCGTTTCGACAGCGTCGCTGACCAGACGACAGGCCTCGCTCAGGACCGCATCCAGATCGTCGGAGCGAAGCGCAAACTCCCCGAAGTCGGCGAGGACTTTCTGACGCTTGATTAACTGCCCATGATCCAGCACTTGCTTCCTCGGGCCTGTCATTTGAATTCCCCCGAACATCCAGGAAGACGATCAGTTCCCAACAATGCGTGACGAGCAGCAGCTAGCGTCATCCGCACGCGAAATATTATTTAGCGTTGAGACGGAATTTAGCGAGTGATGGGCGGACAGCTGCCTCTCCCACAGCAAGCAGCTGAAAGGCATCATCATTAGAAAAGCAGCTGCTTCCGTGATTGCCGAACTGGTGATCTGCGCCACGCTAACGCCATCGGCCACCGTGGGATTGGTTATGACAGGGAAATCCAAAAGGAGCCCTAGGGTGGGAAAGATACATTTCACAGTTTGATGGTCGTAGCCGAATTTACTTCGGACGAGTTGTTGCCCTGGATCGCGTAGAGGGAACCTCCTGTCTCGACGCGGACACGCTCGCCCCCTGTCCGCCGCTGGGAACCCAGACGCCGCGGCCTTGTTAGGCAAAAGGACCGTACGACAATCAGTCTCCTGTATGCTGCGACCCCTATCGCAGTCGTCGTGCGGTCCGCCTCAGCTGCTGATCTTGGATTCCTGCGAACTTACGGGAACCGCCGTCGCGGACGGTGGTTAGGCGCTTGGATTGCTGGAAAGCGCATGCGCTGCACTCTTCGCGATCCACCCCTTCGCAGGGGTTCGGGCCGCGCAGAGGCAAGTTTTGGTCCCCTCCCTCTCCAACCGCCTCTGTGCGGCCTGCCTATTCAAATTGTCTTTAGCCAATGCTTCACAATTCGCCGCCGCTCCGCCACGGCGAGAAGAAGGATACCTTTTTCCGAAACCTGTGACGAGTGCGCTTGCCGGTAGGGATGGAGTTAGCTGGGGCTCCGATGGCAATGCGGCAGTGTCCGGTATAGGATCGAAAAAGCCACTCGCTCGTGACCTGGAGAATGAGGCGCGAAACACGATCATGAACCGCTTTTCCAATCCCAGTCGCGCTCGTGAGCGCTTCCTTGAAGCCCTCCTCCAGAGCGCCATTGAATATGCGATTATTGCTGTGGATCTCGATGGTCTCGTGACCACCTGGAATGAAGGTGCACGCCGGATCCTCGGGTGGGACGAGACTGAAATTATCGGCCGCCCCGTGGCCGCGATTTTCACGGAGGAAGACCGGGAGGCGGGCGTTCCTCGACAGGAAATGACCGCCGCCCTGGCGCAGGGACACGGAGATGACGAGCGCTGGCACGTTCGAAAGGACGGCTCGTTATTTTGGGCGTCTGGCCAGATGATGGCATTGCGGTCGGATGATGGCGAGCTCGAAGGCTTCCTGAAGATCCTCAGAGATCGCACCGAGCAGCGGGAAAACGAGGAGCGTCAGCGCGTCATGATGCACGAACTCTCTCATCGCATCAAGAATACTTTGGCCGTCGTCCAGGCGATCACCAATCAATCCTTTCGAAGCGCGAGCAGCATCGAGGAGGCGGAGCAGTCGATCTCGGCACGCATCAATGCCTATGCAAACGCGCATGATATTTTGCTGCAGAAAAACTGGCGGTCGGCGGCCATGGAGACGATCGTCGAGGCGACGGCGATCAATCTTGCAGTTAAGCCAAACCGCGTCAGAGCAAGCGGCCCTTCCGTTAATCTCACCCCGCAGGCGGCCCTTGCCTTCTCCCTCGTGCTGCACGAGCTCGTGACGAATGCGACGAAATACGGGGCTCTATCGGTGGATACGGGGTTTGTCGAGATCGAGTGGTCGGTGCGCCGAAACGCAGGCGACGATCGCTTTACCCTGCTTTGGGAAGAGCGCGGCGGGCCTGTCGTGGAGACACCAATAAAGAAGGGCTTTGGCTCCCGGCTTGTGAAATCGAGCCTCGCCGCGTTCGGAGATGTCTTTCTCGATTACGCTGCAACGGGCTTTACCATCAGGCTCGATGCGGCGCTTGAGAAGCTCCAGGCTCAAAGCTATTCCGGCTCCAATCGTGACCAGGGGTGAGCGGGTGGTTCCAATCGCGGCGATATCGTCTGCCGATGCTTTGTAAATCTTTCGCAAGTGGCAGCGCGGCGCCCGATATTCATCTGACGGCGGCCGGCGCGCAAAATCTCAAATGCACCGACCGTCAGCCGCGTCCTCCCCACAGGCCCGCGCAGAATGGTGCGTTGAGTGGACATTGACGGCGAGGTCTCTGGACGAAAGCCCTGCTCGTCAGGGCCAGGAATGTGTGCTGATGCCTGAAGCAGACCCGCGTTCCTTCCAGGATCGCGACCCCACGGGTTTTTGTGGAGGCTGACGGTCCGTCTGCGGGAACAAAGGTAAAAGATCGCGGTTGGGCGCCCACAAGGATCAACGCCATGGAGCCGTCGATGACAGACGAATTTTCCGTTCCGGCAGGAGAACGCAGTCCGTCTGCGACCTCACCGGCAACCGGCCTGAAAAACAAACTCACCGAAGATGTCAACTCGACGAAGGAGATGATCAAGGAGGGATCCGGCGCCGTCATCGAGAAGGTCGACGAGGTGGTTTCCGAGCAGGCGCACTTTGCCGCCCATCAGGTGAGCGGCATAGCAAAGGCTCTGGAGAAGGTGGGGGCAGAACTGGAGGGCTCTGATCAGCGTCAGGTCGGCCGCTACGCTCGCGAAATCGGCCAAAGCATCGCAAATGTTGCCAAAAGGATAGAGGGCAAGGACCTCGGCGAGATCGCCAATCTGGCCGAGAGTTTTGGGCGCAGGCAGCCAATGGCTTTTCTCGGAATCGCAGCGCTTGCCGGTTTGACCGCAAGTCGCTTTTTGGTCGCATCTTCGAAACGGAGTGATCAAGCCCGACCAACCGGGTCATCGGAAGCGGCGAGGTCGGTTTCTGGAAGGGAGGGCATTTCAAATGGCTAAGCCCGCGGAAAACACGCCTCTGTCCGAATTGATCGGCGGACTCTTGCGTGACGTCACCGGTCTTCTGCGCAAGGAAATCGATCTGGCCAAAACCGAAGCCTCGGAAAAGCTGTCGAATGCTTTGAGCGGTATCGAAATTCTCCTTATCGGACTGGTCATGGCAATTGGGGCGGTCGGTGTTCTCTTAAGCGCGATTGTCAGCGGTGTGGCGGCGGTGCTCGTCGCCCAAGGCTTTGCCGAACCGACGGCCAATGCGCTCGCGTCCATCATCGTCGGCGCGGTGATCGGCGTCATTGCCTGGATCATGATCGCGCGCGGTCTCGCCGTCTTCCGACGCAACAACCTGACGCTCGAACGAACCACGACTTCGCTTGGCCGTGACGTGCAAACCGTGAAGGATAAACTCTGATGGAAACGTCAACAGATAAAACATCGGCCGAACTCCAGCGAGAAATTGAGCAAGATCGGCAGCGGCTTGGAAATCGAATAGACGCGATCCAGGAGCGAATGTCGCCCGGCCAACTGGTGGACGAGGTTCTTGCCTACGCAAGGAATAGTGAGGGCAGCGCGTTCGTCGGGAACCTTGGACGCGCTCTTAAAGAAAATCCACTTCCTGTGGCACTGATGGGCGTCAGTCTGGCCTGGCTTATGGCCAAAGGCGCCCCTTCGTCGACGACCGCTTCTGCTTCGACGGAGCCCGAATATGCCCTCTATCCCGTGCAAGGGCCGGTGCGCCGCCTTGGACCGCCGGCTTCGATCGGCGGTGTGCGGTACAGTCATTTCGGCGATGGATCCGGCCAGAAGCTGAAAGCGCTGACGGACGAGACGGGTCGCCGCGCCGGCCATTTTGTGGACGAGACAGGCAAGACCTATCGCGGTTTTGTCGATGCCAGCGGCAAACAGGTCAATCAAATCCTCGATGAGACGGGGGCGATGTTCGACGCAGCATCCGGCTGGGCTGCAGAAAAATGGGAGCAGGCGAAGACGACCGCGCAAGGCCTTGCCGATAGCGCAGCCGGTGCCGCCAGCTCGTTGACCGGCCGAACCGCCTCTGCCGCGACAGATCTCCAAGATCAGACCGCCAAGCTCAACACCATGATCCTCACACAGTTTCGCGATCAGCCATTGGTCGGGGGAGCGCTCGCCTTTGCTGTGGGCGCTGCTATCGGCGCGGCACTACCGAGCACGGACACGGAAGATGAGTTCGCCGGGGAAGCCTCAGATGCTGCCAAGGAAGCGCTGGGCGCTGAGACCGCCGAGCTTGTCGATCGCGGAAAAGCCGTTGCGTCGGACGTCTATGAACGCGCCGTCGAGGTGGCGTCGGAAGCCCATGATGAGATTAAGGACCGCGTTTCGAGCGAAGTAGATGCCCTGAGAGGTGGGCGAGCAAGCAGCGAGAACACGACACCGGGCTGACGAGGCCTAAGCCGCGGGCAAGCAGACCCTCTTTGCCCGAGACAAGAACGGCTCGGTTAAGCCTCGGTGCGGCGTCTCATGCCAGGTGCCGCCTGATAAGATCCAGCGAAGGAGCATGTCGTGAATGTCCTGATGTTCCCCAGAGTGAGACACGATCGCAACGCTCCCGATCCGGCTTTCGTAACCACGGACGGCGACAATCGCAAGCTCTACCGGTTTGCCCTGCAGTACGAGATGGGCGCAAAGAGCTGGGCGAGCGAAATATGGGCCTATTCGGTTCAAGATGCCGAAGAGCGCGTGGCAGCAATGCGCCTTTCACTGACGATGTGCGGTCAACTGTACGGCGAGGTAGAAGTGTAAAGCACGAGTGGCGGGGAGACACGGCTTGCCTGAAATACGACAATCTTGCAGCTCCATATTGTGACGAAACCTTGCCGTCGC
Organism: Rhizobium sp. N324; assembly: GCF_001664485.1. NCBI lineage: Bacteria > Pseudomonadati > Pseudomonadota > Alphaproteobacteria > Hyphomicrobiales > Rhizobiaceae > Rhizobium > Rhizobium sp. N324. The sequence goes on along the minus strand of NZ_CP013632.1, from coordinate 90,107 downwards.
GCGACGTCGTTCGCTTTCATTGGTGTGTTCGGGCACGCGTCCCTTGCGGTTCACATTCCAGCTCATCCCTTTCCGACCCATAGAGCCATCCTAAAGGGACGCCGTCGACAGCCGCCCCGCCGAGCAATCACGCTTCGGTCCGGTCAACGAGGATTGCTGGCCCCAGCTATTCGACCGGTTATGGCGCCGCCCATTTCATACAATACCGTCATCGTCGGGCGGATCAGACTTTGGTCCGCTATCGTACAGCAACGAAGAGCTCCAACGCAGCTTTCCCTCTCATCAAAGGAGGGACAAATGAAGTCCTCATTTCCGACAAGCTCTGCGTCAAGCTGCAAAACACCGTCCGCCATCCAGTCGGAGATCGTCCAGTTCACGCCGGCATTGCGCGCCTTTGCCCGGCGGTTCCTGCGCGGCGAAGACGACATCGATGACCTTGTGCAGGAAACCCTGCTGAAGGCATTGAACTCGCTCCATCTCTATCAGCCCGGCACGTCGTTGAAATCCTGGCTGTTCACCATCATGCGAAATACGTTTTGCACCAATTACCGTCGCCAGAAGCGCGAGCCGACCGCTATGGACGCGGCGATGGAACAGATTGCAATTGCACCGAGCCAGGAATGGGCACTGCGCGAGCGCGAGCTGGAACAAGCCCTGACGCAACTTCCAGACGACAGGCGACGGGCGCTGCTACTGGTGGCGACCGGAACGAGCTACGAGGATGCCGCAAAACTGTGCGGCTGCCGGCTCGGCACCTTGAAAAGCCGCGTTAATCGGGCCCGCGGGTCATTGCTGTCGATGCTCGGAAACAGCTTCGACTGAACGTCCTCTCCTATGGCCAATCGAAGGTGACCGCCGGCTGGCGCGCGGCGTTTCCCGACATCTTCAACGAAGCAAATCCAACGCCGGCACACATCGTCTCCCAACCCGAAATGGCCCGGCGCACAACGCTCGATCGCCGCAGGGAACCGTTGGTCTGCGGCGGAGTTCGACGTGACGGAATGTCGGTCAAAATTCCTGCGCAGAAATTGTCGAGAGGCGAATATGTCAGCGAGATCGAAGAAACACCCCAAGATCGGCAAAGGCAGTCATACAGCGGGCGGATGGGGAGCGGCCAGATCCACCGGCGAGATCCTTCTGCGCGAGCACGTGCCGCGATCCGGACCGTCGCTGCTTGCCCATCAAAACAAGGCCGACGGCTATATGTGCGTCAGCTGCGCCTGGGCCAAGCCTGCCAAGCCTCATCCCATGGAGTTTTGCGAGAACGGCGCGAAGGCAACCGCCTGGGAGGTCACCAGCCGGCGTGCCGACCGCGCCTTTTTCGCCGCCCATACCTTGCATGAGCTGGAAGGATGGAGCGATCACGATCTTGAGGAGCAGGGCCGCCTGACCCACCCGATGCGCTGGAACAGCGCAACCGACAAATACGAACCCGTCGGCTGGGCCGAGGCCTTCGAAGAAATCGGCCGAGAGCTGCGGTCCATCGCTCCGCAGCAGGTCGATTTTTACACCTCCGGACGGGCCTCGCTCGAAACTGCCTACATGTACCAGCTGCTTGCCCGCATCTTCGGCAGCAACAACCTGCCCGACTCCTCCAACATGTGTCACGAAAGCTCCTCGGTCGCGCTTCCCGAAAGTATCGGCTCCTCCGTCGGCACGGCAATCCTTTCCGATTTCGAAAACTGCGACTGCATTTTCTACATGGCCCAGAACGTCAACACCTCCTCGCCGAGGATGCTCCACGACCTGCAGGATGCCGTCGACCGAGGCGTGAAAATCGTCACGTTCAATCCGCTGCGCGAACCCGGCCTCGAACATTTCATCAACCCGCAAATGCCGGGGCAGATGCTGACCGGCCGCTCGACCCCGATCTCCTCGGAATATTACCAGGTGAGGAACGGAGGCGACATTGCAGCGCTCTTCGGCGTGTGCAAGGCGCTGATCGAAGCCGACGACGCGCTGAAGGCATCGGGAACGAGCAAGGTCGCGGGCGCCGACGCCGTGCCAAAAGATCCCTCGAATGCTGCAGCGGTCGCCTTTGCCGCATCCATGGCGGCAGCCGACCGGAGACATGTGCTCGACCATGATTTCATCCAGATCCACACGTCGGGCTTCGAAGAATTTGCCAATGCAGCACGCGGACATGACTGGGCGGAGCTGGAGCGGGTGTCTGGTCTGACCCGCGAACAGATGACCCAGGCGGCAAACACTTATGCCAAGGCCGAAGCCGTGCTGATGGTTTACGGCATGGGGCTCACCCAGCATGTAATGGGTGTTCAAAACGTTCAGATGGTTGTCAATCTGGCTCTTTTGCGCGGCAATATCGGCAAACCCGGCGCCAATATCTGTGCTGTGCGCGGGCATTCGAATGTTCAGGGGCAGCGCACGGTCGGAATAACCGAAAAGCCGGGTCTGGCGCCGCTCGGCAAGCTTTCGGAACTCTACCAGTTCGAGCCGCCGACCTGGGAAGGCCGCTCGACCGTCGATACCTGCAAGGCGATCATGCAGGGCGAAGCGAAGGCCTTCGTCAGCCTGGGCGGTAATTTTCTGCGCGCCGTTCCCGAAACGGAAGCTATGGAAGACGGCTGGCGAAAGCTGCGCCTGAGCGTCCAGATCGCCACCAAGCTCAACCGCAGTCATGTCATTCATGGCGAGATCGCCTATCTCCTGCCCTGTCTCGGCCGGCTGGAGATCGATGAACAAGCAAGCGGTGCGCAAGCCGTCTCCATCGAAAGCTCGGTGGCGCATTTCCACGGATCGCGCGGAAGGGCTAAGCCCGCCAGCAAGGAACTCCTTTCGGAGCCTGCGATCATCGCCGGCATCGCCAAGGCGACGCTTTCGAAGGGCCAGGTCCCCTGGGACGAATGGGTGGGGGATTATTCGAAGATCCGCGACGCGATCGAGGCGACCTATCCCGAAACCTTCAGAGACTTCAACAAACGGATGTTCCAGCCGGGCGGCTTTCCGCGGCCGGTCCCGGCCCGGCAGCGCAAATTCGCAACGGCAAACAAGAAAGCCAATTTCATAACGCCGTCACGGCTCTTTCCGGAGCTCGACATCAACCCCGCGGCCGGCAGCGTCCTCAATCTCGCGACGTTGCGCTCGAACGACCAGTTCAACACGACGATCTACGGCTATGGCGATCGTTACCGCGGTGTCGATGGCACCAGGAAGGTCGTCTTCATGAACGAAGACGACATCCAGCGGCTGGGTTTTAAGGACGGTGACGTCGTCGACCTGACCACGGCTATCGATTACGCCACGGTGCGCCGTGTCACCGGCTTCAGGGTCGCCCGGCACGATGTGCCAGCGGGATGCTGCGCGGCCTATTACCCGGAGGCCAATCCGCTTTTTCCGCTGGCCCACCACGATGCGAAAGCCAAGACCCCATCCTACAAGCTGTTGCCGGTGAGCCTCAGCCTCTCCGACGCCCCTTCGCCATCTTGATCCAAGAGCTGCGGCGATGAGCGAGAGCAGACGTTTCCATTGGATTGCGGCAGGAACTCTCCTCTGCATGCTGCTTATCGGCGCGGCGATCGGTTGGGCGAGACACCCCCGCCAGTACCGGGCCGATCCGCCGGTCACCACCGCTCTCGATCAGTTCAAGCTGATGCCCGACCGCATCGGCGGCACGCCGCCCGATGTCTATTTCGCGCTCGGCAAACCCTATGAGGCGACGGCCTTTGATTTGAGCCAGGGCAAGCGTCTTTATTCCTGGTTCGGCTGCTCTAGTTGCCATGGAGATGGACGCGGTGGAACCGGCCCCTCCTTTCTCGACGGGTGGTGGTTCTACGGTTCCGAAATGGTGTCGGTCGTGGCCTCCATTCGCGACGGCCGGCCCCAGGGCATGCCATCCTACGGGAATAAAATGACGAGCGACCAGATCTGGCAGCTTGCCGGCTACGTCAGGACGATCGGTGCCTATTCCGCACCCTATACCGCGCCGAGCCGGAACGACGACAAGCATACGAGACCGTCCGAGAACCGCGCTCCGGCCGCGGGTCTTTTCGAGGAAGGACCGGCTGGTGTCCGCGCTGATCGAGGTGTCCAGCCTTGAAAATTGCTCCGGCATGCGTGCTCTTTCTCTCCGGCTGTGCGGGCACCCAATCGGCGCTGGATGCCGATGGGCCGTCCGCCTTGGCGCTCGAGAACCTCATAATTCTGTTTGTCGCCGTCTGCGGCATCGTCTTCGTGCTCGTCATGGGCGTCATGGCCTGGGCTTTGGTCCGAAGCCCTGGCGCCCCAGACAGGCCGCGTCCGCAGACCGAGCGTTCCATGGGCAGGGTCGTCGCCGGCGCAGTCGTTGCAACTTTCGTCGTCATCACCTTCCTGACCGCTGCCAGCTTCTACGCAACGCCCGGTCTCGATCGTGGGAAGGCCGATCCCCCGACGATCCTCGTCCGGGGCCAGCAATGGTGGTGGCAGTTCACTTACCTCGATCCCGATCCGGCAAGGACATTTCAGACCGCCAACGAGCTGCATATACCGGTCGGGACAGACGTTCGCCTGCGCCTGGAGGCAAGCGACGTCATCCATTCCTTTTGGGTGCCGAACCTCACGGGAAAGCAGGATCTGGTTCCCGGACGCGAAAATGCCCTGACGCTCCATGCAAGCAAAGCCGGGGTCTACCGCGGTCAGTGCGCAGAATTCTGCGGCCTTCAGCACAGCCATATGGCGTTGCTTGTTATTGCCGAGGAGCCCGATGACCATGCCCGGTGGCTGGAAGCGCAAAGGGGAGCGGCAGTTCTTCCCGCAGATAGTGAAGCCGCAGCGGGAAAGCTCGTCTTCATGAGCAAGCCTTGCGCCGCCTGCCACACGATCCGCGGCACCGAGGCTTCGGGCACCACAGGCCCCGACCTCACTCATGTCGGCAGCCGGAGCATGATCGCCGCCGGACTGCTGGACAATACGCGGGGATCAGTTGCCGCGTGGATTGCCGATCCGCAAACGCTGAAGCCGGGAAACAACATGCCGCTGGTCCCGGTCTCCAGCGAAGAGCTGCGCCAATTGAGCGCCTATATGAAGGCCCTGCGATGAGGTGGTTCGGCAAAATTCCCTCCCCTGCCGATCTGGCAGCCGGCGACGAAAAGGCCGAAGCCGCCCTCCGGCGCACCTGGTCGACGCCGACAGGCGTGCTGGGCGCTCTCTCCACCGTCGACCACAAGATCATCGGGCGGCGCTATATCGCCACCGCCTTCGTCTTTTTGATGCTCGGCGGCGTTCTGGCGCTGGCAATGCGCCTGCAGCTCGCCTTCCCCGAGGCCCGCTTCATCAGCGCAGACCGTTACAACCAGATCTTCACCGTGCACGGAAGCAACATGATGTTCCTGTTTGCCGTGCCGGTGATGGAGGCGATGGCCGTCTATCTGGTTCCTCTGATGGTCGGCACCCGCAACATCGCCTTTCCCAGGCTGAATGCCTTCTCGTACTGGATCTTTCTCGCCGGCGGGCTGCTTTTGTGGATTTCGCTCGCCCTCGACACCGCCCCCGATGTCGGATGGTTCGCTTACGTGCCCCTGGCCGGGCCGCAATATGGCCCTGGCAAGCGGGCAGACATCTGGGCCCAGATGATCACCTTTACGGAGGTCTCAGCCCTTGCCGTTGCCGTCGAAATCGTCGTGACCGTCTTCAAACTGCGCGCGCCTGGCATGTCGCTCGACCGGATCCCGATCTTCGTCTGGTCGATGCTGGTCACAGCATTTCTGGTCATCATGGCCATGCCGGCAATCATGCTCGCCAGTTCGTCGCTCATTCTCGACCGGCTGGTCGGCACACAATTTTTCAATCCGGCCGAAGGCGGCGACGCTCTCCTCTGGCAGCATCTGTTCTGGTTTTTCGGCCACCCCGAGGTCTATATCATCTTTCTGCCCGCCGTCGGCATGGTCTCGGCGATGATCTCCACCTTCACGCAGCGCCCGACCTTCGGCTATTTGCCGCTGGTGCTGGCGATGATCGCGACAGGCGTTCTCGCCTTCGGTCTCTGGGTACACCACATGTTCGTTGCCGGCCTGCCACGCGTCGGCAGCAGTTTCTTCACCGCATCGAGCATGGCAATCGCCATTCCGGCAGGCACCCAGATTTTCTGTTGGCTCGCAACACTGTGGGACGGCCGCCCCATCTTCAAGACACCGATGCTCTTCATCATCGGTTTTCTCATCACCTTCGTCATCGGCGGGTTGACCGGGGTGATGGTGGCATCGGTGCCCTTCGATACGCAGGTCCATGACACGTATTTCGTCGTGGCGCATTTTCACTATGTGCTGATCGGCGGTTCCGTCTTCCCGCTCATCGGTGCGATATACTATTGGTTCCCCAAGATGACCGGCCGGATGATGAGCGAGACGCTCGGCCGGTGGGCCTTCGGGCTGATCTTCACCGGCTTCCACCTCACCTTCTTCCCGATGCACATTCTCGGCCTGCAAGGCATGCCGCGGCGCGTCTACACCTATCCGCCAGAATTGCCCTGGGCGGGATTGAACCTCTTCGTCAGCCTCAGTGCCGTCATCCTCGCCGCCGGCTTTCTGATCTTCTTCATCGACGTCCTGCGCAGTGTCCGCCATGGCCCGGAGGCCGGCTCCAATCCCTGGAACGCCTCGACATTGGAATGGGCGATGCCTTCGCCCCCGCCCCCTTATAATTTCCGGCATATTCCGGTGGTCGAATCCCGCGAGCCGCTCTGGACTTCGGGCGAGACGCTGCCGGTCGCAACCGGATTGCGGCTCGACCGGCGCGAACTGATCGTCAGCAGCGTCGCAGCGGCGGATCCTGAAGCCCGGGAGGCCTCGCCCGCCGACTCCATCTGGCCTTTTCTGGCAGCCATTGCCACGAGCATCATGCTGATTGCCTCGATCTTCAGCCCATGGGCAGTCATCTGGGGTGCTATCCCCGTGGCGATTACGCTGACCGGATGGTTCTGGCCGAAGCAAACGCCGGAGGACGAGTCATGAAAGAACGCATGGCGCTCGATCTGTCGCATCTTCCCCTCCATGGCATGGGCAGTGCGAGCCTGACCTTCTGGGGCACCAGCGCCTTCATGCTGATCGAAGGCACGGGATTTGCGCTTTCGATTGCCATCTATTTCTATCTGATGAGCCTGGCGCCACGGTGGCCGATCGAAGCCCCACCTCCGGATCTTACCGCCGGGACGATCCTGACCCTGCTGCTTGTCGCCAGTGTTGTGCCGAACATTCTGGTGTCGCGGTGGGCGAAGCGGAAAGACCTTCGCAAGGTGCGGGCAGGACTGATCGTCATGGCCATTCTCGGCCTTCTTCCCCTTATCCCTCGCGCCTTCGAATTTCCTGCCCTTCATGTCAGCTGGGACGACGATGCTTATGGATCGATCGTCTGGACCATGCTTGGCCTGCACACGACCCACATCGTCACCGACCTCGTCGATACCGTCGTTCTCGCCTGCCTGATGTTCTCAAAACACGCTGACAATACGCGGCGCTACGGCGACGTGGAGGACAACGCGCTCTATTGGAACTTTGTCGTCCTGACCTGGCTTCCCATTTACGGATGCATCTATTGGGTGCCGCGGCTATGAGAACAGCAAGCGCATTCATTTTTCTTGCTGCCATTGCGGAAAGCCAGCCGGCACTCGCGCATGAAGGCCATTCCCACGCGAGTACACTTGCATGGACGGCCGATCCCTGGATACTTGCCCCACTTGTTCTTGGCGCTGCCCTTTTTGCCTGCGGCAGCCTTCGCTTCCGGCCCCGATCGTCCGCTGGCCGCCGTGCCTTCGCGCATCGGGCTTTTACCTTCTGGAGCGGCTGGCTCGTGCTTGCCGGTGCACTTGTCTCGCCGCTGCATTGGCTGGGCGAACAGCTGTTTACCGTCCACATGATCGAGCACGAACTGGTCATGGCCGTTTCCGCGCCGCTCGTCGTTCTAGCGCGCCCGGCAGCGATGTTGCTCTGGGGACTTCCAAGGATGATCAGGCGCAGGGCAGCTCAGGTGCTTGCCACAAACGCACTACGGCGGACATGGACCTTCCTCAGCAGCGGCACGGTGGCGACCGTCGTCCATGGGGTGGCGATCTGGGCATGGCACGCGCCTATGCTCTTCGACACCGCCGTCGAGAGCGTCCCTCTTCACCGGCTGCAGCATCTTTGCTTTTTCACGACCGCCGTCCTGTTCTGGTGGTCCGTCATCTGGAAGACCCACAAGGGGCTCGCCGCCTGGCATCTCTTCCTGACCATGCTGCACATGAGCGTCCTTGGCGCGCTCATCGCGCTTTCGCCACAGGTGCTCTATAGCCTGCAGACACACGGGGCATCGGAATGGGGGATTTCGCCGCTTGAAGACCAGCAAATGGCAGGCCTGGTGATGTGGGTTCCGGCGGGGGTCATCTACGCTGGTGTGGCGCTGGCATTAGTCGCCCTTTGGATCAAGGGCTCTGGAAAGCGAGGCGCAGGTGGAACGCACATCATCGCCCAGTAATTCCCTTCGTTCGGTCATCATCGTAGGCGCGTGTGTCTTGAGCCTGACTGCGGCATTGGCGTTGACCAACGACTATCGTGAGCGATCCGAAAGACGAGCCAGCGCTGTCGCCATGACGAAGGGCGATCCGGCCCGCGCGCCGATGATCTTTCGCCGATACGGATGCACCGGATGTCATACGATCCCTGGCATCGAGGGCGCCGACGGCAAGGTCGGCGGCGATCTTAATGGGCTGCGCGAGCGGGTTTATATCGCCGGTGTGCTCAACAATTCGGCCGACAACCTCGTTGACTGGATCGTCGCCCCGCAGACCCATTCTCCGAAGACCGCCATGCCACCCACCGGAATATCCGAACAGGAGGCGCGCGACCTGGCCGCCTATCTCTACGCGCGCTAGCGCACACCAACGTTGCCATTCTGCGTTTGGCAGCCGGCAGCTTTTCCGTCAGCGCCCCGACATTGGGATCAGCGGATTATCGTTTCTTAAGGGCGAGATTGGGCGCATGATGTCGTAGGAAGAAGGAGCTCAAGCATGGAAAGGGCAATGGTAGAAAAACATTTGGAGCAGGCACGAGAGCATGTTGCCCTGGGCGGACAACACATTGCCAGGCAGCGGGAGATCGTGGCCGAAATGACCGATCGCGGCGTCGATGCGACGGAAGCGATACGGCTTCTGGTGAATTTCGAAGAGTCACAGGTCATGCATCTTGCTCACCTGGACAGGCTCAAAGCCGAACTGCTTGCGTTGCGAGGAGAGCGGGAGACGAGCATCAGCCGGACGACTCCGGCCTCATAGGATGCAATGATTGATAGCGCGCCGGCTCAGAGCGCTCGTGCGGTGACGATAGCGGTTTGCAAGGCTTCCAACAGTCGCCCCATATCAATGGGTTTGGAACAGCAATCGACTGACCGGAACCTCGCCGGCAAGATAGACGCGTCATAGCCTGTCGTAAAGACGAACGGAACCTTGCGCTCAAAGAGCGCATCGGCAAGCGGGTATACCGGCTTACCCTGCAGGTTGACGTCCAGCACGGCTGCGTCAAGCGCATCCGGCCTCGCCAGCAGCTCCACCGCACGCTCCAGTGTTTGTGCCGGGCCGATCACCACGGCTCCGGCATCAGCCAGTTCCAGGGACAGATCCTCCGCGAGCATGAACTCGTCCTCGACGACCAGCACATAGCAACCGCGCAGCACCCCATCAGCCATAAGCGTCATCCTCGCTCAGATTGCTGAGAGACACCGGGATTGCGATCATGCAATGGATCCCGTCATCGCCAATTGTGTAGGACGTCTTTGCATCGAGCTGATAGGGTAGCGCGCGTTCGATCAGTTCGCGTCCCTGGCCGCCCCCTTGCGGCCCGGAATTGGCCGGTGGCATCTTCACGCGGCTCTCCCGCCAGTCGACATGCAGCCAGGGCTTGCCGTTTCCGTCTGGCTGTTCGACCCGCCAGTTGATCGCCAAATGCGCCTGGGGCTGGCTGAGCGCTCCGTACTTGGCGGCATTGGTGCCAAGCTCGTGCATCGCCAATGCCATCGTCTGAACGGTGGTCGAGCGAAGCCTGACGCCTTCGGGACCCTGCAAGGTAATGCGGTTCGTCTCCCCTTCCGGCACGCCGTGAGCGGCCAGTTCCGAGCGGATGAGCTGGTCGAAGGTGATACGGTCGCCCTCCTGCAGACGTGACAAGAAGCCCTGCACCCGCGCCAGCACATCAAGGCGGTCGCGAAATCTCTCGTGGAAATCCGCCAGATCGGTGCTCGAACGCATTGTCTTGTCGGCCATCGACCGCACGACAGCCATGAGGTTGCGGGTGCGATGCTGAAGCTCGCCGACGAGGACTTTGGTTCGGTCGGCCGAGGCTTTTTCATCGGTGATGTCGCGGCCGATGCCGCCGATCTGCTTGACATTGCCGTCCTCTCCGAGGAGCGGGAAGTCGGCACTGCGCAACCAGCGGATCTCGTGGTCCGAGGCGCGCCTGATGCGGTACTCGAACTCCACACGTTCACCATCCCGCACCCTGCGGATTTCGGAAAGCGCCTGTTCGCGGTCTTCGGGGATGATGAGTTCGGACCAGCTGCGGAAATTGTTGCCGGTCATGGCCTGCTCGCGATCGACGCCATAGATGGCCTCGAAAGCCGGCGTCAGATAGACCCATTGCAGCGTCTCCGCGTCACGGATCCACAACACGTCGGAAGAGGCTTCGCCAAACAGCCGGAACTGCTCCTCCCCCTGCCGCAACGCTGCCTGGGCCTGTTTTCGTGCCGAGATGTCGATGCAGAACTCGGCGATCGTGCCGTCGCCGAGATCGCGTCCGGCAAACAACATCCAGCGACGCGTTCCGTCAGCCAGGAAGTATTCCTTCTCATATGGCCCGATCTTGCCGGTCTCTTTGACGGCTTCCATCTGTGCTTCGGTCTCGGCAAGGTGCTCATCCGGGGTCAGCCGGCGCCAGTGCAACTCGGAGCGCTCCATTTGTGAGCGGCTGTAGCCGGACATCTTCAAGAACACGTCGTTGGCGTCAAAGATGACGCCGTCCGACTTGAGAAAGATGACGCCAACGGCATCCGTCTCCAGGACGCGCTGCAGGCGTTCCTCGCTGCGTCGAAGCGCCACTTCCGCCTCATAGGTGGCGGTCAGGTCTGTGAAGGTAACGACAGCACCGCTGATATAATTGTCGACGCTGCGATAGGGCAGCGCGCGGGCAGCGTAATGCCGATCGTTGGCAGGGTCGCTGACTTTTCGGTCGACGGGCACCAGCGTTCGGAGGACGAGACGAACATCGTCCAGCAATTCCGGATAGGTGACGCGCGATACGACATGGTCGAGCGGGCGGCCGACGTCGGTGTCGAGCAGATGGAAGATTTCCGTTGCCGCCGGCGTAAAACTCCTGACGCGCAGGTCGTTGTCGAGAAAAACGGTGGCAATCTGCGTTGCCTCGAGGAGGTTTTTCAAGTCCGAATTGGTGCGATCGAGTTCGGTCACACGATGGGCGAGCTCACCATTGACGGTCTGCAATTCCTCGTTGACCGACTGCAGTTCTTCCTTCGAGGTTTCCATCTCCTCGTTGGCCGACTGCAGCTCTTCGTTGATCGACTGATATTCTTCGTTGGAGGATTTGAGTTCCTCGTTGGTCGATTCCAATTCTTCGATCGTCGCCTGAAGCCGGTCACGCGTCACCCGAAGATCAGTCTCCAGCCGCTGCACATGCTCTTCGCTTGTCAGCCGTCCCCCGTCAGGCGCCGTTCCCTCGGCCACCTGCCCCGCGTCTTGAAACAGCACGATCAGCGAGGTGACGTCGCCGCTGCCGAGCGGTTCGACGATAATATTAACGGCGTAGGTGCGATCATCCTGGCGCAGCAGCACTCTGGGAACTTCAACCTTGACGGCCTCGGTGGTAGCACGCTGCAAGGCAGACCGCATGTCGAGCCTGAGATCGCGGTGAGCAAGGCTTAAGAGATTGAGCGTCGCCGTTCCCGATGCCGGCTCGAGGTAGCGACCGGTGCGTCCAGAGAAATGCAGCACGTCATAGTGGGAATCGACGACCACATAGGCGGGCGCGAAGCGCTCGGCGACGACCTCCGCCTGCCGGCTGATGGTTGCCGACAGCCGGCCGGTCTGCAGCATGGGAGCTGGTGTCGAGAGCGGATGGTCGGGGCTGCGCGGGCGCGGGCTGAGCGGGAAGTCCGGAATGATGCGGGTCGCCGTTTCCAACCGTCGAAACAGGCGGTTTTTACGGTCGACGGGCGTAAAAAGCTTGGCGTGGCGGGTGACGTTCTCCGACGAGCCAAGAAACAGGAGACCGTTTGGCCTGAGGGCAAAGTGGAAGATCGGGATAACCCTGTTTTGCAGCTCGCCGTCGAGGTAAATCAGCAGGTTTCTGCACGACAGGATGTCGATGCGGGAAAACGGCGCATCCTTGACGATGTTGTGCGGTGAGAAGATGCACATCTCCCGCAATTCCTTGACGACGCAATAGGTGTCGCCTTCACGCACGAACCAGCGAGCGAGCCGCTCGGGCTGGACCTGTGAGGTGATCGCAGCCGAGTAACGGCCCGCGCGCGCAATACCCAAAGCACGGGCATCGAGATCGGTTGCAAATATCTGCACATCGGGCGGATAGTCCATGGTCGCCATATGCTCGCGCAGCAGCATTGCGATCGAATAGGCTTCCTCGCCGGTCGCGCAACCGAGCACCCAGACGCGCAGCTGGTCGGTCGGCTCCTTGCCCTCGAACAGTCTCGGGATCTCGCGCTCAAGCGCGTCGAATTCGCCTGGATCTCTAAAAAACTGCGTGACGCCGATCAGCAGGTCCTGAAAGAGGTTCTGAACCTCGTCACGGCTGGCGCGCAACCGCTCGATGTAGGTTTCGATGTTGCTGATCTGCAGCACCTGCATGCGTCGCTGGATGCGGCGCGTGAATGTCCCGCGCTTGTATCCATGGAAATCATGGCTGGTGACATTGCGCAGCACTGTGGCGATCTGCGTGATCTGCGCCTCGATCGCGCCGGACGCCTCCTCGTCCAGTCCCGCCTCTTCCTCCTCGATAACATTGCTCGCATAAAGCGCGATCTGCGTTGCAATGCTCTGCGCCTGCAGACGCAGATCCGCAATCGCCGCTGCCCCCCTGCCTTCCTCGAGAGGTCCATTTTCGCTTTCGCCGATCTCCACGATCGAAAGGCCGCCGAACTTCTTGGTTGCAGCGACGCCAGCCGTACCGTCACTGTCCAGCCCCGCAAGGACCACCGCAACGGCGCGCTCATGGGCATGTTCTGCCAGCGAAATCAACATCGTGTCGATCGTGCCACGATGGCCGACGGGTTCGGAGGCCGGCCGAATGCGAATTTGGCCGTCTTCCAACGTCATCATATCGTCGGAGCCGCCGACGTAGATGTGGTTGGCAAGGATGCGCTCTCCATCCACCGCCAACGACACCGCCAGTCGCTCCTGTCGGCCGAGCATTTCCAAGACGGCCGCGGCACTGAGACCCTCCTGCTGATAGACCGCCACAAGGTAGGATGCGCCCAGATCCACACCGATTTCCGAGAATATCTGTTCGAGCGAGCGGAGCGACTGGGTCGAAACTGCAATGCCGACGATCACGAGCGGCTGTTCGTGCTGATCCCGTTCGAGCGCGCCCGCCGATAGTTCCATGTTATCCTGCTCGTCGTACGCCATCATCGATCCATGCCTCTGTTGCACCGACTTTAAACGTTCGGCACGGCATAAAGATACACCTTTATCAGACGTCTTGGAAACGTGACGCGCGACCGTGTCGCAGCGACGTCAAGGCGGCGTCGCGCAGCGTTGCGGAATAGCGCTTATACTCTATGGCTCTCGCCTCATAGAGTTCGGCAACAGCAGTGCGACCGGTCTCACGCGCGTCACGCGCCATGCGCTCCACGAGGGTCACGCGCTCCTCCATCACCCGCATGGCAATCCTGATCGCCTCGTCAAGCTCATCGATATGCGCCGCCAGCGCGTCAGCAGTATAGGCGTGGCCGATCTGGCAGCGAAATCGCAGAGGGCGGGACCCCCGAACCTCCGAAAGCACCCCATGACAATCCGGGCAGGTAATGGCGGTCGGCGATGCAATCGTGCGAAGTTCGGCACTGCCGGTTCGCGACCCTGCGGCGATTTCAACTTCGAGCCGCAACTCGTCGGTCGGCACATCAAGTTCCGGCCCCGCGTCGCTTCCCGCGATCCCGGTCAGAAGCCTGCCGAGTTCGGCGGCCGGGGCGACATGATCGACCTCCACCGCCTCAAGTGCCGCCAGCGGCATCTGATCCGCCTCCGCATCGAGAGGGTGCTGCACGACGGTCGTGCCGCCGTTGGATTTGATCGCATGAAGGCCTGCGGCGCCGTCGTTGAGCATACCGGTCAGAACGAGCCCCACGACCCGTGGACCGAAAGACAGGGCAGCGGAACGGAACATCGGATCGATCGAGGGCCGCACCATGTTTTCCCGAGGGCCGGCGCCGAACATGATGGTTTCGCCCATCAGCAGCAGATGGCGATCGGGGGCCGCGAGATAGACACGGCCTCGCTCGATCGGCTGGCCATCCACCGCCTGCGTCACCGGAAGCTTGCATCTGGCCGCCAGCATCTCTGGCAAAAAGCCGGGGTGGTTTGCAGGAATATGGGTGCTGACGAAGATGCTTGCCGGTAGGTCGGCGGGTAAATCAGCGACCAGCGTCCTGAGGACGGCACCACTTCCCGCCGATCCGCCGATCGCAATGATGTCCTTGGTCGCAGTTGACATGACATTTGACCTTTCATGATCATGCTCAACAAATGGCGGGGCCTGATAGTTCCGCAGTGAGCACGGTCAGCCTCGTTTCTTTATTGACTGCGGCACGAGCGGCCAAACTCTCCAGCGCCGTCGAACCGTCGGCAGATCGGCCAACGGCCTTCCTACCAAGGCCGCTCCGCGGCTAACGATCAGTTCAGCCGTTCGGAGCCGCCGGCTGGATGGAAAAGCGCGACGGCGATCTGCTCGAGTTCGGCTGGCTTTTCGCAAAGCGCAAAACCCTTGTACTTCACCGGGATATGGGCGGGGTCATAGCCGGTGGCAAAGACGAAGTTGATGTCTCGCGCCTCCAGTTCATCTGCGACGGCAAATACCAGCTCGTCACCGAGATAGACGTCGAGGATCGCCGCATCGATATGTTCCCTGTTGATAAGATCGAGGGCCCGGCTGACGTTCGACGTCGGCCCGATGACCACCGCGCCCAAGTCTTCCAGCTTTCGTCGGGTCTCGTCGGCAAGGAAATATTCGTCTTCGACGATCAGGACGCGTTTTCCCGAAAAGAGTTTCGCTAGATTATTTTTTTCCACCGGGCACCTTTGCAACGAGGCGGGAGTTCTGCATCAAGTCACCGGATGCACTCCAGGCCGCTTCTGGCGTGCTGGCAGGCCGGCAAGCACCACCAGTAGTTCTTTTTCATTGCATGGCTTGTTGAGGCAAGGCATCGCCTTGAAATGCTCCGGCAAGGAACCACACTCGTAACCGGTAACAAATACGAATGGTATCCTATATTCTGCAAGCTTCTCGGCGACCGGGTAAGCCATCACTCCGCGTAGATTGATATCAAGTATAGCCCCGTCAAGATCGAAGGCCCGCTTGCCGACAAGCTCCAAGGCACCTGCAACATTCGAGACGGGTCCGGCGACTTCGGCGCCCTCGTCCTCAAGCGCCGTCATCATGCTCGACGCCGCGAGATACTCGTCTTCGACGACAAGGTAGAAGCGCCCTGCGAGGGAAAGCGAGTTCTGCATGATCTGGGCTCCTTTGGCTGTCGAACTATTGCTGAAGGCAAAAGTTGCGCCGTTCGACCGGATTAAATGTCTGCGGGTCTTTACGGAGGTGGGAGCTGCTGACCGTGGGTGGAGACCATGGACTTCATCTTCGCCCTTAGGATGGGCAGACCGCAAAAGTCGCGTTGTGATGGGCCGTATTCGTTGCGACGTTCTCCGGGCTCCTCAATGAAAAGCCCATCAAGCGTTCGTATTCCCCCTCGGGAATCCCATAGGACCCGTGAGCCTTGAGGACGAGACCGTCGCGATCGACGATAATCACCTTTCCTCGTATGGACCTGATAAGCTTTTCACCTTCCAGAATGTGGAGGGCACCTGTCACGCCGGAACGACGGACGCCGAGGATGAAAGACATATATTGATGCGTAAGA
Source organism: Rhizobium sp. N324 (assembly GCF_001664485.1). Classification (NCBI taxonomy): domain Bacteria; kingdom Pseudomonadati; phylum Pseudomonadota; class Alphaproteobacteria; order Hyphomicrobiales; family Rhizobiaceae; genus Rhizobium; species Rhizobium sp. N324. The sequence goes on along the minus strand of NZ_CP013632.1, from coordinate 73,979 downwards.
TTAAGGACTTGGCTGTCAACGCGATCACTGAGCATCAGCAGCCAGCGTGCCAGTCTCTGCTCGATGGAATATCGGCCATTGGCCAAGGCGGTATAGCCGATCTGGATTCCGAGCGATCTGGCAAATGATGATGAAAGAGAGCGCAATTGCGGCGCCTTGCGCGTGACACGGAGGAAGCTGTCGACGTCGATGCGTTGAGCAGACCCCTCGATCTGCACGATAAGATTATAAGGCGTGAGCCAATCGCCTTCGAGCAATCCCGTACCGGTTATGCCTTCACGCCCGATCAGGCCGGCCTCTACCTGTGAGCCCTCAAGGGAGACGGCGACCAGCGATACAACTCCGCTTTCGATGAAGCGAACCGCTGAAGTCTCGCAAAACTGCTTTTCCAGAATCTCGCCTTGAACAAGCCGAACCGGCGTCAGATGCGGCGTGAGCAATTCAATTTCACGCGGAGAAAGCGCCGACAGGACAAGGTTTTTTTGCTCGCCCGATGACATTTCCCGGTTTCGACAGTCGGAAAGGGCGTCATAAACTTCGCTCATTTCCAGCGGTTTTTCGACGAAGATCCGATCGGCAAAACGGGGAGGAACGACATCCCGGCTGTAGCCGGTTGCAAAAAAGAAGGGGATATTGCGCTTGGATAGCGCATCGGCAACAGGAAACACCATCGTGCCACCGAGATTGATGTCCAGGACTGCAACGTCGATCTGGGCGGAATCCTGGATGTAGTCCAGTGCACGCTGTACGTTTGGTGCCGGCCCAACGATCTTCATTCCGGCGTCTGACAGCTTGGACGCGAGGTCGCTGGCAAGGACGTAATCGTCCTCGACCACGAGCGCGACCCTGGCCGGCTCATTGCAAGCCGAATTCATGCCGCCTACCTCCTGACGTGATGGTTATTCGAGACGAAACGTCTGGGGTCGCGACCTGTTCCATCTCGCCGCAATCCATCATCACGAAATTGCGGTCGGTGGTGACGCCCGTGGGAGAGACCACGATTGGGAAGCGCCTTTCCGACAGCAAATCTGTCGCTAAGGATGGGGCGTGGGGCGCGGCGGCAGCGATTTCAGGTATCGGGTAATGGCGACCCGGTCGGCATCAGAAAGTTCCGATGTATTTCTAACGACGTCTGCCATGGACCAGCCGACATAGCCGTGATCCGGCGTCTTGCCGCTTTCGAGCATATCGACGATATCGTTGTCAGACCATGAGCCGATGCCCTCCGGCGTGATGTTCGGGTTGAAACCGACGCCTTCCGAACTCACTCCGCCGGCAAACCGTGTTTTCGGTTTTATCGCGCCGAAGATGTTGCGCGACGAATGGCATTCGGCGCAATGGCCGAGCACCTCCACGAGATAAGCGCCGCGATCGTGCACGGGATCACCGTTCAGCAGGCCCTCGGATCGGCGCTCGTGGAAGAACAGAAACTTCCAGAAGCCCACGAACCGCCGGATGCGGAACGCCAGGGCTAAGTCATGCGGTTGCGGTCGATCGGCAATCGGCTCGAGCGTATGCAGGAAGGCGTAGAGATCCCGGATGTCGTCGAGCCTCATTGCGGTATAGCTCGGGTAGGGAAAGACCGGATAATAATGCTGCCCTGACGGCGATACGCCGGCCACCAGGGCATTGGCCAGATCCGCGACCGACCACGATCCTATGCCCGCCAGGGGGTCAGGCGATATATTAGGGATCCGGAAGGTCCCGTAGGGCGAGGCCAGCGCCAGATCGCCCCCCAGTTTCAAGCGATCCGGCTGACCGGGAGACGCGTGACACGAGGCGCAGCCGCCTGCTGCAAACACCAGCCGGCCGCGCTCGGCGTTTCCTGGTGTCAGCCTCGGATCGTCAGCAGAAAAAGGTTGGTGCGGCTTGGTCAGCAGCCAAGTCGTGGAGACGACGATGAGGATCGCAGCGATGGCAATCAGAAATAGCCGGGCACCTTTCAGCATCTCGAACCCGCAGATTGTTGGTCCGTCGCCTCACGCCGGCGGCGGCTCGACCATATAGGGCCGCCGGCCTCGGCGGCAAAGATAGACTTCTCGCTCCGGATTGGCCTCCACCGAAAAGCCGGCGCTGCGCAACATCGCCTCGGCGGCCGCCTTGTTGGGAATGAACCAATTTGTCGGATCACCGGCATAACGCTGTTCGATGAAGAACAATTTTGGAAAGTCAGGCTGGTCGAATACCGCCCATTCCGAGAAATCATAATTCTCGTCCGGGAGAGCATTGCGCTCGTCCCCGCGCTGCAGGCACTGGAACAGCATCAAATCGTTAACCACATGTTCGTGGAGCAGATCGAGCGCCAGCAACGGATGGCGCAGATGGTAAAGCACTCCCATGAAGAGCACCAGCTCGAAGGTCTCTGCGAGCTTCGCCACCTCGTAAACCGACATTTGCCTGAATTCAACGTCAAGGTCGAAATGAGCGGCAGCAAAACGAGCCTGCTCAAGGTAGCGTGAATCGGTGTCGATGCCGAGCACCCGCCCGGCATTGCGGCGCTTCATCTCGAGCGCATAAAAGCCGGCATTGCAGCCGATATCGAGCACGCTGCGCCCGTCCAAATCTTCCGGCACGACATGTTTGAAGCGCTCCCATTTGAATGCGGGATAGTCGCCGAGGAAATGATCCGGCGCAGTTTCGACTTCTCCGAACCTCATGTTTTGAAACCAGGGGCCAAGTTCTGTCACGCGGCGCTTCAGAGCCAGGTTCATCATCGTTTGCCTCCGTTCTCCAATCAGCCTTGCGCGGGGGCGGCTTGCGACGAATCCGGCCTCCGAAGACGGCCAGACGTTGTTGCCTGCCGCCGCGGGCGCGTTGCGAGACTGTTGGTAAACCATTCGACCGTATAGCTCAGCCCTTCTGCAAGCGGCACGGTCGGCCGCCAATCGAGAAGCTCCACCGCCCGCCCGATGTCCGGACGGCGGCGCTGGGGATCGTCTGTGGGCAACGGCTCGTAAACGATCTCCGTGCGGGTCGGCACCATAGCGCGGATCATCTGGGCGAGCTCGTTGATAGTGAACTCGCCGGGATTGCCGAGATTGACCGGCACGCCGGGGTTGGGTCTTTTGTCCATCAACGCCATCAGGCCGCCGACCAGGTCGGTGACATAGCAGAAGGATCGCGTCTGCAAGCCGCTTCCGTAGATGGTGAGGGGTTTGCCTGACAGCGCCTGCACGATCAGGTTGGAGACGATACGGCCGTCATTGGCCTGCATTCGAGGGCCATAGGTATTGAAAATGCGGGGAACCCGCGCATCGACGCGGCCGGCCCGCAACATGTCGAAGCAGAGCGCTTCGGCAGCACGCTTTCCTTCGTCATAGCAGGCGCGTGGTCCGGTGCAACTGACATTGCCACGGTAATCCTCACGTTGGGGATGCTCGACCGGATCGCCATAGACCTCGCTCGTGGACGCCTGGAGAAAGGAAGCTGCGTGACGCTCGGCAAGCGCAAGCAGATTTCCTGTCCCTGCGACACAGGTCATCATCGTGTGGACAGGATCGGCCTGATATTGTGGCGGCGATGCTGCGCAGGCGAGATTGTAGATCTGGTCCAGCGGCTCGTCGATTTCCAGGAACTGGCAAATATCCTTCTCGATAAGCCGAAAGCGCGGATGGTTTGTCAGCGGACGAACATTATCCGGCGAGCCGGTAATATAACTGTCGACGCAAATGACGAAAACGCCGCGGCCAAGGAGCGCATCACAGAGGTGCGAACCGACGAAGCCGGCTCCTCCTGCCACCAGAACAGTCTTGCGATTTCCGCGACGATTGACATGCAGCATCGATACTCTCCTTCACGCTGAGATACGCTCGCAAGCTCGGTTTACCGGCAGCTCCGACAGGGCTCGGACGAGTTCGGCGCCGCGGGCGGCGCCAGTATGGCCACCTAAGACCCGCCGTCTGGCGGCAGCAGCAATGGCTTTACGGTCGGCGTCCGCGAGATCCCTCAGCACCGCCACGACATCGGCTGGCCCCTTTGCAATGATCAAAGCCTCGCCATTGGGCAGCAATTCGTCAAGACCGCGCCAGAAGTCGCTGATAAGCGGCGTTTTGCAGGCGGCCGCTTCAAACAGGCGCACGCTCGGCGACCAGCCCGAGGCGATCATGTCGCTGCGGGTCACATTCAAGGTGAACCGTTGGCGACTGTAAAAACTGGAATGATCGGCGGGCGCCAGGTGCTCGATCCTCTCCACATTGCTCGGCCAGTTGATCTCGGCGGGATATTGCGGTCCCGCGACGACGAAGCGCATCGATGGCAATCGACGCGCCGGCTCCAGAAGAAGGCGTTCCAAAGTCGGCTGCCGATCGGGGCTGTAGGTTCCGAGATAGCCGAGATCCCAGCAATATGGCTCGCCAGTATTGGCATAGCGGCCTTCGTCGACCGAGCAGTAAAGTGCGACAGCCTTCCGCGCACCGTACCGCATCTCAAGTCGGGTCAGCACCTCTCCTCCGGAAAAGGAGAAGTAGACGTCAAAGAGTGGGATCTGCCGCAGCGCTAGATATTCCTCGTCGCCGCGGTCGATCTTTGCAAGCGTGACAGGCGTGTCGATGTCGTAAAAGCACAGGCTTTTTGGCGCCAGGCTGCCGAGCCGGTCGATCAGCGCCACACCCTCGGGCACGTAGGACCCGACGATCACCGCATCGGCATGGCGCAGCCTGTGTCGATAGAGTTCGAGCATGGCGTCGATGTCGGCGTAATAAGCGAGTTCGCAGAAATCCGGTGAGGCAAGATCCCGCTGGCTGGCGTACCAGGGAACGTCCCGTTCCAGGAACAGAACCCGGTGACCGTCCTGTCGCAGCCCCTTGACGAGGGCACGATAGGTCGTGGCGTGGCCGTTTCCCCAGGAAGAGGACAGTGAAAGGCCGAGGAAGACGATGTCGAGCGGTCGCATCATTCGGCTGCCTCCATCCGCGCGCCAAGACGAGCGCGCAAAATCTTGTCCAGGGTTTCGGCGCGATTGGCGTAGGTGTGCTCGGCCAACACGCGCTGACGCGCACGCTCGCCGATCTTTCGAGCTGATCGGCGCGACAAACCGGCAACCAAATCCGCCACGTCCTGCCCGTCGCGCGCGACCAGGATTTCCTCGTCGGGGTTCAGGAAGAGTTCGATGCCCTCCCAGGCGTCGGTAATGAGGCAGGCGCCGGCGCCGGCTGCTTCGAAGACGCGGGTCGCCGGCGAGAAGCCGTTCTCCGCCATGCTCGCGCGCGATATATTGAGAACCGCCATCGGGGTCACGTTGAAGGCGTTGTGATCGCGCGTCGACACATGGCCAAGATAGTGGATGTTGGGCGACATCGGCTTGTCCTGCCAGCCGGAACCGCCGAGCAGGAACGCCCGCTCCGGCAGACGTGAGGCGGGCTCCAGGAAGAAGTACTCAACCCGCGCCTCGCGGTCCGGCAGGCGATTGCCGAGGAAAGCCAGATCGGCCGAGAAACGATGGTCCTCCGGCACCGGATGATGCGTTTGCGGATCGAGCGCATTATAGATCGGCACGCAGTCCGCCGCTCCGACGGAGCGGTATATGTTCACCACCGGATCGCCGCCGCCATAGGTAAGCACCAGATCGATCCGATCGAGCGCCCGGCGCAGCCGATGATCGGGATTGGCTCTGAGTTCGGCAAGCGTAGCAGGCGCATCGACGTCCCAGAAGATTTTCAGGGCATGCGGCTGCGCATGGGCAAGCACCTCCTCGAGAAGCAGATCATCTTCGAAACCGACGCCGCTAGCCTTGACGACGATATCGGCCTCAGCCGCAGCACCGCTGACGGCCTTCAGGGCGCCGATCGTGCCTTCGTAGACCACGACCTTGCACCAGTCCGGCGGATCCATGTCGCGGTTCTTTTGCCGATCATAGACATCGGGTTCGTAGAAGGTGATGTCATATCCTTTGGCCGCCATCGCCCGCAGCAGGCCCCGATAATAGGTGGCTGCACCATTCCAATAGGCGGAGACCAGGCTCGAACCGTAAAAAGCGATTTTCATTCCGCAGCCTCCGGCGATTGGAGATTGGTGGTGACCCGGTTCGTGCCGCAGCACGCCAGGACTTCAAAAAGCTCGTCGACGCGATGCCGGCAGGTGTGGCGCGCCTTGATGGCCACCAGGCCTGATGCAGCAAGACTTGCGGCCCAGCCGGGGTCGGCGAGCACGTCACGCAGATTTTTCCTCATGTCCTCGCCGTCGCGAACGAGAAGAAAATCCGTGCCCGGTTTGAAAAGGTTCTCGGCGTCGTCCCAAGGCGCCGATATCAAAGGAATTCCGCATGAGAGCGCTTCGAAAACGCGGATCGTCGGAATGCCCGGCAGATGCTCGATGTAAGGCCGGCGCGGAATGTGCACCGTGACCTTGTGGCGGGCGAAGGCGACGGGAACGTCGGCATTGGCAATCCATCCGCCGTAGGCGATACCGGCACTCTGAAGGGCGTCGAGCGCATGATCGGGATAGCGCACGCCCCGTACCGTCGCGTTCAGGGCGAGCGACTTGGCAGGGTGGACCAGAAACTCGGCGATTTCGGCCGACCGCTCACCATCGCCCCAGTTGCCGATCCAGATGAGGTCTCCGGTTCTTAGAACCTCCGGCATAGGTCGAAACAGAGCATCGTCGGCGGCTTCATGCCAGGTGAACACGGACCTGCCCCAGCCAGCGCGCAGATAGCGCTCCCGCAACGTCTCGCCGAAAGCCAGCACACCGTCGTAATCGCTCAGCGTCAGTCCGGCGATATCGCCTTCGGCCGAGACTGCCCGATGATGCGTGTCGTGAAAGAGCAGCGTGAAAGTGCCGCCATGGCGCCGGATGCGACCGAGACGCTCGACCAGATCGGGTTGCGTCCACTCGTGGACGATGACGACATAAGCATCGCCAAGCGCGGCTTCATGATCGAAATCCTTGCCATAGATCTGCGCGCGGTGCTGCGGAAAAGTCTCGTGAAATTTTGCGATGACCGCAGACCCCTGATCGCTGACAAGGTTGGCACGGCTCCAGGAATCCTCCGGTTCCAATGCCAGCGTTTCATGGCCGCGCCGTTGCAGATCGCGCATCACTCCCCGAAGAAAATGCGCGTTGCCGTGGTTCCAGTCGGAAATCAGCGAATGAGTATAGAAAACGAACTTCATGATCACTCCGCTGCTGTCGAAAAGGCGTGGCCAAGCCTGCCGGAATAAATCGCGTACATCGCTTGCGCCTGTCCCTCGAGGCTGAACCTCGCCGATCGCTCCTGCGCCTTCAGGCCAAGCGCAACCCGTTGCTGCGGGTCATCGGCGAGGCGGTTGAAGGCATGGGCGAACGCTTTGGGCTGATGCGGATCGACAAACAGCGCGGCGTCGTTCCAGATCTCGCGATAGGTCGGAATATCGGAGAGCACCAAGGCCGCGCCCGCCCTTGCCGCTTCCAAAGCCGCCAGCCCGAAAGGCTCGTAAACCGACGGCGAAACCACAATGGCCGCCTGCCGCGCCAGAACCATCATCCGTTCGCGCGAGAGCTCGCCCAGATGGTCGGCATTGCGAAACGGCAGGTATTGCCCGTCAGGGCCACGATTTGCGCCGGCCACCTTCAGCGGCCAGCGCGTCAGGCCCGCCGCCGCATCGAGCACGGCGCCGTTCTTTCCCTCGTCCCACCAGCGGCCGGCTGCCAGGACAAAATTCTGTTTGGTCTCGCTGGAAGGCTTGAGCGCAGCCGAATTGTAGACGACGCTGAGGTTGGCGATCGGTCCATAGGCCGCCGCCATCGCCGCAGAATGGCTGCCGCTTGGTGCGATCACCGCGTCTGCACGTGCAAAACCGGCCTGGTTCAGCCGATATTGCCATTGCCAGTCGCGCGGCACCTTGGCGGCACGCACGGCCGCAAACCAGGTCACGACACAGGAATGACAGACCACGATCACCGGCAGGTCCGTTTCGATGCCCGCCGCCTGCGACGGCAAATTGAGATGAAGAAAATCTACCTTTTTTCGGCGAGCGAGATCAGCGATCAGACGGGGCACCTCGGCAACCGCCGCTTCATACCCGGCCATCCAGTCGAGCGGCGCCTCCAGCCAGACAAGCGTACCAAGCCTGTTTGCCTCGGCAATCTTTTCCGCCGTGGGTCGGGGCCCAAGTCCTGCGAAGACAACCTCGACATGGCGGGGCTTCAATCCTGCGGCCAAGTCCATGGCATAGGACCAGACCCCGCCGACGGCGTCGACCGTCATCAGCACGCGGCGGTGCCCCGGGCGTCGATTTTGTGTGGTCATGCCATTACCTTGCGCTTTTCCCTGCGGATCTGCTGACCGCCGAAACGATTGGCAATCAGCCATTCGGCCAGATGCCGCAGCCCATCGCGCCATCCGACGCCGGCGGCCCATCCGGTCTCCCTTTCGAGCTTTTCGGTATCGGCAACGAAGTAGAACTGGTCGCCGGCCCGCCAGGGGCCGAAACTGGTCTCGACCGGGCGCCCGGTCACCTCCTCGATTTCGCGCAGCACCGAAAGTACGCTGACGGCGTTTTTCGGCCCGCCGCCGAGGTTGAAAGCGTTCCCGCAGACACGGTCGATATTGGCCAGCAGCGTCCGGTAGGCAGCCACGGCATCCTCCACGTGAAGAACGTCGCGCACCTGCTTGCCGCTGCCGTAGACGGAAATGGCTTCACCTGCGAGCGCCCGGATCAGGAAATGAGCGACCCAGCCCTGATCCTCGGTCCCGAACTGGCGCGGCCCATAGATGCAGCTCATCCTGAGCACTGCAGCCGGAATGCCGTAGGACTTGGCGTAGTCGAGGACATACTGATCGGCGACACCTTTCGAGCAGCCATAGGGCGTGCAGAAATCGAGCGGCCGATCCTCGGCAATCCCCCTTGTCCTTATGGTCTCGTTTTCGGGAACATATCGGTCGTCGCCCTCGACCATCCCGAGATCGTCGAGCGCGCCATAGACCTTGTTGGTGCTCGCGAAGATGACGGGCGCCTGTCTACCTGCCTTGCGCACCGCTTCCAATACGTTGAGGGTGCCGCGCGCATTTGTTTCGAAATCCGCAAGCGGATCACCAATGCTGGTGGTCACAGCTGTTTGGGCGGCATAGTGGAAGACAGCTTTCGCGTCCTTGAAGGCGGCTTCGATCCCCATCAGGTCCCGGACGTCGGCAAGGACCGGATGCACCCGCGCGCCGTGTCTGTCGATCAGCCAGGAGAGGTTTTGATCGACGCCCGCGCGCCCGAGATTATCGAGAATGATGACGTCCTCACCATCGCCAAGCAGGCTGTCGGCGAGATTGGAGCCGACGAAGCCGCTGCCGCCGGTCACGACCACAGGTGTAGCGTCGGAGGCGATGTGCGGCGCTGCAAGGGCGGCAACCTCCGCCAGCTTGCTGACGCCGCCTTCCATCAGAAGACGAGCCAAAAGCTTCGGCTTGTTGTCATGGGTAACCGCTCCAAGATGATAGTGCCGCGGGTCGAACCATAAGCCTTCCTGAACAGGGACGTCCGGCGGCACATCGCACCAGGAATACCAATACATCCGGTCGGCCGGCACGTTGAGCGCCTTGATGAAGCGCCGCGCCTGTTCGATCTCGTCGTTGCGCCAGGTGGAGTAGCCCGCTTCGGTAATCCATATCTCGGCATCGCCATTGTATCGGTCGATTATCCCGCGCATCTCGCCCAGATGCATGTCCCAGCCGCCCCAGGTGGCTTCTTCACTGTCCCAGGTTCCGGGAAAGCCGTGGAAACCGACGGCATCGACGACCCCAAGCACACCGCGCACGCCCATGAGATTGAGCCAATAGGGATCAAAGGGGCACGGGCCGCCAAGGACCGGCTTATAGCCTCTCTGCTTGGCCCAGTAGGCTGCGCCTCCGACCATCTCGCAAAAAAGCAGGAAATCGCTGTCTTGACGCCAATCCCAATCGAGCAGGTTGTTCGGCTCGTTCCAGAGCTCGATGTGACGGAAATAGCGGCCGTAGCGCGTCAGGATATGGTCGACGAAATCGGCATAGGATTTGAGGTCGACCGGGGCGCCTGACGACCTGCCCGTTCGCGAGAGCGAAGGCGGTGTGTAATGGATGCAAGGTAGAAGATCGATTTGCGCTCCAACGCGCGGGATCAGCCAATCGAACCATTGCTGGCCGCCGGGTGCCAAGTATTCGGCCCAGGAGAGGTGTGTTCGCAGATGACTGGCGCCGCTTGCCAGAATATCCGGCAGCACGGCTTCTGTCCGCTCGCGCTCCCCCGGTCGGAACCACTCGACGAAGCCGAACTGCCTCGTCTCCTGCTTGGTAGGCCGTCCAGAGCCGATTTTCTTCATGAAACCAGCCCCCGCTCTTCCAGTTGACGCTTCATCTCGGCGCCGCGGTCGACCGCGCCGGTTTGACGGACCCAGGCGGCGAACGGACCAAGCGCATTCTCAAGTCGGTATCTCGGTTCGAAACCAAGCAGTTCGCGGGCTTTCGAAATATCGGCAAAACAATTTCGGATGTCGCCGGAGCGAGCCTTGTTCATGATGTCGGGGCTGATATCGGGCACGCCCATGGCGTCGGCGAGAAGCGCCGCGACATCGGCGATCGAATAGGCCTGGCCGCTGCCGATGTTGATCACGTGACCGGCTGCCGCCGGCTTTTCCAACGCCAGGCGGAAAGCCGTCGCCACATCCCGCACATGGACGAAGTCGCGCCGTTGCCTGCCATCCTCGAAGATCATCGGCGGCTGCCCGTTGGCAAGTCTGGAGGCGAAATTTGCAAGCACGCCAGTATAGGGGTTGGAGAGCGCCTGCCCGGCGCCGAAGACATTGAAGAGCCGCAACGCGACGGCGTCCTTGGCGTAGGCTTCACCGAAGATCAGGACCTGCTTTTCCTGAGCGTATTTTGTCAGAGCGTATATGGAGGCGAGGTCAACGGGTTTTTCCTCGTCGGTGGCGATCGGCATGAGTTGCTCCTCGTGCGGTCCAACTGGGTCCCACCTGCCTTGCTTCAGACGATGGGCGCGGCGCCTGACAGAGCCGTTCCGCTGACCATCTTCAGTCAAATAGAGCCCTTCGCCATAGACGCTCATCGAGGAGGCGACGACGATTTTCTGAACCGGCTGGCCGATCATTGCCTCCAACAGCACAGCCGTCCCGAGGTCATTGCTGCCGACGTAGCGGGCTATCTCGTACATCGATTGCCCAACACCCACCTCGGCGGCAAGATGAATGACGCCGTCGACGTCGGTAAGCGCCGAGCGGACCGCGTCCTTGTCCATGACATTGCCTCGGACGACCTGCGCACCGTCGGGCACGCTTACCTCCGCATCGGCGTGAACCTGATCAATGAGCGCATCGAAAACACGCACCTTATAGCCGTTTTTGAGAAGTTCTTCAGCGACATGGCGGCCGATAAAGCCGCACCCCCCTGTTATCAAAATCATCATTATTGGGTCCGTCCGGTTGAACAATTTGCTTCAGAGATAGCGGCCGAACCGAGCGTTCATGGAAAAGTTCCTTCATCAATGACATCTTTATTGACTTCATCATCTATGACTTCTTTGACTTCCCCCGGAACTCTTCGAACGGGCCGCAGTTCGAATGATGCCACCTGGAGGAGATCTGATGGACATTGCGGCAAGGCCGACGGCCGATCTCATGCGCGCTGCGATCGTAACGGGCCCGGGGCAACTCGCGGTCGAGACGCGCGCCCTGCCGAAACCCGGTCCCAGCCAAGTCAGGATCAGCTTGGAAGGCTGCGGCGTCTGCGCATCGAACCTCACCCCATGGGCAGGACCCGAATGGATGACCTTCCCGACGGAGGCCGGCGGACTGGGCCATGAAGGCTGGGGCGTCATAGATCATATGGGCAGCGACGTTGCCGGCCTGCAGGTCGGGGACCGCGTCGCGGCTCTTTCCTACCATGCCTACGCCACGCACGACATCGCCGATGCCTCGATGGTTGCGGCACTGCCCCGAGAATTGGACGGCAAACCGTTTCCGGGCGAACCGCTTGGGTGCGCCATGAACATCTTCCGCCGCAGCAATATCGAACGCGGCCAGATCGTCGCCATCATCGGCATCGGCTTTCTCGGCGCCCTTCTCACGCAGCTTGCAGCCGCCGCCGGAGCGCGGGTGATCGCCATCTCACGCCGGGCCTATTCGCTTGAGGTGGCAAGAAGGATGGGAGCAGCCCAAACGATTTTCATGGACGATCATTGGCGCATCATCGAGAACGTCAAAACGCTGACGGACGGCAATCTCTGCAACCGCGTCATCGAGGCCGTGGGCAAACAATGGCCGCTCGACCTGGCAGGCGAGCTCACCAGGGAACGCGGGCGATTGATCGTCGCCGGCTATCATCAGGATGGGCCTCGCCAGGTGAACATGCAATTGTGGAACTGGCGCGGCCTCGACGTCATCAATGCCCATGAGCGCGACCCGGCCGTGTATATGCAGGGCATTCGGGAGGCCATCGAGGCTGTGCGCCAGGGGCGGATCGATCCGCAGCCGCTTTACACGCACGTCTATCCACTGGAAAGCCTGGATGAAGCGCTGAACACCACGCGCGACCGCCCGGACGGTTTTCTCAAGGCGCTGGTGCAATATCGATGAACGAGTTGCTTTTACCAAAGACGGCAGCCTTGGCCGTCAAACCCATAAAACTCGGCTTTCTCGGCGTCGGATGGATCGGCCGGCACCGGATGAAAGCAATCCTCGACAGCGGTATAGCTGAAGCTGTCTCGGTCGCCGATCCTTCGGCCGAGATGACGCGGGAGGCGCAGATATTGGCTCCCGGTGTGCGGATTGCCGCCGGGCTCGACGAACTGCTCGACCAACAGCTCGACGGCATCGTCATCGCGACACCGAGTGCCGCCCATGCCGAACAGTCGATCCGTGCCCTTGAGGCGGGCGTCGCCGTCTTTTGCCAGAAACCGCTGGGGCGGACGGCATCCGAGGTCAAGGCTGTCGTCGATGCCTCCAGCACAGCCGACCGACTGCTGGGTGTCGACCTGTCTTATCGCTATACGCAAGGCATGCAGCAGATCCATGAACTTATTCGCGCCAACGCTCTCGGAAAGGTATTCGCAGCCGATCTGACCTTTCACAATGCCTACGGTCCCGATAAACCTTGGTTCTACGACAAGACCCTATCGGGCGGCGGCTGTGTCATCGATCTCGGGGTCCACCTCATCGATCTGGCCTTATGGTGCCTCGATTTTCCGTCGGTCACTGCCGTCACCAGCGAACTCAGAGCTGGCGGAGAAAGACTTGCAGACGGCAGCCAAGTCGAGGATTTTGCCTGTGCGACGCTGACGCTTGACGGCGGCGCGGTCATTCGCCTCACATGTTCCTGGCGGCTTCAGGCCGGCTGCGATGCAGCGATCAGTGCCAAGTTCTTCGGAACCGAAGGTGGCGCCTCGTTCGAGAATGTCGGTGGATCATTCTATGATTTCACCGTCGCAAGGCTGTTCGGCACATCGCACGAAACGCTCACCCAGCCGCCGGACGACTGGGGTGGACGGGCAGCCGTTGGTTGGGCGAGACGACTGGCTGCAGGTCAGCGCTATGATATCGCATGCGAAGAATTTGTCGCAGTTGCAGAAGCGATCGACCGGATCTACGCGCAAAAATGGGAGAGCCCCTAGGTGCCCTTGAGGAGACCATAGAGGACGATTGTGGCATAAAGGACGAACGCGACGACGCCGACCGTTCCGATCAGAATGAGCGCTATCCTCCCGGCATTGAGCCTGGTGCGCTTTTCAGCGGAGGACGAGGCCGGCCGCTGGATCGGATCTTTGTCCGAGCCCGCGCTCATTGCGCCTGCTCCGTCGCCGGCGTCGGCGATGCCTCGTCCGGTTCACCGGGATGGGTGATCAATGTAAAGGCGAGCGTAGCTACGCAAGCCAGAACGAAAATTGTCACGACGAACAACATCATCCTTCGTGGCGCCTTTGCATTCTCATGCGGTGTGGCCAAGCCCCTGTCCCAGCTATTTCTCGTCTCGTTCATGGCGCACCCCTCTGCGGAAGATCGGTCTGTTCATCGAGTTCTTCCTTCAGCTCGTTGCGCCGACCGCGCAGCCGCGAAGCCTTCACGCGGTCGATTTCCGCCTCCGTCGGCTCAACCAACGGGCCGCTGTCGTCAGGAATACCGAATCCGCTTTGAGCGATTGTCTCGTTCTCCGGCCGTTCGTTCGTGCCGGTCAAGGTCTTTGCGCGTTTGTTCATCACATCCTCCAATCAGGAGTTAAAATGATTTTGCTTCGAACAAGAAGGAATGTCCGGATAAGCCAAACAACAGACGATAGTGTTAGTTCCGGCCGGCCCGACAACTCCTAGGAGGCTGTCGCGCCGGACATCGCGACGGGATCGTTGCGACATCAGCGCCTCGACGAGGTCAACGGATGTCCACCCTATTTTCCCAATTCGACCATGTGGATCGACGCGACGGGCATCCTCGCATCTCCGGGAACTTTTGCGCCAAGCCGGGGTTGGAGCGCCGTCGAGAATTGCTGAGGAGAAACCATCGTGAAAGCTCTGACCTGGCACGGCAAGCATGATATCCGCTGCGAGAGCGTTCCCGATCCTAAGGTTGAGGACGGCCGCGACGCCATCATCAAGGTCACCGCCTGCGCGATCTGCGGATCGGATCTGCATCTTTACGACGGCGTCATGCCGGAAATGCATAGTGGCGACGTCATGGGCCACGAAACCATGGGTGAGGTCGTCGAGGTCGGCAAGGACAATACCAAGCTCAAGGTCGGCGATCGCGTCGTCGTTCCCTTCACCATTTCCTGCGGCGAATGTTTCTTCTGCAAGCGCGGCTTCTACTCCGGCTGCGAGCGCTCCAACCCCGATCGCGCGAAAGTGACGAAACTCTGGGGCAATTCACCGGCGGGGCTGTTCGGCTATTCGCATCTGCTCGGCGGTTATGCCGGCGGACAGGCGGAATATCTGCGCGTGCCCTATGCTGATGTCGGTCCGATCAAGGTGCCGGAGGGGCTTTCCGACGAGCAGGTGCTTTTCCTTTCGGACATTTTCCCTACAGGCTACATGGCAGCCGAGTTCTGCAATATCCAACCCGGCGACACGATCGCGATCTGGGGCTGCGGACCCGTCGGCCAAATGGCGATCCGCTCGGCTTTCCTGCTGGGCGCCGCGAGAGTGATTGCCATTGACGCCGTGCCTGAGCGCTTGGCGTTTGCCAAGGTGGCCGGAGCCATCCCAATCGACTTCATGGATGAGGACATCTACGACAAGATCATGGAATTGACCGATGGTCGTGGTGCCGACGCCTGCATCGATGCCGTCGGAACCGAAGCCGAGGCCGCCGCCAGTTGGGATTCGCGGCTAGACCGCATCAAGGTCGCGATGTTCATGGGAACCGACCGGCCGCACGTGCTGCGCCAGGCTATCCACTGCTGCCGCAATTTCGGCACGGTCTCGATCGTCGGCGTCTATGGCGGTTTCCTCGACAAGATCCCCATGGGCTCGGCGATCAATCGCGGCCTGACCTTCAAGATGGCCCAGACGCCGGTCCAGCATTATCTGCCGAAATTGATGGAGCGGATTCAAAGCGGAGAGATCGACCCCTCCTTCGTCGTCACCCATCGCGGCACGCTGGAAGATGGGCCTGCTCTCTACAAGACGTTCCGCGACAAGCAGGACGGATGCATCAAGGTCGTTCTGAAACCGTAAGGAGACCCATCATGGCTCGCAGTCAATCAGGCAAAGGCCTCGCCGTCGTCACTGGCGCATCCACCGGCATCGGCTACGAACTGGCAAAATGCGCAGCACAGGACGGCTATGATCTCATCATTGCCGCCGATGAGGAGCGCATCAACCTGGCAGCAGCAAATCTCAAGGAGTTCGGCACGGCAGTCGAGGCCGTCGAAGCCGACCTATCGACGCTCGAAGGCGTGAATCGGCTCGTCGAGCGCATCACCGCCAGCGGTCGGTCGGTCGATCTCCTGATGGCCAATGCCGGGCGCGGCCTCGGCAAGGGCTTCCTTGACCAGGATTTCGGCGAGGCGCGCAAGGTCGTCGATACCAACATCACCGGCACGATCTATCTGATCCATGCGATCGGCAACCAGATGCGCAGCCACGGCCAAGGCCGCATTCTGCTGACAGGCTCGATCGCCGGTTTCATGCCCGGCTCCTATCAGGCCGTCTATAACGGCACCAAGGCGTTCATCAACAGCTTCTCTTTTGCCTTGCGCGAGGAATTGAAGGAATCAGGCGTAACCGTCAGTTGCCTGATGCCGGGGGCGACGGAGACCGAGTTCTTCAAGCGGGCCGATCTCATGGATACGGCGATCGGCCAGGCAGAGAAGGATGATGCCGGCGAGGTCGCACGGATCGGCTATGACGCGATGATCGACGGCGAAGGTGACGTCGTCAGCGGTTGGAAGAACAAGTTGCAGGCGGCTGTTGCCAATGTCACACCGGCAAGCATGCTCGCCCACCAGCATTCGAAAATGGCAGAGCCGGGTTCCGGCAACAAATAAGGCGGAGTAGGGCGACGCGACGATCTCGTCCCCGTCGCCATCCGGCCGCTCAATCGCGCTCTACGAATTTGTTGAATCGGCTGGTCTTCCCGTCCCTGGTCTTGTCCTGATAGAGAAAAGCCAATTTGTTTTCGTCGAAGATCTTGAAGAACTCGCCCCAACCGATTTCGTCGAATTCCTCTTCCTTGTCCCCGAAATCGATGCGCAGCACACCGCCTTTTTCGCCAGTGCGGATAACGGCCGGCTTGCCATCTCTTTTTTCCGCCCATTTCTGGATCGTCTTGTGGTCCGTCGTCGTCTCAGAACTGCTCATTGATGCCTCCGTCTGTTCGAAGTTATGTGATCTAGCCGTCAACGAAGCGGTCACAACAATGGTTGTCTTTGCTTCCAATTGCGGTACGGGGCGAGCAGTTCGCCGGGATAGCGACGCTCGATCTCGGTTTCGGTCAAGGCGATCCGGGCGAGGGTCTCTTCTGCATCGTCGGCCGCTTCGCTTGCCTTTTCGAGCTTGCTCATGGTCGCGAACAACTCGTCGTCGACCATAGCCTCCAAGCGAGAGGCAAAATCCTCAAGGGGTTCGCTCATGAGTGGATTGGGGGACATTTAACGCCTCTTCGCTGATGCCTCTCCAACTTCACTCCTCGCACGAAGTTCCCTCGACCACGGAGCAAGACTGCTTATGTCGCCGCCTGCTCTTCCCGGTATAACCGCCAGGGAACCGTCGCCACGGTCAGGCGGGGACCGCCGAGCCTGACCAGTTTTGCCCGTAGCCGGCCGGCCCTGTTCATGTGCAGCAGGTTCTGCCACCACCTGTCTTTCACCGTTTCCGGGATGAGAACCGCCACCCGCCTCTCCGGGCTGTCGGCATCCAGCTTTTCGATCAGCCGCAAGAGAGGGTCATGCAATTGCCGGTATGGAGCGGGAATGAGCATGAGCCTCGGCGGCGTCAGTCCGCGTGCGGCAAGCGGCTCCTCCACTTCAACCTGCCATTCCTCACGGATGGTCTTTTCGCTTTCGTCGCGATCGGGTCCGCCGAGACGAACGAAATGGACGGCGACCACGTCAGGCGAGATTGTCAGGGCAAACTTAATGGCGCGTTCGCTCAATCTGTTCCACCGTTCGGTGACGACGAGAACCGTCGGCGGCTCGATATCGTCAACGCTGATCGGACCCGGTTTTCGCAGTTCGCGTTGAAGCGACCTGTAGTAGCCCTTGATCGACTTCAAAATGACGATGGTGACCGGCACGGCAATCAGTGTGATCCACGCGCCTTCCACAAATTTTGCAACCAGAATGATGATGAGCGCTGCCCCTGTCGAAATCGCGCCGACGGCGTTCATCGTCAGCTTCGCTGGATATTTTTTTGACTGGCGTCGCCAATGCATCGTCATCCCCGCCTGGGAGACGGTAAATGTCAGGAACGCGCCAATCGCAAAAAGTGGAATGAGGTTGTCGGTGATCCCTCTAAAGACGATCAGCAGCAGCCCGGCAAACACAGAGAGAAAAACGATGCCTACGGTGAACATCAGCCGACGCCCTGGCTGAGCGAAGGCCTTGGGCAGATAGCCATCGGCGGCAACCATCTGGCAAAGGCGGGGAAAGCCGACAAAGCTGGTATTGGCCGACAGGCATAGGACACTGAGAAGGCTTGTCATGGCAATGTAATAGAAAGCGCCGTGACCGGCGACGGCAGCAATCAACTGCGACAGAACACTCTGATAGCCCGCTTTCGTCTGATCCATTGCGCCGATCTTGTAGGTAGTGGCGATAGCGGCGACACCACTAAGAAGCAGGCCGAGAATGACGACGATTACGGTCAGGGTAATATATGCGTTACGCATGACGGGTTGCCGGAACGATCCCATTCCGTTTGAAACGGCTTCCACGCCAGTCATGGCGGTGCAGCCGCTGGCAAAGGCGTGCATGAGCAGCCATATCGTCGCTCCCTGTGTTACAGGCCCGAGCGGCGGCGGCGCGATGACGGGCGCAGGTTGGCCTTCCCAAACGATCCCGACGAGCCCATAGCCGATGGCGCCCAGGAAGCAGAGGATAAAGACGTAGGTCGGCAACGCAAACAGCCAGCCCGCCTCCCCCGTTCCGCGCAGATTTGCAAGCATCACAAGGAGAACGACTCCGAGGCACAGCGGCAGGATGTACGGGTGAAGGCCCGGCATCGCCGATACGAGGGCTCCCACCCCCGCCGAAACGCCCACAGCAACGTTCAAAACGTAATCGATCATCAAAGCTGCGGCGGCAAGCAAGCTCGGATATTCCCCCAAATTCTCCTTCGCCACCACATAGGCGCCGCCATTCGTGGGGTAAGCGGCAAGGGTCTGCCGATAGGAGAAATAAAGGATCGCCAGCAGCGTGACGATGCAGCCCATGACAGGTCCGATATAGACCAGACCGAGCGCGCCGAGCGGAATGAGGATGGTCAGAGCTGCTTCCGGGCCGTAGGATGATGATCCGAGGCCGTCCAGACCCATTGCGGGGATTGCTTCTTTCCAGCCGATCTTCTTGTCTTCGTGCTCGCGGTTGGCGAGACGCCGGCCGAGCAGGAGCTTACTTAGGTTCAATTTTTTGTCCTCGTCGATGGAGCCATCCCAACATCGGGCAATCGTTCGAGTTCCCCGAAAATCCGGATGCAAACCTCGCTTTGGATTACGCAGCTGCAGCAAGCGCGCATGTGTTCACGATCTCTGAAAGCCGCGTGCGTTCGCGCAACATTTGACCCGCGCACGGCCCAGCCCATCTTTACCAGTATCGGCGCGGCGCTGGCGCACTTTCGGATCCCTGCCACCCGACAGGGCTAGCGATTGCAGCCATGCAGTTTTCCGGGCCGTCGAAGACGGTGGAGATGATCCATGGACATGACCCGCATTCGAGATCACATGGTGGACCATCAACTCACGCGCCGGGGCATACACGATCGACAGGTCATCAGCGCCATGCGCACTGTGCCGCGCGAGAAATTCGTAGATCCTGGTTTTGAAGAATCCGCCTATGAGGATGCACCGCTGCCGATCGGCGAAGGCCAGACGATTTCGCAGCCGTTCATCGTCGCTTTGATGATCGAAAAGGCCGGGTTGAATTGCGGCGATATCGTGCTCGAGGTGGGGACGGGCTCCGGCTATGCTTCGGCCGTCATCAGCCGGATAGCGACGTGCGTCTACTCCATCGAACGCCATGAACGGCTGGCGCTTCAGGCTCGTGAACGGTTCGCGCCGCTGGGTTATAGCAACATTGATGTCCGGATCGGAGACGGCAGCCTGGGCTGGGCCGAAGCTGCGCCGTTCGACGCCATTATCGTTTCTGCGAACGCACCCGAGGTGCCGTCCGCCTTAAAGGAGCAGTTGGCCCTCGGCGGGCGGCTCATCATCCCGATTGGCCACGGCAATACCCAGCGGCTGAAACGCGTCACGCGCACCGGGGCCGCCGCTTTCGAGGAAGAAGATCTCGGCGGGGTGATCTTCGTTCCTTTGATCGGCCAAGAAGCCTGGAGCGCTGCACACCCGATGTACACTGCGACCGTCCCGTTGCAGGGAACTTATGCATCGGAGCAAAGTTTTCTGCAAAATCAGCAGGGAGAGCGAATGGGAGAAAGACAAAAGTCGCCAGACCTGCCGGAAGGTGTGCTCGATCATGGCAAATTCCAGCGGAGGTTCTGGGCAGTTCAACGCATTTCCTGGATCGTCTTTGTGCTTGTTCTGCTGGCCTGCCTGTTGGGTTTGCTCGGCAGAGGTGGCCTGTTTTCACGGCAGATGCTCTTTTTAGCCGATGGCTCTGTCGACTTTCCCGTCATCTCCCGGTGGAATGCGCCAGAGGATATGGTCGTCAACTTCGCGCCGTCATCCGAAGACAGGATCTTCACGATGGATGCCGAGTTTCTTCAAACCTTTTCAGTCGAGGGCGTCGACCCACCGCAAAGGGCGACCTTCGCGCGCGAAGGCAGGATAGGCTATATGTTCCCCGGCGATCCGGCCGGGCGGACGCAGGTCGTGTTCCGTCTGCAGACACAGCTCGTCGGCTCCCGCCGCGCCACCATCGGCATCGGCGAAGAGATCCGGACGCAATCAACCTTCATCTTTCCCTGAGGGCGACAACGTGGACGCGGTACTGCGCGGATTAGCGATCTATTTCACACTGCTGGTGATCATTCGCCTCTCGGGCAGACGGACGTTGGCGCAAATGACGCCATTCGATCTTGTGATCGTGCTGGTGATTTCAGAAACCACGCAGCAGGCGATGTTGGGGGACGATTTCTCGATCACGAACGCCGTCATCTTGATCCTCACGCTATTCACCACAGACATCGGCCTGTCCTATGTGAAGAGGTGGTGGCCCCCCGCAGCGCATATCGTCGATGGCGTGCCGACCGTACTCGTGGCGGACGGCGTTTACGACGAACGCGCGCTTAAGGGCTGCCGGCTGCAGAAAGAAGATGTCATGGAAGCGGCGCGAAACCAGGAAGGCATCGCGAGCGTAGCGGAAATCAAGTTTGCGATCCTTGAGGTGAGTGGCAACATCAGCATCATCAAGAAGCGAAATCCTGCTGACGATTGAGCCGTCCTTGCGTTGGCTAACCCGATCTTCCGGATCACATCGTGCACGCCTCGCCCGGCGCGAGGACACGGGAACTCTCGGCCTCTCCAATAGTTTAGCGGTGAGCAACCCAGGAGATCCCGATGAAACGCTTTATCATTGCCTCACTTGCCCTCTCGCTCGCCGTTCCTGCCTTCGCGCAGTCGGCCGCCGAAAAGACCGGCGTCAATTCGTTGATGGGCGTTCCGCCGAAAACCGAGGATTTCGTCAAAGAAGCAGCAGCCAGCGACATGTTCGAAATCGCTTCCAGCAAACTGGCTGCCGAGCGTGGCGACGATGCGACGAAAGCCTTTGCCCAGCAGATGGTTGCCGACCATCAGAAGACCAGCGGCGAACTGAAGGCACTGATCTCCGGCGGCAAGGTCAAGGCCACCCTTCCCGACGCCATGACGTCGGCTCAGCAAAGCATGCTGGACAAGCTCAACGGCCTGCAGGGAGATGATTTCAACAAGCAATATCATTCGGACCAGGAAGAAGCTCATGAAGATGCCGTCGATCTTTTCAAGCGCTATGGCGATGAAGGGGACAATCCCGAGCTGAAGGCATGGGCGGCAAGCACACGCCCTGCTCTCGAACATCATCTTCAGATGGCCAAGGAACTTAACAAGTAAGCAGTGATAGAGCTTCGGTATCGTGGCGATGCCGAGGTTCCTCTAGGCGATCAAATTTCTGTCGGAGGCGATGAAGAATGACGACGAGAGAAAAATCCGCGCCTACCGGATTTGGGAAAGCGAAGGACGTCCGGCGGGCCAAGATCTCGCTCATTGGTATAGGGCCAGTGCCATCGCGGCTGATCCGGCTGCAGCTATGCCGACATATGTGCGCTATTACTCAGGTGTCGCCCCGGCCGGCTCGCTGATTGTCAAATTCTACCATTCGGGCAACGAGATCCGAGGTTATGTTCGCAAGGTTGCTGATAGCAATCAAGACGACGCGATATTTCCCGGTGAAGAGATGGAGCCTGAGGCGGCCTTCAAGCTGGCAGCATCCCACAATGGCAACAGCCATAACCCCGTCTTCGTCGAATTGGCAGAAGGGGTGGAATGGGACCCGGCTTGGGGACGCCTCACATATCAATCGGCCTAAGGCGGATCGCAACTCGCCGCTTGGCGTCCAACGCAAACCATCGCTCCTGATGATGGCCTCCGCCACGCTCCGGCATGCACTTCAGAAGGACAGGTCGAGCGCCCTGCCCTCGAACAGCCGATCACGCGAGCCTTCGAGATGTGTCTTCATCAGCCTTTGCGCGTCGTCGGCCCGCCCATCGGCGATCGCCTTGTAGATGGCGTTATGCTCTTCATAGACCTGCTCCAGCCCCTGGCGCGGGCCGAGCAGAGAAAGGCCGTGGAGATGCATGCCGACGGCGATATGCGCCTTCAGCGCATCGATCGAGGCCGTATAATAGTGATTGTTGGCTGCTTCCGTCACCGCGCGGTGGAAGATGAAATCGGCATCCGTGCGGTGAAGCTGATGACTGGTCGCCTCGCGCAGATCGGCAAGGGCGCTGGCGATCTTCTGGATCGCCTGCTCGTTGCGGCGCTTGGCGGCGAAATAGGCAGCGGCCGGCTCGATGGTCAGGCGGAATTCGTAGCAGCGCTGGATATCGGCGATCGTCTTAACAGGCGAATAGGCGAGCTGCGTCGTCGGCGATCCGTGGGCGCTGACGAAGGTGCCGGCGCCCTGTCTGGCATAGACCATGCCCTGGTCGCGCAGGCGGGCCAGCGCGTCGCGGACGATCGGGCGGGAGACACCCAGCATCGAGGCAAGTTCATGTTCGCCGGGCAGGCGTGAATCCGGCGGATAGTTTCCGCCGCGGATACGCTCGAGCAGCTGGTCGAAGACACGATCGACCAGTTTGACGGCCTTGCCGCGCTCCGGCTTGCCCGGCGGGCCGGCTTCCGCGTTCAAAGATTCGCCGTTCGCTTCAACCACGTCATTCTCCCCGGCGGTATCTTATGCCGCCTGATTCCGAAGAACCAGCTTTAACAAACTATCCGGCTTACCGAAGCCCCCCGACTTGACGGCACACCGAAAAGACCGCCCGTCGGCGGCCGTGACATCGAACCAGGGAACGCCCGCCTCGATCTCGCCCTTCGGCATGAGCACCCTGACCCCAAGCGCCTGGAAAACCGCAAGCGCCGTATCGCCGCCGCCGACCATCAGCATATCGGGTCTCGTATCGTCGATCACCCTTTTGACGCCGGCCGCAAAATCACCGGCGACGAGCGCAGCATCGGCCGCCATCTCGCCGCTGCAGCGCAGCAGCACCGGCAGCGCCAGGCCTTCCCCGCATTCGATCTGCCCCATCGGCGCGTCCACCACCATTCGCAAAGCGCCGGAGGCTTCGAGCCGGTTCATCTGGGCTAAGGTGATCGGATCGCGTGAGCCGAAGGCAAACAGCGTGCGCGGGGTCGCCGTAAATTCCGTCACCGGCCGCCGCCCGGTTTCGCCGAGCCGGCGGGCGAATGCCGCGCCGAGGCCGCGCGCACCGACGCCAAGCGTCGTCAGCCAGACATGACCCTCGACGATCTGATCGAGATCGGTATCGTCTTCGGCATCTGCAACGACAACATTATCCGCGCGGCCCGCAAACAGATCGGCAATCGGCAGCGGCCTGTCGACACCGCGGCCGACGACACAACCGCGGTAGGTCAGGCGCTCCTGATCGGGAATGGCGGGCGCCACCAGGATATTCTTCAGGCCGAGCGCATCCGCCAGCGCCAGGCTTTCCGCCGCGACATTGCCCTTCAGCCGGGAGTCGATCTTCTTCATGACGACGGCAGGCTTCACATCACGCCACACCTTCGTCGCCGATCGCACCCTTTCGGCGGCTTCGCGCTCACCAAGCGCCCGCGACGCTGTATTGACGACCACGACATCGCAGCCGGTGGCAACCGCATCCTGCGCCGCATCGACGTCGACGGCGACCGCGACCGAAAGGCCGGCCGCGACAAAGGGCGTGCCGGTATCGAGCGCGCCCGTCAGATCGTCGGCGATGATCGCGGCCTTCAGCGTCATGCGATCTCTTCCGTATTGACCGCGTGGCAGGCGACGAGATGGCCGGGCTTGGCCTCCTTCCAGACGGGTATGACCTTGCTGCAGACATCCATGGCGATCGGGCAGCGCGTGTGGAAACGGCAGCCGGAGGGCGGGTTCAGCGGGCTCGGCACATCACCCTGCAGGATCTGGCGCTGACGGGTGCGTTCATGCTCCGGATCGGTCTCCGGAACGGCTGACAATAGCGCTCTCGTATAGGGATGCAGCGGATTGTCGAACAGTTCCTCGCGGCTGGCAAGCTCGGCGAGCCGCCCGAGATACATCACACCGACGCGGGTGCTGATATGGCGCACCACCGCGAGGTCATGGGCAATGAAGAGGTAAGTCAGCCCGTATTTCTCCTGCAGATCGAGCAGCAGGTTGATGATCTGCGCCTGGATCGACACGTCGAGCGCCGAGATCGCCTCGTCGCAGACGATGAATTTCGGCTGGCAGGCGAGCGCCCGGGCGATGACGACGCGCTGGCGCTGGCCGCCTGAAAGTTCGTGCGGGTAGCGCTGGGCAAACCGGGTGGGCAGGCCGACATCGGTCAGCAGCGCCGCGACCTTGTCCTTCAGCTCGGCCTTGGTGCAAAGCTTGTGAAAGAGGATCGGCTCGCCGATCGCCTCGCCTACCGTCATACGCGGATTGAGCGTCGAATAGGGATCCTGGAAGACGATCTGCAGGTCGCGGCGGAAGGGCCGCATCTGCTTCTCGTCGAGTGTGGCGAGGTCCTGTCCCTTGTAGACGACCCTGCCGCTGGTCGCCTTGTAGAGATTGAGGATGGTGAAGCCGGTCGTCGATTTGCCGCAGCCGGATTCACCGACGAGGCTCAGCGTCTCGCCTTCCATGATGTCGAGATCGACATTGTCGAGGGCATAGACGGTCGCCGAGCGTTCGCCGAAAGCCCCGAGCTTGACGTGGAAATGCTTGACCAGGTTTTCGACCTTGAGCAGCGGTTGCGCAGCCATCACGCGGCCTCCTGCATTCTCTGGACGACGAAACAGGCGGCGCGGTGATTGCTGCTGCCGCTCAAGGGTTCGAGCCGCGGCACCCGTTCGTGACAGATCGCCTCGACGAGCGGGCAGCGCGGCGCAAAGGGGCAGCCCTTCGGGCGGCGGCCGGGCTCCGGCGGCGTGCCGCCGATCGAAGAGAGCCGGCTTGCCGGCGGATCGGACAGTTTCGGGATCGAGGAAAGCAGGCCGCGCGTATAGGGATGGCTCGGGCGGGCATAGAGTTCGTCGACCGGCGCGTCCTCGACGACGGTGCCGGCGTAAAGCACGGCGACGCGGTCGACGAGGCCGGCGATCAGCGCCAGATCATGGGTGATCCAGACGACGGACATGCCGAGCTTGGCGCGCAGATCCTTCACCAGGTCGACGATCTGGGCCTGGATGGTGACGTCGAGCGCCGTGGTCGGCTCGTCGGCGATCAGGAGCTTGGGATTGCAGGCAAGCCCAATGGCGATCATCACGCGCTGGCGCATGCCGCCGGAGAGCTCGTGCGGAAAGGCCTGCAGCCGCTCTTCGGGACCGGGAATGCCGACGAGGCGCAGAAGTTCGACGGCGCGGGCGCGGGCCTCCGCCTTTTTCATTTTTCGATGATAGATCAGCGGCTCGCAGATCTGGTCGCCGACGCGCATGACAGGATTGAGCGAGGTCATCGGATCCTGGAAGACGAAGCCGATATCGCCGCCGCGCACCTTGCGCAGCTCGCCATTCGACATCGTCTGCAGGTCGCGGCCGGCGAAGGTGGCCGTTCCCTTGGCGACCTTGATCTTGTTCGGCAGAAGCCGCATCAGGCTCAGCATGGTGAGGCTCTTGCCGCAGCCGGATTCGCCGACGACGCCGAGCGTCTCGCCCTTGTCGACATGGAGGTCGATGCCGTCGACGACGACGGCCGGACCGTTGCGGCCGTCGATCTCGACGGTGAGGTTCCTGACATCGAGCAGACGTTCTCTGTTTTGCGTGTCCATCATTTGCTGCCCCGCGGATTGAGCGCGTCGTTGAGGCCATCGCCGAGGAAGCTGAAGGCAACCGAGGCAAGGCCGAGCACCGCCGCCGGAGCGGCGAGAAGATGCGGATAATGCTGCCAGACGCGAAGGCCGTCCGAGATCATGTTGCCCCAGCTCGGCGTCGGCGGATTGACCCCGACGCCGAGGAAGCTGAAGGCGCTTTCCAGCACCATCGCCGTGCCGAGACCCGCGCTGACCGAGACGATCAGCGGCCCGAGCGCATTCGGCACGACATAACGCTTGATGATGACCCAGTTCGACAGGCCGAGCGCCTGGGCCGCGGTGATATAGGGCCGGCTGCGGATCGACAGGACCTGGGCGCGCACAAGGCGCGCATAGGGCGGCCAGGAGATCAGCGCCATCGATCCGAAGACGAGGATGAAATCCACCCAGATCGTCTGGCGGTAGAAGGGATTGAGGGTCTCGAGGTAGCGCGCCTCCATCCAGCGGGTGATCGGCGATTTCAGCGAGGCGTTGATGACGACGACAAGCAGCAGGTTGGGAACCGACATCGTCACGTCGGTCAGCCACATGATGGCGCGGTCGAAAGGATTGCCGAAGAAACCGGCGACGGCGCCAAGGGTGAGCCCGATCAGCACGGCGAAGAAGGTGACGATGACGGCAACGAGAAAGGCGGTCCGCGTGCCGAAGACGACGCGGCTGAAGACATCGCGGCCGAGGTCGTCGGTTCCGAAGAGATGGCTCATCGACGGCAGCGCGTTGCGGGCGTTAAGATCCTGGCTCAGATAGTCGTATGGCGTGAGGTAAGGCCCGAAGATCGCCGTGAAGGCGAGAATCAGGACCACGACGAGGCCGAAGACGGCGAGCTTGTTGCGCTTCAACCGATACCAGGCGTCGCGCCACAGGCTGACCGGCTGCTCCTCGACGGATTCAGGGGTGGAAAGAGGGATTGCGGACATGGTCAGCGGCTCCTTCTTGCATCATTGGCGCGGGGATCGAGCAACGGATAGAGCACATCGACCAAAAGGTTCGAGACCATTACCAGGAACGACCCGATCAGCGTGATTGCCAGAATGACGGGATAATCGGAATTGATCAGCGCCTGCACCGTCAGCCGGCCGAGGCCCGGCAGGCCGAAGACCAGCTCGACGAAGATGGCGCCGTTGACGATGGTGATCATGATGAGACCGAGCTGGGTCACGACGGGGGTCAGCACCGGCCGCAGGATATGGCGCAGCGCCACGACGATCTCCGGCACGCCCTTGGCGCGGGCGGTGCGGACGAAATCCTCCGACAGCACCTCGATGACGGCGGCTCGGGTCTGGCGCACGATCAGCGCGATCGGCTGGAAGGACAGCACCAGCAGCGGCAACAGGATGCGGACATCGAAGATGCCGCCCCAGCCATAGGGCACACTCGCACCCGGCAAGAGCACGATGAGGCCGACCATCAGCAAGGGACCGGCGACATAGGCCGGAATCGCCCAGAGGAATAGGGCCGAACCCAGAATGGCATAGTCGAGGCGCGAATTCTGGTTCAGCGCCGCGATCATGCCGAGCGGGATCGCGACGACGGTCGTCAGGATGACGGCACAGAGGGCAAGCTGGAAGGAGACGGGGGCCGCGGCCGAGACCATCGCCCAGACGGCGCGGCCCGAGGTCAGCGAATTGCCGAACTGGCCGTGCAGCAGGTTCCAGATGTAAAGCCCGAATTGCTCGATGAAGGGCCTGTTGAGGCCTGCACTTTCACGGATGGCTTCGATGCGCTGCGGATTATAGGCGACATCGCCGGGAGCGCGCAGGAAGATCAGCTTGATCGGGTCGCCGGCGCCGTAAAAGGCCAGCGCGTAGACCGCCAGCATCACCACCAGTACGGACGGAATCCAGATGGCAAACCGGGTTAGCACGTAGCGCAGCAAGGCTACCTCCCACCTGTTGTATGATGCGTTCCCGCCCTTTGCTAAAGCCCGGCAGATCGCATCTCTTCTTCTCGAACTTGCGCGAAGGCCTTGCGGCCCTCGCGCGCTCATTGTCAGAAACGATAGTCCCAATCAGCCGATGGAAATGTTCCAGGGTTCGGCGATCTGCCAGTCGAGGTTCTTCTCCATGCCCTTAACCTCCTTGGTGGCCCAGCGCGACATTGCTTGAGAATACCATGGAATGAAGGCCCAATCCTCGCGGAACGCCTTCTGGGCCTCCTGGGCGAGAGTAACGCGCTGCGGATCGTCCGCAGCCTTGGTCGCCGCTTCGGCAAGGGCGCTGTCGACCTTGTCGTTCTTGTATCCGCCGAGCTTGTTCTGCGCGTTCGACGAGGTCGAGGCGATGCTGCCCGTGAGATAGGAAACGGCGTCGGGAACGCGGGTGCCGACGTCGTCGCGGAAGATCTGGACCGAGTTCTGGTCCGGACCGGCATAGGCGTCCTGCTGCGGCTTCATGTCGACGGCCGTGATGCCGAGATTCTGGCGCCACTGCTCGGCGATGAATTGGGCGGCGGCCTGGATGGCCGGCGCCGAGATGCCGACGAACAGGAGCTTCGGCAGGCGTTCGGGCCCGCCATAGCTCGATTCGGCAAGCAACTTCTTGGCGGCTGCCGGATCATAGGGAAAGGGCTCGAAGCCGGAATTGTCGGCGCCGGGAACCGAGTTAAGGATCTGGTCGGCCTTCTTGTGCGGCCCATCCGGATAGGACGCCTTGAACAACCCGTCGCGATCGACCGCCATGATCAGCGCTTGGCGGACCTTCGGATCGTCCATCGGCGCGCGGGAGATGTTGAACCAGAAGTGCTGGCTGGTCGGGATCAGCGGGCCGGCCGAGAATTCCGGGCCGAGATCCTGGATGATCGTCGAGGTGACGAGCTCGGTATGGGCGTTGAACTCACCGGATTTGATCAGCGATGTCGCGGTGACATTGTCCTCGATCGAGGTGATGTCGATGCGGGCAAGCTTCGGCTTCTGCCCGAAGAAGTTTTCGTTCGGCTCGAATGTGATCTTGCCGGCATCGATATCGATGCTTGTCAGCTTGAACGGGCCGCAGAAGACCGGCTTGTTCTCCGGCTTGTACCAGTCGATGATCTCCTCGCCGTCGCTGCCGCGCGACTGCGACGCCTTGGTGATCGGCGCGATGTGATTTGCCAGGCGCATGAAGAAGATCGGGTCGGCGGCGGCGAGCGTCACCACCACCGTGCCGTCGTCGGGGGTCGCGACGCCGGTCAGCTCGTTGCCGGAGCCGGCGGCGATTTCGGCATAACCCTTGACCTTGCTCAGCACCTGGTCGGCGCGCTGGCTCTTGGTGTTCGGCATCGAAGCGACTTCCCACGATCCCTTGACGTCGGCCGAGGTGATCTTGCTGCCGTCGGAGAAGACGGCCTTGGGATCGATCTTGAAGGTCCACACCGTGTTGTCGGCCGATTCCCAGCTGGTGAAGACGTAAGGCTTGATGTTGCCCTGACTGTCGAAATACATCGGCGCCGCCCACCAGATCGAATTCCAGCGGAACGTTCTGCCGCCGCCGCGCAGCGGCGACCAATCCTGGTCGAAGGCCGGATGGGCGACTTTCAGGACCTGGCCTTCATCGGCCAGCACGATGCGGGCATTCATCCCGAATACGGTCAGGCCGACGCCAGCCGCCAGACCGAGCTTCAGCGCGTTGCGACGCGATAGATTGGTTTTCTCAGATTGATCAAAAGACATGGCATTCCCTCCCACGGTGAATTCGGCAGCGCTCTCCCTGCACCTGCCAGGCGCAGCACAATCCGTCCCATATCGTTCTCTTGTTATTGTAAATATGTCAACAAAAAATCGCGATTTTTGTTGCGGCAAAATTTAGCACGAAAAATATCACAGCAATAACAAATGGATAATTTTTACTTCCGGGATGAGAGCATTTTGTCTTCTTGACAAAAGTGTTGCGATGGAAAATTTTTTGCAATCCATCGCGACAGACGAACGACAATTGCCCGTGCAGCCGGAACAGACGGGACGCACCGAGGAGGGCGGAATGAGCCACAGGATTACAGGCGTTTTCAGCGCCGCCGCAACGCCGCTGACGGCAGACAATACGCCGGACCTCAGGCTTTTCATCGATCACTGCCGGCAGCTGCTGGCCGAGGGATGTCATGGCGTGGCCCTGCTCGGCACGACTGGCGAAGCCAATTCCTTTTCCGGCGCCGAGCGCCGCGCCATATTGGAAGCGGCTGTGAAGGCCGGCATTCCGGCCGACAGGCTTTTGCCTGGCACCGGCGTCGTCGCCATTCCGGAGACCGTCGAACTGACCCGGCACGCATTGTCGCTCGGCGTCACCAAGGTGGTGATGCTGCCGCCCTTCTACTACAAGGGCGTCTCCGACGACGGCCTCTTCGCCGCCTATTCGCAGGTGCTGGAAAAGGTCGCCGATACGCGTCTGCGGGTCATCCTCTATCATATTCCGCAGGTCTCGGGCGTGCCGCTCTCCATTCCGCTGATCGGCAGGCTGATTGCGGCTTTCCCGGAAACCGTCGTCGGGATCAAGGAATCTGCCGGCGATTTCAATAACATGCAGGCCATCATCGCCGCCCATCCCGGTTTTTCGGTGCTGGCGGGCGCCGATCCGCTGCTGCTGCCGCTGATGAAGGCCGGTGGCGCCGGCTGCATCACGGCCACCTCCAATCTGGTGGCGGATTCGCTGCGCACCGTCTACGACCATGTCCATGACGAGGCGCGCGCCGCCGATGTCGAGGCGGCGCAGGCGCGCATCAACGCCTATCGCACGCTGTCCAATTCCTACGTCCAGATCCCGACCATCAAGGCAATGGTGGGGTTGAAGACCGGCAATCCCGCCTGGAAGCGCACGCGCGCCCCGCTGATGCCGCTCGGCGAGACGGATTATGCCGCGCTCGCTGAAAGCTACGCCAAGCTGCCCTGAGGAGATCCGCCATGAGTTTCACCGGCCTGCCTTCGGAAGCCGTGCCCGCTTTGATGACCGGGATCGTTACCCCCCATCCCTCTGCCGCCGGCCGCGCCGATGCCTATCTGCCCTCCCCCTGCATCCAGAACCACGCGGCAAATCTCGCCTTTCTGCCTGATGGCACGCTGAGCTGCGTCTGGTTCGGCGGCACGATGGAAGGCATGGGCGATATTTCGATTTACATGTCGCGGTTGACGCCGGGCTCCGAACGCTGGTCCGAGCCGGAGAAGATGAGCGACGATCCGGAAAAATCCGAACAAAACCCGTTGATTTTCAATGCTCCGGACGGAAAGACCTGGCTGCTCTATACCTCGCAGAACTCGGGCAATCAGGACGGCTCCGTTGTCAAATGCCGCATATCGGACGATGGCGGTCGAAGCTTCGGCCCGGTCCGCATCCTCTGCGACAGCCCCGGCACTTTCGTTCGCCAGCAGATCGTCGTCAACGGCAGGGGCGATTGGCTGCTGCCGGTCTTCCGCTGCGTCGGTCTTAACGGCCAGCGCTGGAGCGGCGATGCGGATACGGCAGCGGTGCTGATCTCGCGCGACGGCGGCGCGAGCTGGCAGATGCGCGATATTGCAGACAGCATCGGCGCCGTGCACATGAATATCCTGCCGCTCGGCGGCGGCGATATGATCGCCTTCTATCGCAATCGCTTCGCCGAAAACATTCTTTCCAGTCGATCGTCCGATGGCGGCGAAACCTGGAGCGTACCCGAGCCGACCGAACTGCCGAACAACAACTCCTCGATCCAGGCCACTGTCCTGAATGATGGAGCAATCGCAATGGTTTACAACCATGCGAACGCAAGCACATCGGATGCGCGCCGCCAATCTCTTTACGACGAAATCGAGGGTGCCGAAGCAGGAGAAACCGCCATTGTCGCCGATATCGGCCGCAAGGCGATCTGGGGTGTTCCGCGGGCGCCGCTCAGCCTCGCGATCTCGAGGGATGGGGCCAAGAGTTTTGCGTATCGCATCGATCTCGATACCGGCGACGGCTTCTGCCTCAGCAACAATTCCAAGGATTCTCTGAACCGTGAATTCTCCTATCCCTCGATCATCCAGGGCGGCGACGGCACGCTCCATGTCGCCTACACCTATTACCGGCGCGCCATCAAATATGTGCGCCTCGCCCCGCAATTGCTGCCGTAAGCGACGCGGCAGCCGGAAGATTGTAAACCTGCATCCAATCGCGCGCGAAAAGATGCTGGGGCGCAGGCGCAGGACCAGCCAAGCGGCAGGAAATTGACAAGACGCGCAGACCGGGGAATGATCGCCGGTCCTTCATGGCCGGCAAGCATTTCCGTCGGCACCAATCAATTAACATACTGATATTTATGCATATTATTGCAGGCACAAGACAGCTTGAAGCGTAACGGACCACATATCGGACGATAAAAATTTCCACACCGTGGAATGCCGGCTTGACATTGATCTTACAACTTTACAATAAATGGGCGACACTATCGCCGCAAGATCTCGCAGGAGGACTGGTTCATGGCCAGCTTGGATTCGCCAATCACGATCGTTCGGCCGCATCTGATCGAATTCGGCATCGGCACGGCGGCAAAGCTCGGCAAATGGGCTGCCGAGAAAGACTATCGGCGCACGCTTGTCATCTCCGATGCCTTCAACGCCTCGCGGATCGACCTGCTGGAATTGAAGGGCGAGGTGACGGTCTTTGCCGAAGTGACGCCCGAGCCGGATACGGCAAACCTCGAAAAGGTGCTCTCGGCGGCAAACGCCGCCGACGCCGAGCTGATCGTCGGCTTCGGCGGCGGCAGCGCCATGGACCTGGCAAAACTTGCCGCCGTTCTTGCCGGCTCCGCACAGACCTTGCATGACGTCGTCGGCCCGAACAAGGTGCATGGGCCGCGCAAGGTCGCACTCGCCCAGGTGCCGACGACCTCGGGCACCGGCAGCGAAGCCGGCATCCGCGCGC
The DNA here is from genome assembly GCF_001664485.1 of Rhizobium sp. N324. Taxonomy (NCBI): domain Bacteria; kingdom Pseudomonadati; phylum Pseudomonadota; class Alphaproteobacteria; order Hyphomicrobiales; family Rhizobiaceae; genus Rhizobium; species Rhizobium sp. N324. The sequence goes on along the minus strand of NZ_CP013632.1, from coordinate 41,053 downwards.
TCGTCACCGACCCCAGGACGATGGCCAAGCTTGCGGTGGAAAGCCTGCACATGCTGGCCGATATCGCCGTCATCGACCCGGGCCTGACCTTCACCGTGCCGGCGCGCACGACGGCCGCCACCGGCGTCGACGCGATGGCCCATTGCGTCGAGGCCTTCACCAACCGCAAGGCCCATCCGATGGTCGACATCTATGCGATCGAGGGAACGCGGCTGGTCGGTAAATATCTCGCCCGCGCCGTCAAGGACGGCAACGACGCCGAAGCGCGCGCCGGCCTGTCGCTCGCCTCGCTTTACGGCGGCTTCTGCCTCGGTCCGGTCAACACCGCCGGCGGCCATGCGCTTGCCTATCCCCTCGGCACGCGCTGGCATGTCGCGCATGGTGCGGCGAATGCGCTGATTTTCCCGCATGTGCTTGCCTTCAACACGCCGTCTGCGCCTGAGAAGACGAAAGCGGTGATGGAGGCGCTTGGGCGCCGGACCTCCGACAATATCGCATCTGTCTTCGATGCGGCTTACGCTTTCTGCGCCGAACTCGGCATCGAGATGAAACTCTCCGCCCTCGGCGTGCCGGAAAGCGATCTCGACGCCATGGCTGACGACGCCTTTGCCATCCGCCGCCTGCTCGACAACAATCCGCGCGATCTGACGCGCGCCGATATTCGCTTGATTTACGCAGCGGCGTTCTAGAAGGGATTTTGACGATGGACAGGAATGCGAAAGTCGCCGTGACGCTTGGTGATCCCGCCGGCGTCGGCCCGGAAGTGATCGTCAAGGCCCTGGCGGCTCTACCCAAAGAAGAGCGCCGCGATTTCGTCATCGTCGGCAATGTCGAAGCGCTGGAGCGCGCCGACCGCGCCACCGGCGCCGGACTGAAATTCGGCCCTGCCGATGCCGCGAGCGACGACAGGATCGCCGTCGATGAAGTCGCGCTCGGTGCGGCCCTGCCCGAGATCGGCAAGGTCAGCCCGGTCGCGGGCGACGCCTCGGTGCGTTATATCACCCGCGCCGTCGATCTCGCCATGTCAGGGCAAGCCGATGTCATCGTCACCGCGCCGATCAACAAGGAGGCGATGAACCTTGCCGGCCATCACCATGACGGCCATACCGGGCTCCTCGCCCATCTCACCGGCTCGAAGAGCTCCTTCATGCTGCTTGCCTCCGAGCGGCTGAACACCATCCATGTCTCCACCCATATCTCGCTGAAAGGGGCGATCGAGCGCGCGAGGACGGAGCGGGTTCTCGCCACCATCGAAGCCGGCCACCGGCATTTCCTGCGGCTCGGCAAGAAAGCGCGCATCGCTGTTGCCGGCCTCAATCCGCATTGCGGCGAAAACGGTCTGTTCGGCACCGAGGACACGGAATTCCTGGCACCCGCCGTCGAGCAGGCGCAGGCAAAAGGCATCGACGTTGTCGGGCCGATCTCGGCCGACACGGTCTTCGCCCGCGCCTATAATGGCGCCTTCGACCTCGTCATCGCCCAGTATCACGACCAGGGCCACATCCCGATCAAGCTCGTCGCCTTCGAGACGGCGGTCAACGTCTCGCTCGGCCTGCCGATCGACCGCGTCTCGGTCGACCACGGCACCGCCTTCGACATTGCCGGCACGGGCAAGGCCAACCACGTCAACATGCTCTCGGCCATCGCCTATGCAAGGCTGATGGCGCGCTCGCCGCGGCGGGATGTTATCGAGCCCGGCGGGTCCGTCTAGCCATCGTTTTGTCTAGGAGACGAGCGGTCACATAGGCAAAACAGACGACTGCGCCGAGAAGCACGAAGAAGGCGAGAGGGCCATTCACCCCGATCGAGCCGGCAACCGGCTTGAAAACGCCGATCATACCGCGGTGCAGAATGTAGACGGGGTAGGAAATATACCCGATCCATGTCGCCAACGCCTCCAATTTTGCCGGCATCTCCAAAAACAGGCCAAGCATCACGATGAGCGGCGCCAGGGCCATCGCGAACATCAAATCGTAATAAGGCCGCAGCACAGAAGGAACCGGTGCTGCGATGCAGATCATCAGAAGCAGGCATGGCACTAAGGCGGTCCATCCCTTCCTCCAGGCGGGCATACCGCCGAACAGACGGCTGATCACCACCCCTGCGGTAAATGAAAACATCACCCTTGGGAGGCCACCGACCGCGGAAGGCCATTCCCAACCGATATTCAACATTCCGTACTTGAGACCGACAACAACCAAAAATGCAGCCGAGACTAAGGCAACGAGGCAGAGGGCGCGGATGGAGAGCCGAAAAAGCCATAAGGCGAAGAGTATGTTGACCAACAGTTCCCAGAACATCGACCATGCTGGACCATTGATTGGAAACATCCCCTGCATCGGGCTTGCTTGAAGGAAATACATCGGGCTGGGCAGAAAAGCCCCGTTGGCAGCTGTTGACACCATGAGGTCAATGACACTTTGTCCTCTCAGCCCCCAGCTTGTCAGCAGCATGATTTGAGCGAGACCGACTAAAATTCCGATCAGATAGAGCGGATAAAGACGTTTGATTCGAGCCGCCATGAACGACTGGAATGGCAGACCGCGCGAAAGCCGTTTTCCGTAAATCTCCGCGATAATAAACCCGCTGAGAACGAAGAAAAAGTCGACGGCCAGATAAGCGGAGGGGGCATATCTCTCTTGGAAATGTGTAGCCACAACGCAAATGGCGGCAAACCCGCGCATTGCATCGAGAGAATAGTAACGGCTGCGGTCGGTAATCGAGACTCCCACATTGTCAATCGCCGGTGGTGCATAAGCGCGGTCGAGACTGGTCATCTTGTCGATTATCCTATCACACTTCATATCTGACGGCTCGAACCGCAGCGCAGGTCGCTGCGGTTCGAGCCCGCATATCACGATTGATGGGCGACAGGGTCGACAATCGCGTCCCTATTGGTTTTGCGCTGGCGCACCTGCTTTATGCTGCCGATCAAGACATTCAAACGCGCCCTGCAGAGGACAAATATCAAGCAGCAGTAGGCCGTCCCACCTGCAGCGATTTCCACGGCCAAACGTGGATAAGGCGACCAATGCATCAGCGCTTCATGCAGGATCAAGACGACAGCAACCATGCCCGCGCAAGCCAGGCTTGGCCGAAGGAATTGCATCAGATAGGCCCCGACGCTGAGTTCAATATGCCGCGAAACCTTCCAGCTGGTGATCGGCCAAAACAACAGAACCTCGATCATGATGGCGAAAACAATCGTTGTGACGCCGTAGGGATAAAGAACTGCGATCGTCGCAAGCGTGAGAAGATTTCGTGCCAACTGGTAGTAGAACCACCAATCCATCTCCCCCTGACTCTTGATCAAGGATGCCTGCACGTAGCCGATCCCAGCCATCAATCCGATGACGCAGTAGAACCGAACCGGCCAAACGGCCTCGATCCAATGCGCGCCGAAAATCGTGGTGATCGCATCGCCGGCAACTGCGGCAAGGCCAATGAACACCGGGTAGGAAACCAGAGAGCAGCCAAACGTTGCCATCAGGAACGCTTCTCGGACTTTCTTCGGGTCGCTTCGCAAGGAGGAAAGCAACACGTGCGTGACGGATGTTAAGCCCCCCGCGATGACGTTGTTGATCATATCAAACAAGCGCTTCGAAAAGTTATAGATACCGAGTGCCGATGGGCTCAGGAGCACGCCGATGATCAAATTGTCCAAGCTCATGGTCTGCAAAAACCGAGTGCCGGAAGCAAAAAAGCCATAGTGAAGAAGGTCGTTCAGGCTTGCTCTCTTCACGTGAAGGCCGGGCGCCCACCCTGCCCCCCAGAAGGCGGCGCCGCATGATGCCGCTGTGGCCGCGATCTGTGCAATCGCAAGCGCCCACAAACCGAAGCCGGCGAGAACCAAAACAAGGCAAATGCAACCAGAAGTGATCGTGGCTATGACGGTCCGCACGGCCACCAGATGGAATGACATCTTTCTGTTGACGATCGCATTCGGAACGATGGCCGTGAAATCGAAGAAGACCTTCAGCCCGATTATATAAATAAGTGACGTGACTTCCTTATGCCCGACATATGCCGCGATCGGCGATGCGGCGATACACAAAACTCCGTAGATCAAAAATGAAAAAGCAAGGGAAAGCAGGAATATGGTATCGAGATGGCTACGCCTTATTTCGGCTCGCTGTATGATTGCTTCACCAAATGCGGTCGGTCCAAAACTGCCTGCAAACGACACGATACTGAATGCCAGGGCGACAAGACCGAAATCCTGAGGTTGGAGAACGCGAGACGTCACCACGAAAACTGCGAAGGTGAGAACTGTCGGAATAAGCGTACTCATCGCCGACCAGAAGGCACCCGTTACCGCTGCGGCGGATCGGTTTTTACTGACATGGCTGAATAGAATATCATCGTCTCGTGCAACCGACAAAACTGAACTCCTATGGGGAATCAAACTATAGAGGGATGAGGGACGAGATCTGGGGCGGGAAGACCGGGACGCAGATCTATCGGTCGACTCGACTTGTACCAAGTGCCATTCATCTCATAGGGAAGGCGGGACATGGCCGCCAAAATCTCACCGGCATTTGTCGCTTTCTCCACCAGGAGAGAGTCGCCAGTCCAGCTGCTGACGAAGTCGTGCAGCCTGCTTCCGTTTCTCGCAACCGCGACATGCGGCTTATTGAGCAAAAGACAAAGAGTATGACCATGCAGGCGGTTGGTGATAATCCGTTCCGCGCCGGACAGCATCTTCACGCCATAATCGACATACCGAGCAGCGACATCCTCGTGATGTTGGGCCGCCATTTCGGAGCGGCTGAAGCCACGCCGCATTGCGGCCTTGACGACACTCGCCTTGCGCAAGCGCGACAAACCATCCGGACCGTTGATCCAATTGGTCAGGGGTCCGTCAACGATTGCTCGGGCTTCAGCTATATCAACGTCGTCCTCTCCAAAAGGCTGCATGACGTATAGTGCCCTGAGAGGATCGGCTTCGAACGGTTTCAGCAGGTCGATACCGAATGCCGTGTCCGGCCCAGTCTCGACGTCGCAATCGAAGTTCGCTTTTGCCAGCTCGAAACTCCGCTCATCGCGCGTCATGAAGAAAAAATTGCGATGTCTGCCAATCGTCCGCTTCGCGTACTCCAAAAGTGCCTCATTCGCGAAATCGATTGCTTGAGGCATCTGAATGATGGTTCGATCCGGATATTTGCACGCCAACCGATAGCGAATGTCATCTCTGCCGATCCGGGCATCTCCAAAGTCGGCCCAGCCGCAAATAAATATTGGAGCGTCGCCGGGCGTGGATTTTATATCATTGATACTTTGGAGAGAGCCGCCGGTAAGTACCGGCAGGCGCCCTGTTACCTCCTGCAATACTTTTGCCAATCCCAACCAACTTGCGTGGTGACCGGGATCCTTATTGGATGGAAAATCCATTATAATGTAAGGCTGTCCTTTACTAACAAATTTCCTTACCGATTTAATCAACTTTTCCTGCAGTCGCCGTATTACAACTTCGCCGAGATGATACATATATTCTACTTGCATTTTCAAAATTGGATCAGCAATTACATGCCCAAGTTTAGGAGTCAATTGGACTGCCGTGCGTCATAGCTACGCACCAAATTTGCCTTACTTTTTAAGGTAAACGGGAACGAGGTTCGGGCCTTGCGCGCACTGGGCGAGATGCGCGAAACGTGGGCCTATCACATGCCGAACAACCGGCGGTCCCAATAGACGGGTTGGTGGAGGCTGACCCCGATCGATCGGAATTCCGGGTGGGCCGGGTTGATCAGCACGTTGCGGTCGACCCGGGCAACGACGCTCGGCAACAGCAGGATGGCGCTGCGCTTTTCCTGGCACCATTTTTCACCGAAAGCCTTGCTGACGCCGGCCGGCATGCTGTCCCAGCCCGGCAGCGCCGGCTCTGAGAAGACTTCGTAGCTGAGCCCGCGCGGCATTGATATCGTGACGTAATGCTGGTTGGGCGGCAGCCTGCCGCTGCCATGGACGAGTTTTTCGAGCAGCGCCGTCGAATAGTGCTCGCTCGTATAGATGATCGGGCTGCCCGACGTGTTCCACCTTCCCGGCGCGATGGTCGAGCCGGTGGCGTCGAAGATCGGGTAGGTTCCGTTGGGATCTCCGATACGGATGGATGTCAGCGTACGGTCAAGACGCTGCGCGCTCACGCAGCGGTGCCGTATTTCAGGCTTCCGAGAATATCGAGCACGAGCTCGCCGCCGATCTCGCTCTGGATGACGACGTCGATCGGCCGCCTGTCCTCCAGCATCGCATGCGGGCGAAACAGGAAATCGCGCGCCTCGGCCTCGGTCTGCCAGAGATCGAGCGCCAGGCCCCAGACCCGCGCGAGACGGGCGAGTCTTATGCCCTCATCGGAGGAGAGCCGATGCTTGGACTTGCGCCGTTCATAGGTGGCCTTGGGAACGAGCCGATATTTGAACTGGGTGTCATCAGGGGCCAGAAGAAGCGCCATGCGGTCAAGCGCTTTGACCGGCAAACCCGCTTCGATGCTGGAGAGCAGGCCGAAGGCCGAACGCGACGCCGGTTCCCTGGCAGGCAATCCGAGAACGTCGGCAACGACAGCAAATCCCGTCATGACAATGGCTCCTCTTCACTTGAGGTTATATTTAGTCTCAAGTGGACCGGCGATCAAGGGCGTCATTTGCTGGCGATCGTGAAAAGCGGCCCTCCACAAGATCGGCGGCACGCTCGATCGTCTTTCTTCTAGGAACGCCAAACGCGGCGCAGCGCCAAATATCAGCGGCTGCGTGATCGTCATGCCGAGAGCCTGGCTGGTGGTTCGACACCTATGGCATCGATCGTTTGCGGCAAACCCCGGCCATGAACGAGCTTGCGATCCACCCAGTCTTTTTCTCGGAGAGCGTCTTTTTGGAAATTCGTTTCTCCTCATTCTAATTAGTCCACTTAATTTATAGAAATAGATTAATTGGAGAGTGGTCATGAGCATCGAAAAATCCGGAAGCCGTTTGGGAAGGCGAGACCTGTTAAAACTGTCCGCAGTGGCCGGGGTCGCCGTCACCGGCGCTTCGCTCGCCGGGCAGAAGACGGTTTTGGCGGCCGGCGAGGAACCGTCGCTGAAAGGCAAGCGCATCGCCATCAGCGCCACCGGCACCGATCACTTCTTCGACCTGCAGGCCTATAATGCCCAGATCGAAGAGGTGAAGCGCCTCGGCGGCGAGCCGATCGCCGTCGATGCCGGACGCAATGACGGCAAGCTGGTGTCGCAACTGCAGACGCTGATCGCCCAGAAGCCGGATGCGATCGTGCAAATCCTCGGCACGCTGAGCGTCATCGACCCCTGGCTGAAGAAGGCGCGCGATGCCGGCATCCCGGTTCTGACCGTCGACGTCGGCTCGACCAATTCGATCAACAACACCACCTCCGACAACTGGGGCATCGGCAAGGACCTGGCGCTGCAGCTCGTCTCGGAAATCGGCGGCGAAGGCAATATCGTCGTCTTCAACGGTTTTTACGGTGTGACCCCTTGCGCGATCCGCTACGACCAGCTGGTCAATGTCGTCAAATACTTCCCCAAGGTGAAAATCCTTGAGCCGGAACTGCGCGACGTGATCCCGAACACCGTGCAGGACGCCTTCACGCAGATCACCGCAATCCTCAACAAATATCCGGAAAAGGGTTCGATCAAGGCAATCTGGTCGGCCTGGGATATTCCCCAGCTTGGCGCGACCCAGGCTTTGGCGGCTGCGGGACGGACGGAGATCCGCACCTATGGCGTCGACGGCAGCCCCGAGGTGCTGCAACTCGTCGCCGATCCGAATTCGCCGGCCGGCGCCGATGTCGCCCAGCAGCCGGCCGAAATCGGCCGCACCGCCATCCGCAACGTCGCCAAGCTACTCGCCGGTCAGACCCTGCCGCGCGAGACCTATGTTCCGGCACTCCTCGCCAACAAGACCAATGTCGGCGAGGTCACCAAGCAGCTCGGCATCGGCTGACAAGGCTCACGGGCGATCCGGCCATATCCGGATCGCCCGGCATCGACGCGCCCGGAGAGATCAATATGACGGCCATTTCATTGAGCCGGCCGGTGACGGCACCAGACGACATCATCCGCCTCGAAGGCATCGTCAAGCATTTCGGCGGTGCGCAGGCGCTGGCCGGTGCGTCGCTGATCGTCAGGCGCGGCACCATCCACGGTCTCGTCGGCCAGAACGGCGCCGGCAAGTCGACGCTGATCAAACTGCTGGCCGGCCTTCACCAGCCGGATGACGGCCGGATCGAAATCGAAGGACAAACATTCGACAGGCTGACGCCGCATCTTGCCGAAGAGCTCGGCATCCATTTCATTCACCAGGACCGGCTGCTGGTGCCGACATTTACCGTCGGCGAATCCCTCTTCCTCGGCCGGGAACCACGCATATCGCGCACGCCCTTCCTCGACCGGCGTCTGATGCAACGACGCGCATCCGATATTCTCAACGACTATTTCGGTCTCCGTCTGCCGAACGCCGCCCTGATCGGCGAATTGTCGACGGCAGAAAAGCAGATCGTCCAGATCACCCGCGCCCTCCTCAATCAGCCCAAGGTGCTCGTCTTTGATGAGCCGACGGCCGCATTGGTGGCCCGCGAGGCCGATATCCTCTTCCGGCTGATCCGCCGCCTGCGCGATGAAGGCGTCACCATCATCTATATCTCGCATTATCTGAACGAAATCGAGAAACTCTGCAACCACGTCACCGTGCTGCGCAATGGGCTTGATGTCGCCGCCTTGCCGATCGGGGACACGTCGGCCGCAGCGATTGCCCGGCTGATGGTCGAGCGCGACATCAAGGAAATGTTTCCGAAGCCACAGATCACATCAGGCGAGGAGATCCTCAAGGTCGAGCAGCTGTCGGCGCCGGGAAAATACAGCGGCATCAGCTTCACACTTCGCCGCGGCGAAGTGCTCGGCCTCACCGGCCTGCTCGGCTCCGGCGCAAAGGAGCTGGTTCGCACTCTCTTCGGGCTGGAGACACCGGCTTCCGGCCACATCGAAATCAACGGCAAGCCTGCCCGTATTGCCAGCCCGACGCAGGCGGCCGGCCGCGAGGTGGCGCTGGTGCCGGAAGATCGCCGCCGTCACGGCGTCGCGCTCGACCTCAGCGTCGCGGAAAATATCAGTCTTTCAAGCCTTGGCCGTTTCACCCGTTTCGGCTTTCTCGATCGCCGACGCGAACAGACCGAGGTCGATGCGCTGATCGCGCGACTGCAGGTGAAGACCAATGGGCGGAATTCCCTGCTGCGCACGCTTTCGGGCGGCAACCAGCAGAAGATCGCCATCGCCAAATGGCTGAGCCGCCGCTCCGAGGTCTATCTTCTCGATGAGCCGACTGTTGGAGTCGATATCGGCTCCAAGGTCGAGATCTACACGCTGATCGGCGAACTCGCGGCGCGCGGCGCCGGCGTCATCGTGCTGTCTTCGGATCTGCCCGAACTCGTCGGCATCACCGATCGCATCCTCGTGCTCTTCCGCGGGCGCGTGGCGCACGAATTTAAATCGTCGGAGACCAGCGCGGATGCCGTGCTGGCGCAATCGACCGGATCATCCGAGGGTGTGCGCCATGTCGGCTGAAGTGGAATTCGCGCCCTCCGGCTTTGCCGCTGCTGAGCCGCCGGCCCGGCCGGCCGGCAATATTGCGGCTGCGGCTTTGCGCTTCGGGTCGCTGATCGCTTTTGCCGCCATCCTGCTGATCTTCTCGCTGACCGCGCCCTATTTCCTCAGCATCGGCAATATCGGCAACGTGCTTGGGCAATCGGCCATCTCGGGTGTGCTTGCCATCGGACTGACCGTCGTGCTGATTGCCGGCGGCTCCAATGTCGTCACCGGCGGCATCGATCTGTCGCTGGCGGCCAATATGGGCCTCAGCGCCGCCGTTTATGCCAGCCTGACGCAACTCGGCTATGGCGATGCGACAGCGATCACGGCATCGCTCCTCACTGGCGCGCTGATCGGCACGGTCAATGCGATTGCCGTGGTCTACGCCGGCATCGTGCCGCTGCTCGCCACGCTTGCCGTCATGAATATCGTCGCCGGCCTGGAGCTGGTGCTGACCGGGAATACCGTCCTGCCGGCCTCGACACCGTTCCTATCGGCGCTTTCGGCTTCGGATCCTTTCGGCATACCGGTTCTTGCCTATGTGCTTCTCGGCTTTACGGCGATCACAGCCGCAATCGTCCAGCACACGCCGCTCGGCCTGCGTCTCTATGCCGTCGGGGAGTTTCCGGAGGCAGCGCGCGCCGCCGGCCTGCCGCTTCGCCGACTACTATCAGGCGCCTTCGTCGCCAGCGGGCTCTCCGGCGGCATCGCCGGTACCCTGTCCGTTTCCTATCTCAGCGGCAGCACGACCGGTTCGGGCGAGATGCTGCTGCCTGTCGTCGTCACGGCTCTGCTCGGCTCGGTCTTTTCGCGCCGGCTGGTTCCGACAGTCACCGGCACGCTGCTTTCGGCTTTGCTGGTCGGCTTCCTCACCAACGGTTTCCAGCTGCTGAACATATCGAGCACGCTAGTCAGCGGCGTCCAGGGAGTGCTCATTCTCATCGTCGTTTCCGCGACCACGCTGCTGCGCCGGCAGGAGGCCTGACCATGTCGCTCCAGACATCCACACCCGTCATCTCAGGCTTGCCGGTTCTCATTGCCCGCGGCCTGCTGCGCTATGGGCTGATCCTCGCGCTGATTGCGGTATTTGCCACTTTTTCCGTGGCAACGCCGACCTTTCTGACGCTTGCGAACCTGCAGAGCATCCTGGTCAATAATTTCACGCTGCTTGCCATCGTCTCCATTGCCATGACATTTGCCGTCGCGTCGGGCGGCATCGATCTTTCGGTGGGAACGGCGATGGATTTTGCCAGTTTCGCCTTCGTCTCGCTCGTGCTTACCGGGCAGCCGGTGGCGATCGCAGCACTCGCGGGACTGGCGGCCGGCGCATTCGTCGGCGCCTTCAACGCGTTTTTGATCTCTGGGATCGGCGTGTCGCCATTCCTTGCCACGCTCGGCACATTGTTCATCGGCCGCAGCGTCCAGCAGTTGCTGACCAATGGCGGCAATCCGGTCTATCTGCCGCCGAACGGCGTGCCCGAAGCCTTTCGTTTCCTCGGCCACGGCGCGATCGCCGGCTTTCCGGTGCCGCTTGCCGTCGCCATTGTCGTCATCGCGGCCGCCGCGGTCGTTTTTGCCCGCACCCGTTTCGGCCGCGTCATCCTGTCGATCGGCATCCAGCCGGGCGTCGTGCGTTATTCCGGCATCGCAGCGCCGGCCCAGGTCGCGGTGACCTTCATCCTGGTCGGCTTGATCGCGGCAATCGCCGGCCTGATCCTGACCGCCACCGTCACCACCTATATTCCGTCCTCGGGCAATGCCTTCCTGCTGAACGCCATCGGTGCGACCTTCATCAGCACGACGCTCAGCCCGCTCGGGCGGCCGAATGTCGGCGGCACCGTTCTCGGCGCGCTGCTGCTCGGTATCGTCGCCAACGGGCTGCTGCTGACCGATCTGAACTTCTATTGGCAGCAGGTCGGCACCGGAACGCTGATCTTCGCCGTACTCGCCGTGAGCTTCATCAACCGAAAGACCGCAGGGGGCGCATGAGAGACGCGCCGTCGCGGTCGTATTCTCGAAAGCCGTCCTATCCCGCCGAGGCGTCCGAAATCATCCGCGAGACGGCATTCTTCCAGCCGATGATCTTGGCCTGCCGCTCGCTCTCCTCCATCGAGGGGTTGAAACGGCGGTCGCAGGCCCAGGCCTGCGCAAAGTCCCGCCTGCCGGGCCAGATGCCGGCTTTCGAGCCGGCAAGCCAGGCAGCCCCGAGCGCCGTCGTCTCACGGATCGCGGAGCGGTCGACCGCGGCCCCCGTCATGTCGGCCAGGCACTGCATCGTCCAATCAGAAGCCGCCATACCGCCATCGACGCGCAGCACGGTTTCCAGCTGGTTGACGCCCCAGTCCTTCTTCATCGCCACCAGCAGGTCGAGCGTCTGATAGGCCACGGATTCGAGCACGGCGCGGGCAAATTCCGCCGGTCCGCTGTTTCGCGTCAAGCCGAAGATCGCGCCGCGTGCGGCCGGATCCCAGTAGGGTGCGCCGAGGCCGGTGAAGGCGGGGACGATATAGACCTGCTGCCCGGGATCGGCTTTGGCCGCAAGCACGCCCGCCTCCGATGCCTGATCGATAATGCCGAGGCCGTCGCGCAGCCATTGCACGGCGGCGCCGGCGATGAAGATCGAGCCTTCGAGCGCATAGGTCGTCTCGCCGTCAAGCCGGTAGGCGATCGTCGTCAGCATGCGATTGGAGGAGGAAACGCGGTCCCTGCCAGTGTTCAGCAGGGCAAAACAGCCGGTGCCGTAAGTGGATTTCATCATGCCGGGCTCGAAGCAGGCATTGCCCACGGCCGCCGCCTGCTGGTCGCCGGCAACGCCGAGAATCGGAAGCTCCGCACCAAACAGCGCCTTGTCGACGTGGCCGAAATCATCGGCGCATTCCCGGACCTCTGGAAGCATCACGGCCGGAATGCCGAGAATGCCGAGAAGCTCCTCGTCCCAAACACCGTCATCGATATTATAAAGCAGTGTTCGCGACGCATTGGTCGCATCGGTGGCGTGCACACGACCATCAGTCAGATTGTAGATCAGCCAGCTGTCGATCGTGCCGAAGCAGACGTCGCCCATCTCCGCCTTCTCCCGCAGGCCGTCGACATTGTCGAGCAGCCAGCGCAGCTTGGTTCCGGAAAAATAGGGGTCGAGCAGCAGGCCGGTCTTAGCGGAAAACAGCTTCTCGTATCCATCGGCCTTCAGGCTATCGCACATTTCGGCCGTCCGCCTGTCCTGCCAGACGATCGCGCGGTGAAGCGGTTTGCCGGAGTTGCGGTCCCAGACGACCGCCGTCTCGCGCTGGTTTGTAATGCCGATCGCGGTGATGTCGGCGGCATCGCGACCGGCATCGGCGATCGCCTTGCGCACCGTCTCTACGACGGACTGCCAGATTTCGGCCGCGTCGTGCTCGACCCATCCGGGCTGCGGATAATATTGGGTGATTTCCGCCTGCGCCAAGCCGGCCATCTTCAAGTCGCCATCAAAGATGATCGCGCGCGACGACGTTGTGCCCTGGTCAATTGAAAGAATATAGCCGCTCATATCCGTCTCCGGCTCGCACGAAACCGCTCCGCCCGGCAAGGAGGGCGGATGCGGAGATTTCATGAGAGAAAGATTGTGGGTGCCACCGGCTTGCTGCCGGTGGCAGGAAGTGAATGGCCGGAAGCCTCGTTGCCTCCGGCCGAGGTCCGCCTTACTTCGACTGCCAGCTCTTGACGAGTTCGTCGTAGTTGACGGTGACCGGCTTTTCCTTCTCGTTCTCGATCTTCAGCTGCGGCGCAAGGTTGCCCTTCTTCACCGCATCCGCGTTCCAATAAGCGAGATCATGCTCTTCGGCGAGCTTCGGGCCGATATCGCCCTGGACGCCGGATTTCTCGATACGGCCCATGACTTTCTCCTGCTCGCCGCAAAGAGAATCCATGGCTTCCTGCGGTGTCTTCGCACCGGAAGACGCATCGCCGATTGCCTGCCACCAAAGCTGAGCCAGCTTCGGATAGTCGGGAACGTTGGTGCCGGTTGGCGACCACTGAACACGCGCAGGCGAACGATAGAACTCGATCAGACCGCCGAGCTTCGGAGCACGCTCCGTAAAGCTCTTATCGCGAATGGTGGATTCGCGAATGAAGGTGAGACCGAGCTGGCTCTTCTTCACGTCAATCGTCTTCGAGGTCACGAACTGTGCATAGAGCCAGGCAGCCTTCGCACGGTCCGTCGGGGTCGATTTCATCAGCGTCCAGGAGCCGACGTCCTGATAGCCGAGCTTCATGCCGTCTTTCCAGTAAACGCCATGCGGGCTCGGTGCCATGCGCCATTTCGGCGTACCGTCTTCGTTCATGACAGGCAGGCCAGGCTTGACCATGTCTGCGGTAAAGGCCGTGTACCAGAAGATCTGCTGCGCGACGTTACCCTGTGCCGGAACCGGACCGGATTCCGAGAAGGTCATGCCCTGAGCTTCCGGCGGTGCGTAGGCCTTCAACCAATCGAGATACTTCTGGATCGAGTAGACGGACGCCGGGCCGTTGGTATCACCGCCGCGCGCGACGCATGAGCCGACGGGACGCGACTTTTCGTCGACCTTGATACCCCATTCGTCGACCGGAAGGCCGTTCGGCAGGCCCTTGTCGCCGTTGCCGGCCATCGAAAGCCAGGCGTCGGTGAAGCGCCAGCCGAGCGACGGGTCCTTCTTGCCGTAGTCCATGTGGCCGAAGACCTTCTTGCCGTTCTCGTCACGGCCGGTAAAGAATTCGGCAATGTCCTCATAGGCCGACCAGTTGACCGGAACGCCGAGGTCGTAGCCGTACTTCGCCTTGAAGTCGGCCTTGTTCTTCTCGTCGTTGAACCAGTCGTAGCGGAACCAATAGAGGTTGGCGAACTGCTGGTCGGGAAGCTGGTAGAGCTTCTTGTCAGGCGCGGTCGTGAACTTGGTGCCGATGAAGTCGTCGATATCGAGGCCGGGGTTGGTAACGTCCTTGCCTTCGCCGGCCATCCAGTCGGTCAGGTTGCGCACCTGCTGATAGCGCCAATGAGTACCGATCAAGTCGGAGTCGTTGACCCAGCCGTCATAAAGATTCTGACCGGTCTGCATCTGAGTCTGGATCTTCTCGACAACGTCACCCTCTTGAATGACGTCGTGCGTGACCTTGATCCCGGTGATCGCAGTAAAGGCCGGAGCCAGAACCTGGGACTCATACTGGTGAGTGGTCAAGGTTTCCGAAACGACCTTGATCTCCATGCCGGCGAAGGGCTTCGCAGCATCGACGAACCACTGCATTTCCTTTTCCTGGTCGGCGCGAGAGAGCGTCGACATGTCGCCGACCTCTTTATCCAGGAAAGTCTTTGCCTCGTCCATGCCGGCATAGGCCGACCCGGTCATGGCCAGCAGTACCGCTGCTGTCGTTGTCAATAAATGCCTTCGCATAATATCCTCCCAGGGTTTGCGATTGCAGTCTTCACGTCTCAGGCGACCAGAAAAATCCCCGGCCGTCTGCATCAGTTTGCCTCACACGTAACGGAATACGCCGATGGCGTAGACCACGGAGAGAGCGAGAGCCCACCAGAGGCTTGATCCCGCGAGACCAAGCCAGGCAAGATGGATAAAGGCGCTGCCGAGCAGCGAAAGGAAAAGCCGGTCACCGCGCGTCGTCTCGAAGCGCAGGATTCCGATCCGCGGATTGCCACCCGGCACGGCATACTCCCACACCCCCATGCCGATCAGCAGCAATACGATGACGATGAAGAAAGCGGCCGTCGGCCAGGTCCACGCCATCCATGAAAAATCGGGAAACGAAAAGCTCATCAAACCCTCCCCAGGGCGAAGCCCTTGGCGATGTAATTGCGCACAAACCAGATCACCAGCGCCCCTGGGATCAAGGTCAGAACACCCGCGGCGGCGAGCAGGCCCCAATCCATGCCGGATGCAGAGACGGTGCGGGTCATGGTGGCGGCGATCGGCTTCGCGTCGGTCGTCGTCAGCGTGCGTGCAATCAGCAACTCGACCCAAGAGAACATGAAGCAGAAGAAGCAGGCGACACCGATGCCGCTCGCAATCAGCGGCGTGAAGATCTTCAGGAAGAACCGCGGAAAGGAGTAGCCATCGATATAGGCCGTCTCGTCGATTTCCTTCGGCACGCCGGACATGAAGCCTTCAAGGATCCAGACCGCCAGCGGTACGTTGAAGAGGCAATGCGCCAAGGCCACGGCGATATGCGTATCGATCAGTCCAAAGGCCGAGTAGAGCTGGAAGAACGGCAGGGCAAAGACGGCAGGCGGCGCCATCCGGTTCGTTAGCAGCCAGAAGAACAGATGCTTGTCGCCGAGGAACCGGTAGCGCGAGAAGGCATAGGCCGCCGGCAGCGCGACCGCCACCGAGATCACCATGTTCATGACGACATAAGTGATCGAATTGATATAGCCGGAATACCACGCCTTCTCCGTGAAGATCGTTACATAATTGGCGATCGTCGGGTTATGAGGATAAAGCGTGAGAGAATTGACGATTTCCGCATTGGTCTTGAAGCTCATGTTGACGAGCCAATAGATCGGCAGCAGCAGCACGATGATATAGATCGTCGGAACCAGCCACCACCAGCGCGATTCCTCGCCGCGCCGGCGCATCAGACGGCTGACTTCATCGGAGGAGAGACCGCTCGCGACACTGGTAACGCCCGGGATGTTTCGGCTCGTTGTCGTTTCGTTGGAGGCGCTCATTTCAATTCTCCGCGTCGTGGCTTGTCATGACGGTGTAGAACACCCACGAAAGCAGCAGGATGATCAGGAAATAGATCAGCGACATTGCAGCGGCCGGACCGAGGTCAAACTGTCCGAGGGCGGTCTTGACCAGATCGATCGACAGGAAAGTGGTCGAGTTGCCCGGACCGCCACCCGTGACGACAAACGGCTCGGTGTAGATCATGAAACTATCCATGAAACGCAGCAGCACGGCGATCAGAAGAACGCGCTTCATCTTCGGCAGCTGGATATAGCGGAACACTGCCCAACGCGACGCACCGTCGATCTTGGCGGCCTGATAGAAAGCATCGGGAATGGAAACGAGGCCGGCATAGCAGAGCAAGACGACGAGGCTCGTCCAGTGCCAGACATCCATGATGATGATCGTCACCCAGGCGTCGAGCGGATCCTGCACGTAGTTGTAATCGATGCCGATGGCATTGACGTAATAGCCGAACAAACCGATGTCGTTGCGGCCGAACACCTGCCAGATCGTGCCGACCACGTTCCACGGGACCAACAGCGGAAGCGCCATCAGAACCAGGCATACCGGCACGCCGATACCTGATTTCGGCATGTTGAGCGCAATGAAGATGCCGAGCGGAATCTCAAGCGCGAGAATGATCAACGAAAAAATCAGGTTTCGCTGCAGGGCGGCCCAGAATCGGTCGGAATGCAGGATTTCGGTAAACCAGTCCGTTCCGTTCCAGAAGAACTGGTTGTTTCCGAAAGTGTCCTGAACGGAATAGTTCACAACCGTCATCAAGGGAATGACAGCCGAGAAAGCCACCAGCACGAGGACCGGCAGGACCAGAAACCAGGCTTTGTTGTTCCAGGTTTTTTCCATGATCAAGCCTCCGGTCCGGCGCGCCAAGAGTCGGCATAAATACTGATACCCGATGGATCGAAGGTCACCCGGGGATCGGCCGGAATTTCCTCGTCCTCAGGAACGACGATCGCGATCGGCTGGCCGGCAAACTGCGCGCGGACGATCTTCTGCCGGCCGATATCTTCCACCTTGCTGACCGTCACAGGCATGCCCTCGCGGCCGACCCGGATAAATTCGGGCCGGATTCCAAGTTCTACCTTGGCCGCTGTCGACGTCTTTGGCGCATAGTTGAGCGTCAGCGCATGCTCGCCGACCCGAACCGTGCTGCCCTCTACCTTGGCCGGCATGAAGTTCATGCCCGGCGAACCGATGAAATAGCCGACGAAGGTATGGCTCGGACGCTCGAAAAGTTCGGCCGGCGTACCGATCTGCACGATCTCGCCGTCATACATCACCACGACTTTGTCGGCGAAGGTCAGCGCCTCCGTCTGGTCATGCGTGACATAGACCATGGTAAAACCGAACTGCTTATGCAGCCGCTTCAGCTGCGATCGCAGCACCCATTTCATATGCGGATCGATAACGGTGAGAGGCTCGTCGAAGAGGATCGCGTTCACATCCGAGCGTACGAGGCCGCGGCCAAGCGAGATCTTCTGCTTTTGGTCCGCCGTCAAGCCGCGCGCGCGCCGCTTGGCCCAGCCGGCAAGATCGATCATCTCGAGGATTTCGCGGACGCGCCGGTCGACATCCGCCTCGGCCACGCCGCGGTTGCGCAGGGGAAAGGCGAGGTTGTCGTAGACCGTCATCGTGTCGTAGATGACCGGGAACTGGAAGACCTGCGCAATATTTCGCTGCTGCGTCGGCAGGTTCGTCACGTCGTGACCGTCGAAGAGAATCCGCCCTTCGGACGGCTGAATAAGGCCGGAAATGATATTGAGCAGCGAGGTCTTGCCGCAGCCTGAAGGGCCGAGCAGCGCATAGGCGCCGCCATCGTTCCATTCGTGATGCACTTCCTTGAGAGCGTAGTCCTTCTCGCTCTTCGGGTTCGGCCCATAGGCATGGCGAATATGATCGAGGGTGATACGTGCCATGATCTTCTCCTAGCCCCTTTGCCTGGCGGTGGTGATCGCCCGGCCGTCCGCGCCGAACGCCATCAGGTGGCGCGTGTCGATGAAAACGGAGATATCCGCGTCCGGCTCGATGTTGTGGATGCCATGCGCAAGCATCACCCAGCGCGTGTCGGCAAATTGCAGATGAACAAAACTTTCCGACCCGGTGATCTCCGAAATCTGTGTTCTTGCCGTCATCCGCGCCGAACCGGCTGTCTGGGCGGTCGGCGCAAGATGATGCGGGTGAAACGCGATCGTTGCCGGCCCGTCCGGCACGTTCTGAAGATGCGGCGGCACGGCAAAAATCAGCGCGCCGTCGCGCAGGAAATTGCCGTCCGATTTGACCAGATCGACAAAATTCAGCGGCGGATCGGCAAAGGTTTTCGCCGTCGTCAGATCGAGCGGATTGCGGTAGACCTCGACCGTCGGGCCGAACTGGGTGATCCGGCCCTCGCTGAGCGCCGCCGTATTGCCGCCCAGCAGCAGGGCTTCGGAGGGTTCGGTCGTCGCATAGACGAAGATCGCGCCGGATTGCGCGAAGACGCGCGGCAATTCTTGCCGCAGTTCCTCACGCAGCTTGTAGTCGAGGTTGGCAAGCGGCTCGTCCATCAAAACAAGGCTTGCATTCTTCACGAGTGCGCGGGCGAGCGCCGTGCGCTGCTGCTGGCCACCGGAGAGGTTAAGCGGCGTGCGATCGAGATAAGGCCCGAGTTTCAAAAGTTCGGCAGCCTTGCGCACCTCCAGATCGATGACCTTGGCGTCCTTGCCGGCAATCCGCAGCGGCGAGGCGATATTCTCGTAGACCGTCAATGCCGGATAATTGATGAACTGCTGGTAGACCATGGCAATGTTGCGCTTCTGGACAGGCATACCTGTCACGTCAGCGCCATCAAAATGGATCGTACCGGTTGTCGGCCGATCAAGGCCGGCCATCAGACGCATCAACGAGGTCTTGCCCGACAATGTCGGCCCAAGCAGAACGTTTAGCGTTCCTCTTTCAAAAACAAGATCGGTCGGGTGGATATGATAGTCTCCTCCCACCATCTTTGCGGCTTTCCGCAGTTCCAGCATTCCCGTTCCCGTGCCTCCACGCAGCGGGGACCACACGCCGCCTTATCCGGCCATCGCCGGCATGGCAGCCATGTACTCCTCCAGTGACTGGGCCTGCTCCTTCGAAAGGCGCAGACCATCCTTTGTTCTCCTCCACAGCACGTCTTCGGCGTGCCGGGCCCATTCATGTTCGACGAGATAGGCGACCTCGGCCTCGTAGAGATCGCCGCCGAACAGCCGTCCGAGGTCTTCGATGCCGCGGGCTTGGCCGAGCAGCGCCTTGGCCCTGGTGCCGTAGCGGCGCACCAGCCGGCGGGCATGCCGATCGGCGAGGAACGGATAGAGCCGCTTCAGATCGGCGACCTGCCCCTCGTAACCCCGGACCGGGAAGTCGCCGCCGGGCAGATGGCTTTTGGCCGTCCACGGGGCGCCCTTGATGCCGATCGCGGCTCCGATCTTCTCCAGCGCATGTTCGGAAAGCCGGCGATAGGTGGTGAGCTTGCCGCCGAAGACGTTGAGCAGCGGCGCGGCATTGCCTTCGCCCTCCAGCTTCAGCACGTAGTCGCGCGTCGCCTCCTGCGCCTTCGAAGCGCCGTCATCATAAAGCGGCCGGACCGCCGAATAGGTCCAGACGATATCCTCCGGCCCGACCGGCTCCTTGAAATATTCCGACGCCGCATTGCACAGATAGACGGTCTCCTCCTCGGAGATCCTCACATCCTTGGGATCGGCGGTGTAATCCCGGTCGGTGGTGCCGATCAGGGTGAAGTCGCCCTCATAGGGAATGGCGAAG
Source organism: Rhizobium sp. N324 (assembly GCF_001664485.1). Classification (NCBI taxonomy): domain Bacteria; kingdom Pseudomonadati; phylum Pseudomonadota; class Alphaproteobacteria; order Hyphomicrobiales; family Rhizobiaceae; genus Rhizobium; species Rhizobium sp. N324. The sequence continues at coordinate 20,968 of NZ_CP013632.1, read as the reverse complement.
ATGATGCGATTATCGGGATTCTGAAAGAAATAGGCACGCGGATCGTCGAACTTCTTCTTCACGATAATATGGCTGCCCTGGACGAGGCGGACATGGCGAGCCTCGTTCTGGCCGAAGGCGGAGCGGATGACATGATCGACCCAGGGACCGGCCGCATTGACCAGCATGCGGGCCCGATGGCTGTCATTGCGGCCGGTGACCGTATCGGTGGTCTCGATGTGCCACAGACCATTTTCGCGCCTTGCCGACACCACTTTGGTGCGCGGCATGATGGTCGCCCCCTTGTCGGCGGCGTCGCGGGCGTTCAGCACCACCATGCGGGCATCGTCGACCCAGCCGTCGGAATATTCGAAAGCCTTTGAGAATAGCGCCTTCAGCGGCTTGCCGGCCGGATCGCGGCGCATGTCGAGCACTGAGGTCGCCGGCAGCAGCTTGCGGCCGCCGAGATGGTCGTAAAGGAAGAGGCCGAGCCGGATCAGCCAAGCCGGACGGATGCCGCCCTTGTGATAAGGCAGCACGAAGCGCATCGGCCAGATGATGTGCGGCGCCATCGCCCAGAGGATCTCGCGCTCCATCAGCGATTCGCGCACCAGGCGGAACTCGTAATGCTCGAGATAGCGCAGGCCGCCATGAATGAGCTTGGTGGCGCCCGACGAGGTGCCCGAAGCGAAGTCGTTCATCTCCGCCAGCGCCACGGAATAGCCGCGCCCGACGGCATCGCGCGCAATGCCGCAGCCGTTGATGCCGCCGCCAATGACGAATATGTCGTAAATCTCCCGGCCCAATATCCCCTCCGAGCCCACTGCGGATTTCGCATCGCACAAAACTTGCGCGATTGCGAAAGTGAAGGCAGTTAAAACGAAAGAGATACGAATGTCAAACGAATGTTTGCGCGGACCGGCGGGCCTAACCCGATCTTCCGTTCGTTTCGATCAGCTTCACATTGTTTTCGAGGCAGAGATTGCGGATCGACGGCACCGGACAGTGGTCGGTGATGAAGGTATGAACCTGGGAAAGCTGGCCGATCCGGACCGGCGCGGTGCGTTCGAACTTGGTGGAATCGGCAACGAGAATGACATGCCGGGCATTGGCGATGATCGCCTGGGCGACCTTGACCTCGCGAAAATCATAGTCGAGAAGCGCGCCGTCCATGTCGATCGCCGACGCGCCGATCACCGCGTAATCGACCTTGAACTGACGGATGAAATCGACGGCCGCTTCGCCGACGATCCCGCCGTCAGAGCCGCGCACGACGCCACCGGCGATCACCACCTCGATTGCCGGCAGCAAGCGTAACCTATTGGCAACGTTGATATTGTTAGTGATCACCATCAACTCGTGATGGTTGGCGAGCGCCTCGCCAACCGCCTCGGTCGTCGTGCCGATGTTAATGAAGAGCGAGGCTCCGCTGGGGATCAGCTCGACCGCAGCCATGCCGATCGCCTGTTTCTCGGAAGCGGCGATCTGGCGGCGCGCCTCGTATTTGACGTTCTCGGTGCCGCTCGGGAATGTGGCGCCGCCATGGATGCGCGTCAGCACCTGCGCATCGCAGAGATCATTCAGATCCTTGCGGATCGTCTGCGGCGTCACCGAAAAGCGGGAGGCGAGCTCTTCGACCAGAACCCTGCCGCTCGATTTCGCAATCGCCACGATTTCAGTCTGTCGGTCGGTCAAGAACATCGGCGCGCCTTTCGATCTGCTTTCGTTTTAAAGAAAGCGAACGCTTGCGCAATGGCTATCTGTAACTGGTATCGCTTCGTTCGTTTTCACTGACCACCGGAAATTCTGGTCGTGCGAGGCTCCGACTTCTCGACCGCCAGCAAAATTCAACCCTGTCAGGGTGCAAAACGCCTTCGGGATCGCGAGGATATGAAGAGGCGAGGCGAAGGACGCCGCTGTCGTGCAGCGTCCACCCCTTACGCAGCTTTTGAAATACGAATGCCGCGGGCGGACTCGACTACGACCCGCAGCCGGTCCGGCTCTTTCACTCCTTGACGATAGAGCTGCACGAGAATGGCGGCGATGCGCTCGCCCTCCTCGGACGTCGGCTCCACTCCCGCTTCTGAAGCGACGATGTCGAAGACGCTTTGGCAGATACGCAGGTCGGCAGCGCCGAAGTAATCTGGCTTATCGGAATCGAATGCTTTCATCGTTTTCCGCAGGCGACGCTGCAAGCGTCGCCTGCGCCTCTACGATCGACGCTTACGCGACCTGCTTCTCACCTTCGATCTGCAGCGGCACCTGTGTCGGCGCGCCATCGCCAATGGCGATCTTGCGTGGCTTCATCGCCTCCGGAATCTCGCGCTTGAGCGCGATGTGCAGCAGACCGTTCTTCAGCGAAGCGTTTTCCACGCTCACATGATCCGCAAGCTCGAAGCGGCGCTCGAAGCCCCGCGTGGCGATACCGCGGTGCAAGTATTCCGCTTTGGCGTCATCGGCTTTACCGCCCTTGACGACAAGCACGTTGCGTTCCTGCGTAATGTCGAGATCGCCATCCTCGAAGCCGGCGACCGCCATGACAATGCGGTACTCGTTGTCACCGACCTTCAGAATGTCGTAGGGCGGCCAGGCCTCGACGGCCTGTAGGCGCTGCGGATTGTTGAGCAGCGAAAAAACACGATCGAAGCCAATGCTGGACCGATAGAGCGGTGCAAAGTCAAACTCGGTTCTCATGACCAAAACCTCCTAGAAGCGAGATGGAAGGAACGCGGCGGAAACCTGCGTCCCCGGCTTTCGGCCCCCTTCTGGGCTGCCGACGGCTTCGATTTGGTTTTCAATATTTTTGGTTTCAAGATCGCCTTCAAAAAATTTTTCGAGTTGGTGTGTTGGACCCAACAAGCACCTCTTAAAGGCTGAAAACGGAGCAACGATCTTCACAGCAACGTCAGTAGTTTCACCACCGATGAACGTTTTGGCAGACACGAAAATCGCGGTTAGAGTGGCGCTGGAGCGAGGCAGTCGCCCAACTGCGCATGGCGCGGAGCCGGCAATGCCGTGGCCGTTGACGGGGCTTCGCCCCGACCCCATCTATGTGCGGATGGCCAAAGACAAGAAGAATGACGCTTCTGCCCTCGTGGAAAGGTGGGCGCTACGGCCCGCGGCCACCCTGGGGTCTTCAGTGCGCGCCAAGGGAATCCTCTTGGAAATCCGTGCGCGCCTCCCGTCGTCTGTCCGAAAATCGCTCGACATCAGCGGGAGGGTATTAACGTTGTCGATGCCTGGAAGCTCGGAGAGCGAGTTCCGTCGTGCCTCGGCAGTCATCGCGAAGTCGCTCAATGGCATCGAAAACCTGCCGGTGATCCCGCGCGAAATCGAGGACATCCTCGCGATCTCAACGGCCGAGAGGCGTCGCTGGCTGGAGGACGGTCGTTTACCCAGCGCCGGGACGCGGACGGTCAAACTTCGCGGCCGCGCCAGGCAGATCACCTTCCACGTCTTCGAAGCGCGGATGGTTGAGGAACTGCTCGACCGGGGCGCTGCCGAAGAGTGGCGTGAAGAGGACGCCACGGCTGCCGCGGAGAACAGGCGGAGGGCGGCCTACAGGGCGAAGCTGACGCGTTCACTAAAGAAGGACGGCAAGGCGACTGCGGCGTCGCGAGACGTCACCGAAGACGTGGAGGCTGACCTGCGGGGTTGGGAGGAGTTTGGACGGGACGGGCTGCTCCGCTAGGTCTGGTATCACAGGGCGACGCAGTGGCTCGAACTGCCCTGGAGCGCGGTGGCGAGGCCGATGCCCTGCCCCAAACGAAAAAAGGCCGGGGCGAAACCGCACCGACCTTCCTCATCCCGCTATCTCCTGGTGCCAGTACATCCGTGGTCAAAAGTAAGAAGCGGGTGCGACAGCGCGAGCGGCAGAAATTCTGCGCTCCTCAGCAATGCCGACCAGCAGTATATAAGTGGACAAGGTCTTCCTTTCAAGGCGCCGCTCTCTCCCCGCTCCTTCGCCCGGAACTATTCCGACGGATCGACATTCCCCTTGTCGAGAGTGAGCCGTGTCAACCGGACGCGACAGGGATGGTGAACCCAGCGATTTTTCCGGTTTCTCGCTGGGGCCAACGAAATGGCAGACGAGCACCCCCACCTGTCCGGCTCGCTCACCCGTGGAGTTCGAAATGATGGCGCAGGGCTCGACGATCGATAGCCAGCCATGTTGCCGCGCCTGGTTCGACGCTCTCGATCCTGTGTTGCCCGCCGAAATGATCGGCCTTTGGCGTGGTGTCGGAATCCCGTCTGGGCATCCGCTTGATGGCGTGCTGGAAAACCTTCAATGGTTTGGCAAGCGCTTTCATGCCGATCTCAGTGCAGACGCGCTGCTCTTCCAGTGGAAGCCCGGTCGCCTTGTTCCGTTAGACCCTGCCCTGATCCCGATCAGAATGACGATCCTGTTTGCCCCATTTGGCCGAACGTTCGTCGCTCGCAACTGGCTCTCCTACATGCAGAAGGTTTTCCGCGCACGCGGAACGACGGCGTCCTTCAAACTTCGGATGATCGATGGCGGAGAAACAGCCGCCATGGTCTATGATCGCCGGCCGATCGTCGACTATTTCCGCTGGATTAAAGACGATGAACTCGCCGGGATGATGGTCGTCGAGGGCGATGAGCGACGATACTTTTTCCGGCTACAAAGGGTCGACGTGCCAACGCGGAATGGATCTTCTTGAAGAAGAAGCACCCCTTCCTCGAGACACCAGGCGGCCGTTACATCGTCGTGCGCGGCCGGCTGTGGCGGAAGGCGAACCCTGACCTTCCGAAGGCGTGACGCAGCGCCTGGTGTCTACGCTTGTGTCGGCTTCCCGGGCGGGAAGATCTGGTGGGCAGACCTGATCACCTTTTCAGGCGAATTTGCCTCTATCGCTTCCGCATCACATTGACGACGAGCACACCGAGGATCGCCATGACGCCGCCGACTGCGCCAAGTGCCGTCGGCGTCTCACCCAGCCACAGGAAACCGATCAGCGTGGCGACCGGCGGGACGCCATAGAGAAAGTTCGAAGCGCGGGCTGCCGTCAGCCGCTTCAGCGCGATCGCCCAGGTGAGGTAGCCGATCGCCGTCGGGAAGATGACCAGATAGGCAACGCCCCAGTTCACTTCCGCCGGGGCGGCGGCCAGCGCCTGGATTGTCGCCGGCACAGCCGGAAGCAGCGGCACGGAACCGATTAGCAGGATCCAGGCGGTGACGGCAAGCGCCGGCATCCGGCCGAGCAACGGCTTCTGCAGCACGCTGGCGATCGCCGAGCAAAGGGCTGCGCCGAGGATGAGAATGGCATTCGGATCGAGTTTGAAGCCGCCGTCGGAGGCAACCGCAATCAGCGCTACGCCGCTGAAGGACACCACTGTGCCCGCCCAGCCCCAGCGGCCGAAGCGCTCGCCGAGCGCGAAGGTGGCGATGAGGGCGGTAAAGACCGGCATGGTGTTGATGATGAAGCTCGCCGGCCCTGCCGCAACGGTCTGCTCACCGGTGTTCAAGAGAACCGCGTAAGCGGCAATGAAAAGCACCGCGGCGACGGAGAGGCGGACGACATCGCGTTTTTCCGGCAACGGCCGATAGCTCACGAGGTAGACCAGTGCGATGGCGCCGGCTGCCACATAACGCGCTGTCGCCAGCTCGATCGGCGTCAGCGGCCCGAGGCAGATGCGGATCACCACGAAGGAGGATGCCCAGAAGAGGATAGTGACGACGATCGCCGCAAAGGCCACCATATCGAACCTGCCCTGCTCCTTGGCCGAAACCGGTGCGCTTGCCGCCATGCTCATTGTCGCCTCCATTTGTGCTTTTGCTTAAGGATTAAGCCGACGATGCGTGCTTGAAAAGCATCGCAATCGATGATCAAATGTGCCTATGGTTCACAGCTCACCGGTGCTGCCACCGCTCGATACCCTCGAAACCTTTGCCCGCGCCGCCCGGCTCGGATCGTTTTCCGCCGCGGCCGAGGAAAGCGGCATTACCCATGGCGCGGTGTCGCGGCAAGTCTCGCGCCTCGAGCGCTGGATGGGGGTGCGCCTGTTTGCCCGCGAAGCCAGAGGCGTGCGCCTGACGCCGGAGGGCATGCGGTTTTTCGCGCGGGCGGAGGAAGCGCTTTCGCTGCTCGGCAATAGCGGCGAGCGCTGGCTGCCTCGCCGCAACAAGGCGGTGGTGCGCCTGTCGGTGACGCCCTCCGTCGCCTCCTTATGGCTGTTTCAGCGTCTGGCGAAGCTTGAAGGAAACGAGCTGCATGTCGAGGTGACGCTCGAACACCGGCTGGCGGATTTCGGCGAAGGCACCGAGCTTGCCATCCGCTGCGGCAAGGGACCGTGGGCCGGCGTACGCGCCCTGCCGCTCTGGCAGGAGAAATCCTTTCCGATCGCCGCCCCGGCGCTCGCAGACCGGCTCGGCGAGCGCTCCGACGCTCTTTCGCTGCTCGACCTGCCGATCCTGCACGATTCCAATATCGAAGGCTGGCGCCGCTGGCTTGCCCGCGAGGGCATCGACTATACGCCGCGCGGCCACGATCGCCGCTTCGAGGATTACAATCTGGTGATCGATGCCTGTGCCCAAGGGCTGGGCATCGCGCTCGCCCGGCCGCCGCTATCGGACGCGGCGCTCGCCGCCGGGCGCGTCGTCGCCGTCTCGGATCGGACACTCGATTATCATGTGGCCTTTCATCTGATCCGACCGGACGATGCGCTCAGAAGTCCTGCCATCGAATTTGCCGGCCGCTTCCTGCGCGAGGCCGGCCATGACGAGGCGACGATCGCCGCCTTTATCGCACCCGGCCGGGCAAAAACGTAAGCGGAAGATGCCCGTCGGCGCTTCGGCCATCGCCCTTCGTTACTCTGCCGGAAACTGCGGGCGCATTTCTTTGGCCAGTTCGAAACCAGCGGCCCGGTAGACCGGCTCACCGGCGTCCGAAGCGTGGATGACGGCGGTCGTGCAGCCGCTGCTCTTCCCGGATGACCTCCGGAAACGGCGATTGATGCAGCTGGCAGGATGCGGAACCGGCGATTTCACCGTCGACGACGGCAAGGAACGAGGTCAGACGCCGCTCCGCGCGCCCGGTTCTGATGAAAGACAGATCCACGCCGCCGCATCGGGCCTGTAATGTTCCGACAACGTGCCGTAGCTGTCCCAGATCTTCAGATAATGCCCCACCAGGATATCGTCCTCGCCGGGCGTTGCCATTCGAATATCCATCTGTCGTGACCGGCCGGGGCATGTTGCGGCGTGAAACGCCCTTCGGATGGGTGGCGCCCCTGCCGCGTCGCGGCAGGGGCGCCAAAGGCATATCAATTGTCGGCTGTCAGCGTCATCGATGCACTACCGGCCGCGACGTTCAGGCCAAGCTGGCCGGTCAGGCTGACTGTCTGCAGATGGATCGAGCCGGAGGTGCCGCCAACCAGGAGATTGGCGCCGACACCGGCGCCGAGCGTCGCCTCGGCGGTGGCGCCGACATAGAGGCCGGCGAGCGATCCGCGGTGATAACCGGCCGTCGGCGCGAACACGGCCCAGATCAGGCGGCTGCGCGTGGTGAAGCCAAGGTCGATGCCGAGTTTTCTCACTTCGCCGGTATAACGATCCGAAAGCTCATTGCCGACGGTCGACTGGAAGATGCAATCGGCCTCCTTGGAGGAACCGAGCACATAACCCGTACCGCCGCCGATATCGCAGGTGAGATAACCGATCTTGACGCCATTGCGCAGGTCCGGCTCTTCATATGTCTTGGTGACCGGGTCGGCGGCGTTGACCGCCCCAGCGCCGACCAGCGTCAAAGATACCGCGGCGAACGCCGTCGCAAGAATTTTCTTCATAAGTCTCTCCTTCTCAAATCGTGACGGGAGCATACCCGGCTACTCGCCACCAGATTCGGCAACAGATAACGGACGGAACCGCAAAACGATCCGACCCGGCACCTTTTTCGCATCGCATGTCAAAGCGCATGGGAGGCGCAAGCGACAAACAAGTTTACGGTTCAGCCCCCAATGGGACATTTCGAAGGCACTAATTCGCGCCATCCGGTTATTTCAAGATGTTGTCAGGAATGGTTGCCGGAAAAGCACGATCTTGACGTCACCTCTGTGCCGGCGGCATTCATGCGGAGGGGCATGCGGATGTCGTCAATGCCGACCGCAACCGGGACGAACCGTGCGCGGTGAGACGTCAAACACGGCAACAAAGAAAAACCCGGCGATGTGTTCGCCGGGTTTTTATACTTGACCTGTCCGCGCTATACTCTTCGCATAAAGCGCATGACGAGCGACACCACGAACAGCACCAGGAAAATGAAGAACAGAACCTGGGCAATGGAAGCTGAAGCTCCTGCTATACCGCCAAATCCGAGGACGCCGGCTATCAAGGCCACAACGAGAAACACCAGAGCGTAATAAAGCATCGCAATCTCCTTTTACGTTGCTGCTCACATAACGGAGGCGCCCGCCATTTGGTTCCCTGTCCCTCTCAAAGCCGGCGGAAACGACGTCACATCGGCCTTGTTCAGCCGAAATGAAAGGCGCCGCTGAACGTCCGGTCGCCTTCATTCGGCTCGGGAGGTTCGGCGGCATCGAGATAGGCCTTGAGCGGCCCGGTCAGGACGAACCAGATGCTTGCCCCCAGCATGAAACAAGCTCCCGCCGGATCGTCGATTCGGGCAATGAAGGGAAGGCAGGCGGAGGAAAATAGGACGATGATCCGCACCGACCACTCCGCCTCACGTTTGGCGATGGCACGCGCTCTCAGCGACTTGTATTCCCGGGCGCCATAACCGCCTCCCGGCGCCTTCACCGCCGAAAGCAGTTTTCGCGCGGACGGCAGCGCCAGCATGATCAGCGCCGCAACACCGAGCGCGAAAGGTTTGCCGGCCAGGACCTGCCCACTCGCGATCAGGAGAAAGGAGAGCACGACGAGATTCCACGTCGGCTCCAGCAGTTCCGGCGGTTGCCGCGTGCGGAGATGCCAGCTCCGCAGCAAGCCCGCCGCACCGTGCAGTAGCGGCTGATCGATATAGCGATTGATCCAGTCCATGCTGTTGCGCCCGTCCCCGATTGCATGAAGAGGGCTCCGAACACCACGGAATTTGGTCATCATCGTGGCAACAGCCACCGAATCCGCCCCTCACGCGCAGGATGCGGCCCGCCAAGGCCTTCGATGCAACGTTTGGCGCAGCGCCTGCGCGACCTCCCGGCCTCGACGGCAGGCTCTTTGCTGGTCACTTCGACGCCGACGGTTTCGACATGCCGCACAAAAATAATCGTCAGCTCCTGAGACCCGGCGCCTCGTGGCCGGTGCGCGCCACATATTCCGTGTAGCCGCCGCCATATTGATGGATGCCGTCAGGCGTCAGCTCCAGCACCCGGTTGGAGAGTGCGGCGAGGAAATGCCGGTCGTGCGAGACGAACAGCATCGTGCCCTCATATTGCGACAGCGCCTTAATCAGCATCTCCTTGGTGTCGAGGTCGAGATGGTTCGTCGGCTCGTCGAGCACCAGCAGGTTCGGCGGGTCGAACAGCATCATCGCCATGACCAGCCGCGCCTTCTCGCCGCCGGAGAGCACGCGGCACCGCTTCTCAACATCGTCGCCGGAGAAGCCGAAACATCCGGCGAGCGCCCGCAAAGGCCCCTGCCCCGCCTGGGGAAACCGGTCTTCCAGCGATTGGAAGACGGTGTGCTCGCCGTCGAGAATATCCATGGCATGCTGGGCGAAATAGCCCATCTTGACGCTGGCGCCGAGAGCGACGCTGCCTTCATCAGGCTCGGCGGTACCCGTCACCAGCTTCAGCAGTGTCGACTTGCCGGCGCCGTTGATGCCCATGATGCACCAGCGTTCCCGGCGCCGCACCATGAAATCCAGCCCTTCATAGATGCTTCGGCTGCCGTATTTCTTGTGCACGTTCTTCAGGCTGACCACGTCCTCGCCGGATCGCGGCGCCGGCTGGAATTCGAAGGAAACTGATTGACGGCGCTTGGGCGGCTCCACCCGGTCGATCTTCTCCAGCTTCTTGACGCGGCTCTGCACCTGCGAGGCGTGCGAGGCGCGCGCCTTGAACCGCTCGATGAACTTGATTTCCTTGGCGAGCATTGCCTGCTGGCGTTCGAACTGGGCCTGCTGCTGCTTTTCGTTCTGCGCCCGCTGCTGCTCGTAGAATTCGTAATCGCCCGAATAGGTCGTCAATGTGCCGCCGTCGATCTCGATGATCTTGGTGATGATGCGGTTCATGAACTCGCGGTCGTGCGAGGTCATCAGCAGCGCGCCTTCATAACCCTTCAGGAACTCCTCCAGCCAGATCAGGCTTTCGAGATCCAGATGGTTGCTCGGCTCGTCGAGCAGCATGACATCGGGGCGCATGAGCAGGATGCGGGCGAGCGCCACGCGCATCTTCCAACCGCCAGACAGCGCGCCGACATCGGCGTCCATCATCTCCTGGCTGAAGCTCAGACCGGCGAGCACTTCGCGGGCACGCCCTTCGAGCGCGTAACCGTCCAGCTCTTCGTAGCGCGCCTGCACTTCGCCATAACGCTCGATGATCCCCTCCATATCGTCGGCCTGCTCGGGATCGGCCATGGCCGCCTCGAGCTCACGCAATTGCTCGGCAACGACGCTGACCGGGCCGGCGCCGTTCATGACCTCGGCGACGGCGCTGTGGCCCGCCATCTCGCCGACATCCTGGTTGAAGTAACCGATGGTGACGCCCTTCTCACAGGAGACCTGCCCTTCGTCGGGCTGTTCCTCACCGTTGATCATCCGGAAGATCGTCGTCTTGCCGGCGCCGTTCGGGCCGACGAGACCGATCTTTTCGCCTCTGTTGAGCGCTGCGGATGCCTCGATGAAGAGGATGCGGTGGCTGAGCTGCTTGCTGATATTCTCGATACGAATCATGGTGTGCGTGGGAGCCTGGGAAAGAGATTTTGGCGCGCTTATGCCATGCGGGGAAATCGGGGGATAGTCCCGTTTCGGACCCTCTCGATCTGCACGTTTGATTTGGATAATATTGCGGCTCGCGCCAACGGAGACCTGTGCCAATGAGCGTTCGTCCGCCGCAGTCCTTCAGACAATCCGAGCAAGACAGAAACGGCTTCAACGTCCTCGAATACGAGCTGATGTCGGAACGCGCCGATGCGCTCGGGCGTCACGGACTGAAGGTGGAGACAGCACTTGCCGCGCTCAAGGCCTGGACCGCTGACCGCCAGAGTGCCGGAGAACGCGAGACCCTTCTCAATGCAGCCTCCGACGCCGTCTGGGCCTTCTTCATCCAGCGAGAGATCTGCGGGCTGCGGAACAACCGCGACGCCATTCAGCGCTACGGCATCCCGAATGAAGTGATCGCGAGATTGGGCGCGATGCGGAAATAACGCGCAGTGACGGGAGGCCTCCCCGTACCTATTGAGTGGAAACCAACGGCGCGGAAAGATATGGCTTTGGTGCCGAACCAGGCGAAAGGGAATAGTGATGTCAGGCTTAATCCGGATTGGCAACCAGCATCTCACCGTCAACGTCTCCTCACTCGGCGCCGAGATGCAGGCGCTCACCACCCGCGACGGAGGCTCGTGGCTGTGGACGGGGGATGCAGCCTTCTGGAGCGGCCGGTCGCCGATCCTCTTTCCGATCGTCGGCAAGGCGCCGGACGACAAGGTAGCAATCGACGGCACGATCTATCCGATGGCTCAGCATGGTTTTGCCCGCCGCAGCGAATTCGCGCTTGCCGCATCCACCGCGACGATGTGCCGATACGAGTTGCTCGCCTCGCCGGCCACCCAGGCGGTTTACCCATTCGACTTTCAGCTGGCGATGACCCATGCGATCGAGGGCCGCGCGCTTAGGGTGACGGCAGAGGTCACCAACCGCGATCAGCGGGCGATGCCGTTCGGCCTCGGATTCCATTCGGCCTTTGCCTGGCCGCTACCGGGTGCTGCCGGGCGCGCCCATGTCGTTGCTCTCGACAATAAGGGCGAGCCGCCGCTCGTACGGCTGCAGGGTGGCCTGATCAATCCCGCGCCGCTGCCCTCGCCATTCGAGGCCGGTCGGCTGGTGCTCGATCACGCAATGTTCGAGCAGGATGCGATGATCTTTCCCAGTGGGGCGGGCGAAGGCTTAACGTATGCCGCCGAAGGCGGGCCGACCATGCAGTTCCGGTTCGAAAATCTGCCCAATCTTGCCCTGTGGACCAAACCGGGCGCGCCCTTCCTCTGCATCGAGCCTTGGCATGGAACGGCCGCGGAAGCGGGACGTTCGAGCGAGCTTTCGAAGCGGCCATCGACGACGGTCCTGGCACCGGGCGCGGTCGCTCGCTTCGCCTTTACCGTCGAGATTTTACAATAGAAGGCCGCGCGCCCAACAGAGCGCGAGGCTTTTCTCCGGCGCAGTTTTTGCAACTGTCGGCGACGCCGGCGCCAGCCCGCCGCGTCTGAGTGAGCAGCAGGGCGACGGCAGCAATGTCAAGAACCACGCCGATGACGACGAAGGTATCGACGAAACCGCGTGAACGCCCTCAGTTCGGCGGCGCGCCCAGCGCATGCAGGATGCCGCGCAGTTCGGCGAGGCCGCGCATGCGGCCTATGGCCGGGTAGCCGGGAGTGACGGTCTTATCGAGATCGTCGAGCATGCGGTGGCCATGGTCGGAGCGGAAGACGATGGTGTCTTCGCCACTGCGGCGCTTATCTTCCGCCACCAGTTCCCTGAGCACCGCGACCATGTCGACGTCTCCCTCCAGGTGGGCGCTTTCATGGAAGGTCCGGCCGTCGCCCTCGCGTGTCGTGGCGCGCAGATGGGCGAAGTGGATGCGCGAGGCGAAGCGCCGAGCGATCGCCGGCAGGTCGTTCTCGGCGCGCACGCCGAGGCTGCCGGTGCAGTAACACATGCCGTTCGCCGGCGACGGCACCGCATCGAAGAGAGCAGCATAATCATCGGCCGTCGAGGCGATGCGGGGAAGGCCGAACAACGAACGCGGCGGATCATCCGGATGCAGCGTCAGCTTGACGCCGCGGGCTTCGGCAGCCGGCGTCACCGCCTCCAGGAATTCGATCAGATGCCGGCGCAGCCTTGCGGCGTCGATACCGCTATAGGCGACCAGCTTTTCCCGGAAGGCCGGGATGGTCAGAGGCTCGGTGGTCGAACCGGGCAAAGCCGAGGTGATGATCCGGGTGATCTCGGCGATCTCCTCTTCCGACATCGCCTCGAAGACGAGACGGGCCCGTTCGCGGTCTTCCGCGGAATATTGCTGGGCGGCATCCGGCCGTTCCAGAACGAAGAGGTCGAAGGCCGCGAAGCGCTCGTGATCGAAGCGCATGGCGGTGGCGCCGGTCGGCGTCACGAAATCGAGTTCGGTGCGGGTCCAGTCGACCACCGGCATGAAATTGTAGCAGACGATCGGAATGCCGCAGGCGGCGACCGCTTCGAGACTGGCGATCCACGCCTCGATTTCGGCCCTCGCCTCCCCGCCTTTGCGCTTGACCGCGTCGGGAATCGGGATGCTCTCGACCACCGACCAGACGAGGGCCGACCGGTCGCCAGGCGTCGTCTCGATCAGCGACTGGCGCTCGCGCACTTCCTTTTCCGTCCATGCCCTGCCGATCGGCACCTGATGCAGCGAAGAGACGATATTCGTCGCGCCCGTCTGGCGGACCTCATCCAGCGTCACCGGCGCTTCCGGTCCGAACCATCTCCAACCTTGCCGCATGCTTCTTCCTTCCCTTGTTTTTTCGGTTCATGTCCCTGCCGTCAGCAGAAATAATCGGGGTAACGCGAGCGCAGCTCGTCGACATCGGGAATGACGGCGCTCAGATGATGGATCATCGCATCACGTGCAGCCACCGCATCATGGGCGGCGAGCGCATCGCGAATGATCATATGTTCGTGCACCACATTGTCCATCCGCCCGAGCACCGGCAGTGTCAGCCGCCGCGCCCGGTCGATCTGCACCTTGACCGTCTTCAGGATCACCCAGATTCCGGGATATCCCGATATTTGTGCGATCGCCTCGTGAAAGCTCTCGTCTTCTTCATGGAAGCTCGCGGCATTGCCGGTCGCGGCGTGCGATCGCTGACGGGTGATAATGGCATCGAGACGGGCGATGTCGGCAGCGGTGGCGAGCCGCGCAGCGGTCTCGACCGTCGTGCCTTCGAGCGCCTTGCGCACGACGACCGCCTCGGGAATCGCGGAAACCGGCACGCGCGACACGACGGTGCCCGACTGCGGGTAAATGTCGACCAGTCCGCCTTCGGAAAGCCTGAGCAGCGCCTCACGCACCGGCGTGCGGCTGACGCCAAAATCGTCGGCGATGCGTTTTTCCTGCAGTGCCATGCCAGGTGGCATCCGCAGCGAGACGATATTGGCATGCAACCGCTCATAAATGGCGCCGGCCGTGGTGACCCGCCGCAGCCTGCCGCCGATTGCTGGCGATGGGACGACCAAAACTTCGGTTTCTGATGCCTGCGGCATAACGATACCAGGAGAGTGCGACTATTTGGCATACTAATATACCAGCTGTCTCGACTTGCCAACATGTGCCGGCGAGGTTCCACGATGCTCTTTGTTTGGAACTTAGATCGGCCGGGTTGGTTGAAATCCCCGAGGAGACGCTCATGAAAAACCCAGCACGACGCAAGACAAGCGAAACCAAGGCGGACAAGGCTCGGCCGGAATTTCCATCTACGGGCCGACTGAAGAGAGCTCGCCAGGCCGCAAACGAAACCGATAGGCAAAGCGGCGGGTTGCCGGCAGCCATCCGCGAGGAGGAAATTCGAAAAAGGGCATATTCTCTATGGGAAAAGCAAGGCAGGCCGAAAGGCCAGCACCGGCATCACTGGACCTTGGCCGAGCATGAACTCGATGCGCAGAGCGAGGCCGGCAATCCTGTAAATCTCGCGGCACTGCGAGAGGCCTCGCGCGAACATACCGATGCATTCCTCGTCAAAACGGATTTGGAAGATGCCGACCAGCGCGAAGCCTCCCCCGGCACGCGCGAGCAGAGCTGAACTACCGCCTCGAGCAAACTTCAGGAAAGGTCTCGACATGGCCGACAAACAAAGCTTGAACGCCGGCTTCACGGGAACACCGGCCGAGCCGCCGGAAGGGTTGACCAAAGCCGCGAAATTGGCCGCCGATGGAATGAAGCGCGAGGCCTATGCGGTCGCTTCCGGCGTCAGGGATCACCCGCATACTGCAAGCGCATTGTTGCTCGCCACCGGCATTCTGGCATTCGGCTTCGGCTATCTCCTCGGTCAATCGTCGCCCGAAAATACGACACGCCGGTATTGGCGCTAGCGGTGTCACTTTAACAGCGGCGACGCCATATAAGCCGGTGGTCTCCATGCGGCCTATCGCATCATCTCCGTCAACGCTTCGCAGCCTGTCGATCCTCGAGCGTGATGTTGCGCTCAGCCAGCCTATGCAACGATAAGTTCGACGACCAAAGCTACACCTCAGACGTGTCGATGGCTGAATCTGACCTTTTCCCGCATTCCGCCATTTCATAGAACTGCGTCCATCCATAGATCCTGTTGCTGGAATACCACGACAGTTAAAGCCATAGATTGCGCGCAATCCCCCGCTTGACAGGCGTGATTACGATCCTTAGCGAGACGACATAAGCATGGTCAGGATCGGCAAGTGAAATACCTCAGACAACTGAAGATAGCAGTGCTCTATCCCGAAAATGGGGCGGGAAGCGCACGCGATCGGAATAACCGCATCGCGGTCTTTCTCTTTGCAATCCTTCCCGGACTTTCGCCGAACTTCAACTTGTTCATCCTTCTCGGATCGATGGTGTGGGGCCTCTACTGTCTGGCGACGGGCGGCCTGACCTTGAGCCTGTCGAAATCCGACCGGCTGGTCGCAATTGGCATGACGATCTACCCGCTGGTGATGATCGCGAGCATCTTCGTCAATCCACCCTACTCCGAAGAACTGAGCTGGATATTCCGGCTGCTGCCTTTCTTTTCGGTGTGGCTGTTATTGCCGCGAATGCGCCTGTCGCCCGATGGCCGCCTCGTGCCGCTGTTTATCCTCGGCGCAGGTATCGGCATGATCGTTACCTTTCTTTTCAGTCTGCTGCAGATCATGTTCCTGATGGAGAGGGCAGAGGCCGGGACCTCGAACGCTGCACTGCTGGGCATCATAGGCGTCCTTTTCGGCGGTATTGCGCTTCTCAACGTCCAGTCGCCAAAGAGTGTCGAGCAACGAATTGCCATCTTGGGATATGCGGCCGGTCTGGGCTGCGTCCTGCTTTCGGGAACGCGCTCGGCCTGGCTGGTCATTCCCGTGCATATCGTCATTTTTCTCTGGTATTTCCGCAAACACAGTTTCCATCTGAGTTTGCGCAGCCTCGCTATCACCGGCTCTTTGCTGTTTGCGGGACTTATCGCCCTAGGCAGCGGTCAAATCCTTCATCGCATCGAAGCGCTGCAGCAAAATATGGTATCGCTCGAACGCAGCGACGGCGAGGTTACATCACTCAGCGCACGCATCGCCCTTTACAAAGGCGCGGTATCGGCGATCAGCAAGGACCCGTTGACGGGTTATGGTCCGCAAAACCGAATGGCGTCGGTGTTGGCAGAGCTACCCGATAATCTAAGGCCGCAGCTGACCTATTCGCATGTTCACAACGGTTTTCTGACTGCGGGGATCGACGCCGGCATTTTCGGCATTGCAGCGCTTTCGCTGATGCTCGCTACGCCTATGATCGGCGCCTGGAGAAAGGAAGCCGGGCCGGGCCGGGATCTGGCCCTTGCGCTCGCTCTCCTGCTCGTCACCAGCTACGTCATAACGGGCAGCCTCGGCATCATGTTCAATCAGAAGGCCCTGGATCCGATCTTCGCTTATCTCGTCGCCCTTATTTGCGTGGATCGCGGCAGCACAGGCTTTGCGCCCGTCGTCCGAAACTGATGCGTGTCTCCCGGAGAGGTGCAGCGGTTCTAGCGTAACACAAAAACAATACGCTTTGACGTCTGTGATTGTTCAGGCGGCCGTATTGGTTTCGATGCCGGTGAAAGCCAGATCCGAGACCTCGCCCGTTGACGAATAGCCGGAAACGAGCTCAGCCAATGTTGCACGGGCAGCGATCATATCGTTCCGATCCAATGCCGCATTGAGCGCGTTGAGCTTTTTCATAAGCTCCGGCCAGGACAGCAAATCCTCACGCGCCTTCATGATCCGGGGATGTTCGGTTGTCTCAGGATTGTCGCCGATCAGCAGTTCTTCATAGAGCTTCTCGCCGGGCCTGAGACCGGTCACGGAAAGCTCGATATCCCCTTCGGGACTGTTCTCGTCGCGCACGGTCAGCCCGGACAGCTCCACCATTTTGCGGGCGAGATCGGCAATGCGAACGGGTTCTCCCATATCGAGCAGGAAAACATCGCCGCCCTCACCCATCGCGCCGGCCTGGATGACCAGCTGCGAGGCTTCCGAAATGGTCATGAAATAGCGGGTGATCTCACGATGCGTCAGCGTAACGGGGCCGCCTTCCCTGATCTGCTGCCGGAACAGCGGCACGACGGATCCGGAGGAGCCGAGGACGTTTCCGAAGCGGACCATGGAAAAATTCGTCCGCAGTCTGTCGGTCGTCGATTCTGCTGCGAGCGCCTGCAGAACCATCTCCGCCAGCCTCTTGCTGGCACCCATCACATTTGTCGGACGCACGGCCTTATCCGTGCTGATCAGCACGAAATTCGAGACGCCGTATTTATGCGCCGCGCGGGCCGCGACAAGCGTCCCCATGACGTTGTTCTTGATGCCTTCGACGGCATTGTGTTCGACAAGCGGCACATGTTTGTAGGCGGCGGCATGATAAAGCGTCTGCGGTCGCCAGCTCTGGATGATATGCTCCATGCGATCCTGATCGCGGACGGAACAGAGGATTGGAACGATCTGCAGATTTTCATGCTCGTAGAGTTCGGCCAGCTTCCGCAATTCGGCATCGATATTATAAAGCGCAAACTCGTTCTGATCGAGGAGGATCAGGCTGGAAGGCGCGTTGCGCAAAATCTGACGGCATAACTCGCCGCCGATCGAGCCGCCGGCGCCGGTGACCATCACCACCTTGTTGCGCATCGCCTTGTCGAGCAGCTCCTGGCGCGGCGCGACCGCTTCCCGTCCCAGCAGATCTTCGATCTCCAGCTCACGAATGTCGGAAACGGCGATCCGCCCCTGAGCAAGCGCCGTGAGATCCGGCAATGTGCGCACATTCACCCTGGCCTTGCGGATATGCTCCAGGATTTCGTTGCGCCGCTGCCGGGAGGCAGATGGCAGCGCAAGAAGCACATTGTGCACGCCAAGGGCTTCGACAAGCACCGGAAGATCCGACGGGTCATAGATCGGCAAGCCGCCCATGACGCCGCCCTTGAGACGCGGATCGTCATCCAGATAGCCGACGACGTTGAGTTCGGCGCTGTTCGTCAGGGCAGCCGCCAATTGCCGCCCGGCCTTGCCTGCCCCGTAGATCAGCACCTTCGCGAGCATATTCTTGTGAAGGATACGCTGGTAGGCATCCCCGAGCCAATAGCGGATACCCAACCGCGACAGCCCGATCCCGATCAACAGCAGGAAGGGCTGGAGAATGCCGACGGTTCTCGGGACACCGGGCACGCTGAGAGCGGTAAATATCGTCATGAAGGCGAAGCCGTAGATCGCAATCGCCTTTAACACAGTGATGAACGCGGCCAGATTGGCATAACGGAAGATCGCCCGATACATGCCCATCACGATGAAGATGGGAAGCGCCATGCACAGCGAAACGAACACCGGCAACCACTGCACGCCGGTCAAAACCGTCAATTCATTGAGCCGGAAGCAATAGGCCAACCAGATGGTCAGAACACAAAAGCTGGAATCCACCAGTAAAGCCAGAGCGCGTTTTGCAACCCGCGGCATCGCCAGCAAAGGGGCGACGAGCGCTTGCATCGGCACCAACAACCATCCGGAGCGCGATGTCTCAGAGGGAGAATTTTCGGGCATTGCTTACCAGCGTCTCGCAGATCAACAGACAACCACCTTCTTGTCGCTTTCTGCAACGAGCGCAACTGAAATAATCGGAAATCAAGGTCTTCCGCACCGGCTTATCTATCAGAAGTAGGTGGTTTAATGCCGTATTCCCTTGCGGCGGATTACCTTCTCCGCGGTCAGAAACAAGATGCGCATGTCGAAGCCGAATGAACGCCGCTTCAGATATTCGACGTCGAATTTCACCTTCTCCGGAACAGGCAACTCGTCGCGGCCGTTGATCTGCGCCCAACCCGTCAATCCGGGCAGAAGCTTGTTGACGCCGTGGGCCGTCCGCAACTCGATCAGATCATCCTGATTGTAGAGCGCCGGCCGTGGGCCAACGAAGCTCATCTTGCCCCCCAGAATACACCAGAGTTGCGGCAGTTCGTCGAGGCTCGATTTGCGCAGAAACGAGCCGATGGGTGTCAAGAACCGATCCGGATTGTCTAGCAGATGCGTGGCGACCGTTGGCGTGTCGACGCGCATGCTGCGGAATTTCGGCATCAGGAAGATCTGGTTGAAACGGCCGACACGTTTTGACCAATAAAGGATTGGTCCCGGCGAGGTAAGGCGGACGCAAAGAGCGACGGTGAGGATTGGGACGAGCAGGATCGCGGACGCTATCAAAGCCAGAAAAACATCCACCGTCCGTTTCAAACCCATGCTTCGCTCTTCTATGCTTACCGGCGGTTTCGCCTTTGCGCCGTCGCCCTTGCCGTATCGTTAAAAAGCCTTTCGCGTCAACTGCGACACATCGTGATTCACCCGACATATTGGCTGCCCGGCCTCTATCGCTTGGCGGCACGCCCTCGCCCATGAGAATTGGCCATGCGAGATTCGTCGATTTGGCAGCCGAATCCGTGATGGCTGGCTCCTGCCGCAAGCCAAGGCGGCGCCGGCAGCAATGATTTCGAACCCAGCCTGACTGAAAGCGTAATTTGCGGATTTCACCGTTCGATACCAGACGGCGACTATCCACAATCTCGCTTTCACTTCCACTCGTAGGACTTAAACGAGCGGTACGGCCGCTCCGCCACCAAGGCAGAAAGATCGTCGATCGTCGACAGATTCTGCAAAGCATCCGCCTCATCATTAAAATCGATAAACACCATCAGCATTGACCGAGCCACCGGTTGGCCCTTCTTGCGGTAGGAAAAATTGACAGCGCAGTGGGGGTATTGGGCGTCCACTGCGCGCGCAGAGGCGCTACCGCCTCCGGCGCGGTTATCAATCCCGCCGGCCAATGCCACGAACTGACCAAGAGCGAAAAACCGGTCGATTGCGGAAAAAGCCGTGGACTGCGATATCTGATGGTTGGACGAGGTTTCAGCCGAGCGGCCGTAATAGATGCTGTCCGTCAGCCCTTTGCGCCGTTTCGTCTCGTAGACGATGAGGCCGCCCGCCGCCACTAACTCCAGGCGAACCTTAAAAGTCTGAAATCGTTCACGATGCCTATCGAGTTCCGCAAACAAGACCCTCAGGTCGGCAATGTAGTCCGCGTATAGAGCAACGTTCATGGAGCCTCACCCGTGGATCTCATCTTAAGTTCGGGCTTCCTAACACACGCGCGTCGAACGCAACACGTCTTTCCAGGGTGGAAGCAGAGCGGTTATTCGCAAATTCACAGGCAAAACACCCGTTGCCATCGCTCGGAGATCATCGGTCTGGACCGCGGCCGCGGCTGTATCGAGATTTTTGACAAGGGCCTGCTCGTCACGCTGCGTGGTAGACTGGCTGGCTCGAGGTCGAGACCTGGATCAAGTTCGCCCGTTGCAAAGGGGCTCCGCCGCGTCCGCGGCCAAGGCAAGGATGTTGGTCCGGACGGCCTCAACGACCAGGAAGTAACGCGCCTCGTCAAGAAGGTGCTGGCCGCGGTATCCGCGGCGACCTGTTCGCGGCATGCGCAGCCATCTAACACCATGATCTAAAAGCAAGAAGCTCCCAACCAGAAGTTATCTCCGCTTTCATTTCCGTCACATTTTGTTAACCATATATGTTGCGCCGGCAGGCTGCCCAGCGAACCT